>JAIMBO010000206.1 GCA_023511405.1 Rubrobacteraceae bacterium
CCGGGCATGGTGCGCATCTGGCCGCAGATGAGGTAGACGAAGCCTGCTCCTGCGGAGAGGCGCGCCTCCCTCACCGGGAGCGTCCAGCCCTTCGGGGCTCCTTTGAGCGCGGGATCGGAAGAGATGGAGAGCTGGGTCTTGGCGATGCACACGGGGAGGTTGCCGTAACCTCTCTTCTGGAAGCTCTCTATCTGCCTGTTCGCCTCCTGAGAGTACTCGACGTCTTTTGCACCGTAGACTTTCCGGGCTATGGTCTTTACCTTCTCCTTGAGGGGAGCTTTCTCGGGGTAGAGCATCCTGAAGTCGCTCTTCTCCTCTGCGGCTTCGGCGACGGCCTCGGCGAACTCCACCGCTCCTTTCCCTCCTTTTGCGAAGTGGTTGCTCACGGCCATGCGGCAGCCCTCCTGCTCCGCGACCTCTCTTATGGCCTCGTGCTCTGAGGGGTGGTCGGTAGGGAAGGAGTTCGCGACGACCACGGCAGGGATGCCGTGCAGCTTTATGTTCTCGATGTGTTTCTTGAGGTTTTCGGCCCCTGCGAGGACGTCTTCGGGGTTCTCCTCGAGCATCTCTTCGGGGAGGGGTTTGCCGGCTACGATCTGGTAACGCCCCGAGTGGGCCTTGAGCGCCCTTACGGTCGTGACTATGACCGCGGCGTCGGGGGTGAGCCCGGAGGTGCGGCACTTTATGTTGAAGAAGCGCTCCGCTCCCATGTCGGTGCCGAAGCCCGCTTCGGTTATGAGGTAGTCCCCGGTGTGGATGCCGATGAGGTCCGCGACCACCGAGGAGTTGCCGGTGGCGATGTTGCCGAAGGGGCCCGCGTGCACCAGGGCGGGGGTGTTCTCGGTCGTCTGCATGAGGTTGGGCTTTATGGCTTCTTTCATGATCGCGGCCATCACCCCAGCCCCTTTTATGTCCTCCGCTGTGACCGGCTCGCCTTCCCCGGTGTAGCCTACGACTATCCGGCCCATCCTCTCCCGCATGTCTTCGAGCGAGGTGGCGAGGGCGAGGAGGGCCATGAGCTCGGAGGCGGCGGTTATCTCGAAGCCCGACTGGCGCGGGATGCCGTCCGTTCTCTCCCCGAGGCCTATGACGATGTTCCTGAGCGCCCGGTCGTTTACGTCCATGACGCGCTTCCAGGTTATGGAGTGGGCGTCTATCCCCAGAGCGTTGCCCTGGTAGAGGTGGTTGTCGATCATGGCGGCGAGCATGTTGTGTGCCTCTGTTACGGCGTGCCCGTCACCGGTGAGGCCGAGGTTGAGCGTCTCCATCGGCACCACCTGGCTGTAGCCGCCTCCCGCGGCCCCGCCTTTTATCCCGAAAGCCGGCCCCATCGAGGCCTGTCTTATGGCTATGGTCGCCCTCTTGCCGATCTGCTTCATCCCCTGCGCCAGGCCGACGGTGGTGGTGGTCTTGCCTTCTCCAAGGGGGGTGGGGGTTATGGCGGAGACGAGGATGTACCTGGCCTTTGGTCTCTCGGAGAGATCTTCGATGGCGGAGAGGTCTATCTTCGCCACGTGTTTGCCGTAGGGGTAGAGGTGGCGCTCTTCTATCCCCATCGAGCGGGCTATCTCTTCTATGGGGAGTAGCTTCGCTGATCTCGCGACCTCGAGGTTGGACGGGAACCTGCCGCTCATCTTCCTCCGGGACCTCCTTAAAAGGTTGCTCGACGTTTGGTTTCTACTCTAGAGCTTTCTCAGCATCTCGGCACGCCACGCCTCTGCTCTTGCGAGCTCGTTGAAGGTGTTTATGTGCAGTCCGGCCACGTTGGCCTCGGGATCTTCGAATACACCCTCCAGCTCTTCGAGCAGGCGGTTTGGCCTGTAGCCGAAGGGGAGAAGCAGCCTCAACACCCAGCTTCTCTGCTTCTGCAGGAAGCGTGCGGACTGCCCGAGCCCGATGCCGCCCGCGATCCTGGCGAGCTTCCTGGCGTCGACCGGACCGGGCAACCCGACGTATACGGGCAGCTCCACCCCGAGCGTGCGCCTCACCCGGCCGATCCAACCGCCGATGACTTCGGCGTCGAAGCATATCTGGGTGGCGATGTAGCTGGCGTAGGGTGCTTTCTCCTTGAGAATGCGCCCCAAATCTTCCTCTTCGACGAGCGGGTGCCCCTCGGGGTATCCTGCTATCCCAATCTCCTGGAAGGGATGCCCCAGCGCATCCATCGCCCGGAGCAGGCTCAGCGCATCTTCGAAAACGCCCAGAGGGCTCTTCGCATCCCCGCCTATGACGAAGGCTTCTCTCACCCCGGCTTCCCCGAGCCTCTCCAGTATCCCCGAGAGGTGCTCCTCGTCACGGATCAAACGCGCCGACAGGTGCGGCACCACCTCGTACCCGCGCCCGGAGAGCGAGACCGCGAGATC
>JAIMBO010000048.1 GCA_023511405.1 Rubrobacteraceae bacterium
GCCAAGATGCGGGTAGCAAGAGAAGAGATCTTCGGGCCGGTACTCTCCGTAGTCCGTGTACCCGACCTCGATGAAGCCATAGAGTTCACCAACGGATCTGCCTTTGGCAACGCCTGCTCGATCTTCACCGAGAGTGGAGCGGCGGTAAGGCGCTGGCGTGAGCGCATAGAGGCGGGGATGCTTGGGGTCAACATAGGAGTAGCGGCGCCGATGGCGTTCATGCCGTTCAACGGGATAAAGAAATCCTTCTATGGGGACTTGCACGCCACGGGCAAGGATGGGGTGAGGTTTTTCACCGAGAACAAGGTCGAGATAGTCCGCTGGCTCTCCTGAGGAGGTGCAAGAGGGCGGGAGCCGCTCCCCGAAAGCTCCCGCCCTTTCAGCGGGCTGCGCTCGTTTCGTCTATACTGCCCCGAAAAGATTGTCCGGACTTGGAGGGGGGAAATGGACCGGAGATCAAAACACCTCTCTGCCGCGCTCGCCCTCGCGGCGGCGGTTCTCGCTTATCTGGCCTTCGTACCCGTGGCCGAGGCCGCGCCCTACACGCAGGTGGTCGACAACGCCACCAAGGGGAGGTTCTCCGCTTCCCGGGCGTGGGGTTACAGCCACTGGAGCGACCAGAAGTACGGCAGAAACTACCGCTTCGCGAAACCGGCCGGAAAGCAGGACCCGGCCTCGTTCAAAGTTCGGGTCCCGCGGACGGCGCGCTACGTGGTCTACGCCCGCTGGCCGGCCAACCAGGGCTACAACGGTCGTGTGCGCGTCGGGGTCAGGACGACCTCCGGCTGGCGTTGGATGCACGTCGACCAGCGCAGGAACGGTGGAAGGTGGGTTCGTCTCGGGGTATTCCGGCTCGGGGCCGGCGACCAGTGGCGGGTGAAGATCACCCGCCAGTCGAGCTCTCAGGGGTACATCATCGCGGATGCGGTCAAGGTCGTGCGCTACGTCCGCAACCGTCAGAGCGGGTACACCGGGGCGGACGTGCTGCGGGTGGCCAGGAGCTGGCTCGGCGTGCCCTACCGCTACGGCGGGGCCTCGCGCGACGGCGTCGACTGCTCTGGGCTCACGATGCGGGTCTTCGGGCAGCTCGGCGTGAGCCTGCCGCACAACGCGGCCCAGCAGTACGACAGCCCGGTGGGAAGGAAAGTCCCGCGCACGGACCTCAAGCGGGGCTACCTCGTCTTCGGGTACGCCAGCGGCTACGGGCCCGGGATAACCCACGTCGGGATCCTCACCGGCGACGGGCGCATGATCCACGCGCCCGAGCCCGGCACGGTGGTGCGCTACGACAGGATCCCGGCGGGCTGGTACCACATCGTGGGTGTCAAGGAGATCTTCCCGGCCGGCTGAGCTCCTACAGGATGTCCGAAGCGGCGGCCCGTCCGGCCGCCCTGCCGGAGAACAGGCATCCGCCCAGGAAGGTCCCCTCGAGCGAGCGGTAGCCGTGCATCCCCCCACCCCCGAAGCCTGCCGCCTCCCCGGCGGCGTAGAGGCCCGGGATGGGTGTGCCGTCGGCCCCGAGCGCCCGCGAGGAGAGGTCGGTCTGTATGCCGCCGAGGGTCTTGCGGGTCAGGATGCGCAGCCGCACCGCGACGAGCGGACCGGCGCCGGGATCGAGCAACCGGTGGGGCCTTGCGGCCCGGATGAGCCTGTCGCCCGCGTAGCGGCGGGCCTCCCGGATCGCCGCCACCTGCAGGTCCTTGCCGAACGGGTTCGCGAGCTCGCGGTCGCGGGCGACGATCTCCTCCTTCAGCAGCGCCGGATCGAGGGGTGGGTCGCCGCCTGTGAGGGCGTTCATCCTCCGCGCGAGCTCGGGGACGGTGCGGGCGGTGACGAAGTCCCGGCCCGCGCGCACGAACCCCTTTACCGGGGCCGGCGCGCCCGGAAGCAGCCGCCCGAGCACCCGGGGGACGCTCCTTGCGGTTAGGTCCGGGTTCTGGTCCGAGCCGGAGAGGGCGAACTCCTTCTCGAGTATCCGGCGCGTGAGCACGAACCAGGTGTGGTCGTATCCGGTCTGCAGGATGTGCCGGAGGGTGCCCAGGGTGTCGAAGCCGGGGAAGAGGGGGGGCGGCAGCCGGCGGCCGCGGGCGTCGAGCCACAGCGAGGAGGGGCCGGGGAGGATGCGTATGCCGTGGTTCTCCCAGATCGGGTCCGGGTACTCGATCCCCTCGGTGTAGTGCCACATGCGGTCGAGGTTCGTGAGGTGGGCCCCGGCTCTCGCCGCGACCTCGAGCATCCCGCCGTCGACGTGGGCCGGAACCCCGCAGAGCATCCGTCGCGGTGGTCGTCCGAGCCATCCGGGCCAGTTTCTGCGCACCAGCTCGTGGTTGCCGCCGAGCCCGCCGGAGGCGACGATGATGGCCTGAGCCCGGAGCGAGAACTCTCCGACCACCCGGCGTGAGCTCGCTCTCCCGCGCTCCGCGCCGCCAGGTTCGAGGATCTCACCGTGCACGCCGCAGACGTGTCCGCCCTCCGCCTCGAGCGCCGTGACCCGGTGTCTGAAGCGGAGCGAGACCCTGCCCCGCCTCTCGGCCGCGCGGAGCCTCTCGACGAAGGGTTCGAGGAGACCGGGGCCTGTGCCCCACACGATGTGGAACCTCGGGACCGAGTTGCCCGGCCCGGAGGCCCCGCGGCCCCCTCGCTCGGCCCAGCCGACTATCGGGAAGAAGCCGACCCCGAGGCTCCGGAGCCAGGAGCGCTTCTCGCCCGCGGCGAACTCCACGTAGGCCTCGGCCCACCGGCGCGCCCAGCGGTCCTCCTCGCGGTCGAAGCCCGCGGTTCCCATCCAGTCCTGGAGCGCGAGCTCCACCGAGTCCCTTATCCCGAACCGCCGCTGCTCGGGGGAGTCGACGAGGAAGAGCCCGCCGAAGGACCAGTACGCCTGCCCGCCGAGCGACCGTTCGGGTTCCTGGTCGAGCAGGATCACGCGCCTTCCGGCCCCGGCGAGCTCGCAGGCGGCGACCAGCCCCGCGAGCCCCGCCCCGACGACTATCGCATCAGCGTCCTGGTGCAAGCTCCGCCCTCCCTGCGAAGGTTCACCTCAGTGGTCGCCGTCCCGGTGCAGCAGGGGCAGGCGGAGGGTTCTGCGCTCGCGGCGGAGGAGATCCTCCTTCGCGTCGGAGGGGCTCACCGATTCGTCGCGGGTCTCGAGCGCGAGCCGCTCCCGGTGCTCGACGATCCAGAGGTAGAGGTCGAGCTCGGTGCGGCCGGGGAAGGCGTCTAGCACCCTCTCCTCCCGGATCATCTCGACTATCGGGCGGTAGGAGTACTCGTACCAGTCGCGCAGGACCTCCTCGGGAGAGACGTAGCGGCGCCAGAGCTGGGAGAGCCTGAAGCCGTGGGCCTCGATGTAGGAGGCCAGCCTCCGGTAGTCCCCGACGTCCGAGAAGCGCACCTCTATCTCCGGCAGGACGCGGTCCATCGGGAGGCGTTCGAGCAACCTGCGCTGCTCGAGCTTGTGCAAAAGCTCCGCGGGGGTGATGCTCGCGTCTATAGGGACGCGGGTGCGCAGCTCGGTCACCTCGGCGTCGATCATCTCGACCCCCTGCATGCGGGCGACCGAGACCCGGTGGTTGCCGTCCTGCACGAAGTAGGCGTCCCCGATCTTGTAGAGGCTCACTGGGGGCAGCTCCTCGGCGCGCTGCATGAGCTGGTCTATCCGCTTCCAGCGGGCGCCGAGATCCGGCTTGGAGGGCAGGAAGGCCCGATCGAAGTCGCGGTGGCGCCCGACGCTGCCGACGATCTTGTCGACCGGGACGACCCGCATCCCGAGGTAGACCTGCTCGACGGCCCCGAGCGCTTTTTTTACCTCCTCGAAGGAGAGCAGCTGGTTCGAGGCCGGGTCGTTGCGCAGGAAGGCACCTAGCCTGCGCAGGAAGGCCTTCCTGCGCGCCACGCTGAAGTCCCGGTCTGCCTGGGCTCCGGTGCCGATGAGATCGCTGGCCACGAACGAGAATTTATACCGGGCCGGCACCGGTTACAAGGTGGTTCATGATGCGTATCTCAAACTTCGAGGATGCGGTGTCCGAAGACGTTCACCACCCTGGTCGAGCCCCTCTTCGTTACACGCTCCGGCTCCGGGCCGTAGAGGTGGACGTGGCCGTGCAGCCAGAGGGACGGGTGGTGCCGGTCTATGAGCTTGAGGTACGATTCGAAGCCGGTGTGGCAGACGTCCTCCCTGTCTCCGAGGCCGAAGGGCGGCGCGTGGGAGACGAAGATGTCGGGGGCGGGTCTGCCGAACAGCGTGCGCCTCCTTATGTGTGAAGAGAGGCGTCGGGCGCGGCGGCGCATCTGGCGCTCGGTGTACTGGTTGGGACCGTCCGAGTAGAGGTGGGAGCCCGAGAGGCCGGCGAGGGCGTGCCCGCCGAGCTCCTCGATGCGCCCGTCGAGTGGGGTGCACCCGCCGGGGTGCTTCCCGTTCTCAGGAGCGGGATCGTGGTTGCCGAGGACGTAGAAGAGGGGCACGCCGAGGACCGTGACGAGGTACTCGAGGTAGTCGAAGGGGAGGTCTCCGCAGGAGACGACCGCCTCCACCCCCCCGGCGTAGGACTCGAGCGCGGGCCCGTAGAGCACCCGCTCCACCTCGTCGCTGACCGCAAGGATCTTCATGTCTTCCTCTCCCGCACCATGCACACAAAGGATAACGCCTCGTGGAGGCCGGGCGGCGTGTGCGGTGCTAGAACATCACCAAGAGGGCTTGTTGCCGGTTTGCGAGATCCATCAGGAGTCCATGGCTTGAACGAGAGACCTCGAACGAAACACGAAGACGGCCCACGTGGCTACCGGGCCGTCTTCGTCGCGCTCCTCGTCGCGGACATCGCCTTCGCCTTCCAGCAGACGGCGGTGATCCCGGCCATCCCGACCATCGAGCGGGACTTCGGCTCCACCCCCGAGTGGAGCGCGTGGCTGCTCTCGGGGTACCTGATCGTCTCCTCCGCCGCCACGCCTTTCGTGGGCAGGCTCGGCGACCGTCGCGGGCGCAGGCGGATGCTCCTGTGGGCGCTGGGGGTCTTTCTGGTGGGATCGGTGGGCGCGGCGCTCTCGCCGGACATCGCCGTCCTCGTCTTCTTCCGCGGGTTGCAGGGGATAGGTGGAGCGGTCTTCCCCCTGACCTTCGCTCTGGTGCGCGACGTGCTGCCCGCGGACCGCCTGGGCACGGCGATCGGGGCGCTGACCGGGGGGTTCGGGATCGGGACCGCCCTCGGCCTCGGCCTCGGCGGCCTCATCGCCGGGTTTGCTTCCTGGCGGCTGATCTTCGCCGTCGGAGGGGTGGCCATCTTTGCCGGGATGACGCTCGTCGCCCTCTTCGTCCCGCCTTCTTCCCGGCGAGGGGAAGAGGGCCGGCTGGACGTCGCCGGAGGAGTCCTCTTCGGCGGGTCGCTCGCCGCGCTGCTCCTGGCGTTGACCGAAGGGGTCTCTTTGGGCTGGACCTCCGGGGTGGTCGTGGGGCTCTTCGTTCTCGCCTGCGCGCTGCTCGCCGGATGGGTGGTGCGCGAGCTGCGGACCGAGAACCCGCTGATAGACCTGCACGTCTTCGGAGCGCCGGCGGTGCTCCGCACGAACCTGGCCACCATGACGTTGGGGTACGCGCTCTTCGGCAGCTATTTTTTGATCCCCCAGCTCGTAGAGTCCGCGCACGGGGCCGCCGGAGCGGGGCTCTTCCTGGTGCCGGGCGCCCTGGGGCAGCTCGCCGCTGGCCCCCTCTCGGGAGCCATCGGCCGCCGGTTGCGATCGAAGTGGACCTTCGCCGGCGGGATGCTGCTCGCCGCCGCTGGGACCGCGTTGCTCGCCGTCTGGCACGAAGAGCCCTGGCAGATCGGGCCGGAGATGTTCCTGCTCGGGTTCGGGATGGGCTTCGGCGTGAGCTCCGGCGGAAACCTCGTCACCCGCGCCGTGAGCGTGCGCGACACGGGCATATCGAACGCGTTGAACAGCGTCCTGCGCCGGGTCGGGGGTGGCATCGGCGGGCAGGTCGGGGCGGTGCTCCTCGCCACGTTCACCACCTCCGGAGGACCGGCACAGGTGGCGTTCGCAGTTGCTTTCGCCGTCTCGGCCGTTCTGTGCCTGCTCGGGGCCGGGCTCGCCGCTCTGATCCCCGAGGGACGGGGTTGAGGACCGCGCGTACGGGTAAAGAGAGCGCGGTGTCGTTTCGAGAGGAGGTTTGCCGGATATGCCCGCACCAGAGACACCGAAGCTCACGGTGGACGTCGTGATCCCGGACCGGGACGGCAGGGTCGTCCTGATCCGCCGGGCCAACGAACCTTTCAGGGGCCGCTGGGCGCTGCCAGGAGGGTTCGTGGACGTCGGCGAGACGGTCGAGCAGGCCGCCCGGCGCGAGGTCCGGGAGGAGACCGGGCTCGAGGTCGAGCTGGATCGGCTCGTCGGGGTCTATTCCGAACCGGCCCGGGACCCACGGGGCCACAACGTCTCGGTGGCGTTTCTGGCCCATCCCGTGGGCGGCGACGCCGAGCCCCGGGGCTCCGACGACGCCTCGGAGGCGCTGCTTCTGGACCCCGCCGTCGTCGAGCTCGCCTTCGACCACGACCGGATAATCCGGGATGCGCTGGGCGGCTGAGCGGGTGTTATCCTTGCCCGTATGAGGTTCCTTTTCCGAAGGCGCGGGGGAGGAGTGCGGCTCTCTCTGGGCTACTCGCCCGGCGCCTTCACCCTCCCCGACGAACAGGAGATCTCGCCGCTGTACGCCTTCTTCGAGGTCGCCAACACGGGTGAGGTTGCTGCCGAGGTGCGGCGCATCGGGGTGGAGCCTGCGGACGGCTCCGGGGTGTTCTTCGGCGAGGGGTTCGAGGGGGAGCGCAGCCTGCCGTGCACGCTCTCACCCGGAGAGTCGGTTAGGTTCTGGGTGCGGGCGAAGACGCTCGCCCGCACGCTGCGGGACGCGGGCTACGGCGGGAGACCGCGCCTGCGGTTCGTGGCGGAGGATTCCTCCGGAGGGCGCCACGGCACAGGGTTCAGGTTCCGGGTCGACGAGTACCTGAACCTCAGGGACGAGTAGAGGAGGGGGGCTTGAGAGTGGTGTTCGAGATCCTGCGGCCGTACCCTGAAGTGCAGGGTTGGGAGGCCGCCGATGGTGGTCATCGTTCTACCGGCCACCGCGGGGATCCCACGGTACAAAACCTTGCCGGGCGCAGAAGCGTACCATCTTATGCACCCTCTTGCACCGGCCCGGTGCAAGCTCTTTGAGAAGCTTTTCGGCGCTCGATGGGTGAGATGCGTTTGGGATTCGGAGAGAAGATCAGTCGGAGGGACCTCCTGAAGCTCGGGGTGACCGGAGCCGCCGCGGCGGCCATCGCCGCGGGCGGCAGGAAGCCCTGGTTCCTATCGGAGGACCGTTCCTCTGTGGCATCCGTCAGGAAGGACCCTTCCCAGATCATGCAGGGCTTCGGGGCGTCGGGGGCCTGGTGGCCCAACGACCTCGTCCACTTCGACCCCGGGGTGCAGAGGAGGGTGGGCGAGCTCCTCTTCGACCGGGAGAAGGGGATAGGGCTCAGCGTCTACCGCTACAACATCGGCGGGGGAGGGGTGGGGGTGAGGATCCCCGAGCACGCGCCCCAGACCTTCCTGGTGCGTCCCGGCGTCTACGACTGGAGCCGCGACCCGGGCGGAAGGCTCTTCCTGGAGCTCGCCGCCGGGCATGGGGTCCCGATCATCGTCGGTTTCGCGAACAGCGCCCCTGCGATCTGGATCACCAACCACCTGAACACGGGTGGGTACCTGATCCGCGGCGCCGAACCGCACTACGCCCGCTACCTGGCGGACGTGGCGGAGCATTTCCGGAGCGAGGGTATAACCCTCTCGTACATAAGCCCGATGAACGAGCCGGACTACGTCTGGGGCGGGGGGGTGCAGGAGGGGATGGCCGTCCCGATCATCCAGCGGGCGATACTGGTCGAGCACCTGGGGCGGGAGCTCGCCCGCCGCGCCCCGCACTCGCGCGTCGTCGCCGACGAGTCGAGCCAGGTGGGCAGCCAGTTCATCCCCGAGGTCCCGGCCTGGATGAACGTCCCGGCAGCGGCGGAGCAGGTCGCAGCCCTCGCCCACCACACGTACGACTACCCGGACGACGCGACGCTCCGGCGGGCCCGGCGGCTCGTCGGGGAGTTCTTCGACCGCCCGCTGTGGATGACCGAGATCAGCTGCTGGGACAGCCGGACGAAGACCTATGGCCGGCAGTACGACCCGACGATGACCAATGCGCTGTGGATGGCCGGCGCGATTCATCAGGACCTCACCCAGGCGAACGACGCGGCCTGGCACTGGTGGGTGGCGCTCTCTTCTGCCCTCGGCTGTGACCCGATGAAAGACCCCTCCTGTCCCTACCGTATGAACTACCTCGGCTACGACAAGGGCCTCATCTACTACGACCCGGACTACCGGGAGAACGGCAACCAGCAGCTCTACCTGACCAAGCGCTACTGGGTCATGGGTAACTTCAGCCGCTTCGTCCGCCCCGGATACCTGCGCCACGACGTGCTCGGCGCTCCCGCGGGCCTCAAGGTGCTGGCTTTCTCGGGCGGTGGCGGGTGGCAGATCGTCGCCACGAACGACTCCCGCTCACCTCGCACCCTGCGCCTGCGCCTCCCAGAGCCGCACCTTCATCCTACCGCCGCCTACGAGACGAGCGAGAGCCGCAACCTCGAGCCGGTGGCCCCGCCGTCGGTGCACCGCGACCTGCTCGTCGCCGCCCTCTCCCCCCGCAGCGTCACCACCCTGCTCCTCCAGCGCCGCCGCCGGGCGTGATCCCGCTCGACGGCGGCTGGCTCTTCGGCGGGCGGATGAGAGAAGGGGCCCACCTGCCCGGCTTCGACGATTCCGGCTTCGAGCCCGTCACGCTCCCCCACTCCGTCGCCCGCCTCCCCTGGCACGACGTGGACCGCTCCCGCTACGAGGGGGTCTGGATCTACCGCCGGCACTTGACCCCACCGGCGGTCTGGACCGGGAAGCGCGCCTTCGTCCGCTTCGAGGGAGCGATGTGTGTATCGAAGGTTTATATCAACGGTACGCTGCTCGGCGAGAACAGGGGCGGCTACACCCCGTTCTGCTTCGAGCTCACCGGGCACCTCGTTCCGGAGGAGGACAACCTGCTCTCGGTCGTGCTCGACACCCGGCGGAGCCTGCGGGACGTCCCTCCCTTCGGCGGGAGGGCTCTCGATTTCGACACCTTCGGCGGGATACACCGGGGCGTCTCGCTCGAGGTGGTGCCCGATACGTTCGTCTCAGACGTGTTCGTACGGGTGGGGCAGAGGGGGGTGGTGGAGGCGCTGCTCTCGCTCGACGGGCCGCCGGAGGAAGGCCTCTCGGTCCGTGTCCTCCTGCTCGACGGCGGGTGCGTCGTTGCGGAGGGTCGCGGGGGCGTCGCCCGCGGGACCGTACGCATCCCGCTCTGCGGGGTCGGGGAGGTGGAGCGGTGGGACGTCGAGCATCCGAGGCTCTACGAGGTCGAGGCGCGTCTCATGCGTGGGGGGCTCGAGGTCCATCGCAGGAGGGTGCGCACGGGCTTCAGGGAGGCGCGTTTCACGCCGGAGGGCTTCTTCCTCAACGGCCGGCGTCTTCAGATAAGAGGTCTCAACCGGCACGAGCTCTTCCCCCACGTCGGCGGGGCGATGCCCGCGCGAATCCAGCGCAAAGACGCCGAGATCCTCAAAAGAGAGCTTGGCTGCAACATGGTCCGCTGCTCGCACTATCCGCAGTCGGAGGCCTTCCTCGACGCCTGCGACGAGCTCGGGCTCCTGGTCTGGGAGGAGATGCCCGGCTGGCACCACGTCGGCGGAAGGAGGTGGCGGGAGGCGGCGGCGGAGGGCGTGCGGCGTATGATCCTGCGCGACCGCAACCGCCCTTCGGTCGTCGTGTGGGGCGTGAGGGTGAACGAATCCGACCGCGACCACCCCGGCTTCTTCGCCTCGCTCAACCGCCTCGCCCACGGTCTCGACGGCACCCGCCAGACCGCCGGCGCGTACCACAGGAGAAGCCATCCCCTGCGTCAGGACGTCTTCGGACACAACGACTACAGCTTCCCGCCGGGACCGCCCCACAGACCGCTCTACCTCGTCTCCGAGGCCGTGGGGCAGAAGGCGCCCGGGAAGCTGCGGGGGTTCCGCCGCCACTACCGGCGCACCGACCCACCCCGGGTGCAGACCCTGCAGGCGATGCGCCACGCGCGGGCCCACGAGGCGGCCGCGGGCGACCGGCGCATCGCCGGGGTGCTCGGCTGGTGCGCCTTCGACTACAACTCCCCGGTCGACTCCTCCCGGGACGTCAAGAGCCCCGGGGTCTGCGACGTCTTCCGGATCCCCAAACCGGGCGCCGCCTTCTACCGCGCGCAGAGGGACATCGCCGAAGGGCCGGTCATAGAGCCCGCCTTCTACTGGTGCTTCGGGCCGGAGACGCCGGACGGGCCGGGCGGGGAGGCCCCGATCTTCTCGAACTGCGAGCGCCTCGAGGTCTATATGGACGGGGAGCACCATTCCACCCTGTTCCCCGACCGCAGCCGCTACGGCAACCTGCCCCACCCGCCCTTCTTCGCCGACCTCAGGGTCGTACGGGGGAGCAGGCCTGAGCTCGAGATAGACGGCTACGTGGGGGCGAGGAAGGTCGCCTCCAGGGTGTTCTCGGCGGACGAGGAGCAGGACCGGCTCACCGTCTCCTCCGATGACGCCGGGATATCCGGCGACGGCTCGGACGCAACAAGGGTCGTCTTCTGCATCACCGACCGCTACGGGAACGCGCGTCCCCGCGCCGCGGGAGAGGTCGTGTTGGATCTGGAGGGACCCGGTGAGATCATAGGTGAGAACCCCTTCGACCTCGGAGAGGCGGGCGGGGCCGGCGCGGTCTGGGTGCGGGGGGTGCGCGGCGGGGAGGGGGTGGTGAGGGTGCGGGCCCGCTGCCGGGAGTACGGGGAGGGGGAGGTCCGGATCCAGGTGCACAGGATGCCGGAGGAGCCGGGGATATAATCGTCTCCGGATATTTTGGAACGGGATCTTTCGAGAGGGGGTATTTCGTGAAGCAGGTTGCAGACGGCGTCTTCGCGCTCGAGCTCGAGATGAACCTCTCGGGACGCAGCCGCGTGATCCACCCGGTCCTCATCGCCGGGGCCGAGGGCGCGACGCTCGTGGACGCAGGGCTCCCCGGACAGCTCGACGATCTGAGGCGGGAAGTCGCGGCGGCCGGCGCGGACTTCGGGGATATCCGGCGCGTCGTCCTAACCCACCAGGACATAGACCACATCGGGGCTCTCCCGGAAGTCGTCGGGGCGCTCGAGGGAGACGTCGAGGTCCTGGCGCACGAGGACGACCGGCCGTACATCGAGGGCGAGCGCACCCCGATAAAGCTCAGCCCCGAGCGGTTGGCGCGGATGGTCTCCTCGCTCCCCGGCGATGAGCGGCGGCGTATGGAGAGTCTTCTTGCCAGCCCGCCCTCCGCCAGGCTCACCCGCACCCTCTCCGACGGGGAGGTGCTGCCGGTCCACGGCGGGATAAGGGTCATCCACACCCCCGGCCACACCCCGGGGCACATCAGCCTCTTCCTGGAGGGTGCGCGGGTCCTTATCTCCGGCGACGAGCTCAACGTCGAGGACGGCGAGCTCGTCGGTCCGGCCGAAGGCGCGACCCCGGACATGGAGCGGGCGCTGGCATCCCTCGCGAAGCTCGCGCCCTGCGATGTGGAGTACGTGATCTGCTACCACGGCGGAGTCTACGGCCCGGGGGCCCGGGAGAGGATCTCCGCCCTCGCGGAGGGGAGGTAGAGATGGAGTACAGGAAGATCGGCTCGCTCTCGGTCTCGGTCGTCGGGCTGGGATGCAACAACTTCGGGTGGCGGCTCGACGAGCGTGAGACCGCAGGCGTGGTCGCCGCCGCGCTCGATGCGGGCGTAAACTTCTTCGACACCGCGGACGTCTACGGCGGGACCAGAAGCGAGGAGTTCCTCGGACGGGCGCTCGGCTCCCGGCGCGAGGAAGCCGTGATCGCCACCAAGTTCGGCAGCGAGATCGACGAGGAGCGAAAAGGAGCCCACCCCGACTACGTCCGGCGGGCCGTCGAGGACAGCCTCAGGCGCCTCGGCACCGACTACATAGACCTCTACCAGCTCCACCGGCCCGACCCGGAGGTGCCGATAGGAGAGACGATCGCCGCGCTCGACGAACTGGTGAAGGCGGGGAAGGTGCGTGAGATCGGCTGCTCGAACTTCTCCGCCGACCAGCTCCGGGAGGCCGGGGAGGCGGTGCGCGACGGGGCGGCGCGATTCGTGAGCGTCCAGAACGAGTACAGCCTGCTCCACCGCGAACCGGAGCGGGAGGTGCTCCCCGAGTGCGAGCGGCAGGGAATGGCCTTCCTCCCGTACTTCCCGCTCGCCAACGGCCTCCTCACGGGCAAGTACCGCCGGGGACGGCCCGTACCGGAGGGAACCCGCATAGCCGGAAGCGAACGCTTCAGGAAGCTCCTCTCGGAGGAAAATCTGGAGGTGGTCGAGAGGCTCATCGCCTTCTCCGAAGAGCGTGGGCACACCATCCTCGACCTCGCCTTCTCCTGGCTCCTCTCCCGCCCCACGGTCGCCTCGGTCATCGCGGGGGCGACCTCGCCCGAACAGGTGCGGAGCAACGCCTCCGCCGCCGGGTGGAAGCTTACCGGCGACGATCTGGACAAGATGGAGACCATCCTTCCAGGGTAGGCGTCAGGCAGGGAGCGGAGCTCTTCAACCCCGCTTCGCGTCCCGCAGCACCTCGAGCGCGCAGTTGCGCCCCGGCGCCCCGAAGACCGCCCCGCCGGGCCAGACCCCGGCCCCGCAGAGGTAGAGTCCGCGGAGTGGCGTGCGGTAGCCGTCCAGCCCCGGCGCGGGCCTCCCGGAGAACATCAGCTCCGGCCGCATCTCGCCGTGGAAGATGTTGCCGCCGGTGATCCCGATCTTCTCCTCGATCTCGCGCGGGCCGAGCACCTCCATGCGTTCGACCGCTCCGGGGAGGTTCGGCGCGTACTGCGCGAGGGTCGCGACGATGTTCTCGCCGATCTCCTCGCGCCTCTCCCCCCAGCTGCCTTCCGCCAGGTCGTAGGGGGCGTACTGGGAGAAGATGCTCATCACGTGCCTGCCCGGAGGCGCGAGCCCGTCTTCGGTCGCGCTCTGGATGTACGCCTCGAGGAACGGCCTCTGCGAGGGGCGGCCGCGCGCGCAATCCTCCCACGCTCTCTGCAGGTAGTCCATGGAGGGGTTTATGACGATCGCGCCGGTGTGCTGCGGCCCGACCTCCTTCCCCGGCAGGGCCTCGAAGTCCGGGAGCTCGCCGAGCGCCAGGAAGACCTTGACCACGGAGCCCTTCACCGGCAGCCGTCTCACGCCCTCGACGAGTTCCTGCGGCAGCCTCTCCTCCCCCACCATCCCGAGGAAGGTCCGGTGCGGGTCGGCGCTCGAGAGGATGGTATCCGCCTCGAAAGAACGGCCGTCGGAGAGGACGACGCCGCGCACGCCCCCGTCGTCGAGCTCCACCCGCTCGACCTCTGCCCCGGTGAGGATCTCGGCCCCGTGCTCCCTGGCGGAGGAGGCGATCGCCTCCGCGACCTCACCCATCCCGCCGCGCACGTAGCCCCAGGCGCCCTGATGTCCCCCGACGCTGCCCAGGACGTGGTGGAACTTGACGTAGGCGGTGCCGGGATCGCGCGGCCCGGCGTTCGTCCCGATCACACCCCCCACGCACAGCGGGGCCTTGACCTCCTCGGACTCGAAGAAGCGGTCGAGTACCTCCGCGACGCTGGACTTGGTGAGGGTGCGCCAGTCCTCTTCGCCCTCCGGGCCGGAGAAGGCCGCCTCCAGCTGCGCGGGAGATGGGGCAGGGCCGAGCATGAGCGGGCGCATGCGGCCGATGATGCGATCCCACATCGCCTGGTAAGCGTCGTAGTTTTCGGCGTCCTTCTCGGAGAATCTGGCGATCTCCCGCTTCGTTCGTTCGGTATCGAGGTGGGAGATCATGTACCGCCCGTCCGGGAAGGGGACGAAGTACTGCGGGTCGAGCGGCCGGACGCTGTAGCCGTGGCGCGGGAGGTCGAGGTCCTTTACCACCTCGGGGAGGAGCAGGCTGCACACGTAAGAGCAGGTCGAGAGGCGGTGGCCGGGCCAGATCTCCTCGGTGACCGTCGCCCCACCGATGATCTCCCGTCGTTCGAGGACCAGGACGCGCAGCCTCGCGCGGGCGAGGTAGGCCGCGGCGATGAGGCCGTTGTGCCCCGCCCCCACGACTATCGCGTCGTAGCGACCGCTCACGACCTCTCCAGTGCGGCTCGCAGCGCGGCCCGGGCCCCGGCGCGCAGCGTCCCGCCGTGGGAGAAGACGACCGTCGCGAACTCCTCTTCGAGGAGCTTGCGGGCCGAGCGGCGCGCGAGCTCGTAGTCCGTGCAGAACGCGCGGCGCACCCCGACGCGGAGCCTGCGCGGCATGCATCCGAAGGCGTCGGCGGTGAAGAGCAGCCCGTCATCGTCGCGCAGGAGCGAGACGTGCCCCAGAGTGTGCCCCGGCGTCGCGATGATCCGGAACCCCGAAACGAAGTCCCCCTCGTGCAGGACCTTCCCGACCGGCGCCGTGGGGAGGGCTGTCCTGGAGGACATCAGGCGCAGCAGACGTCCCTCCTGCACGTCGGGGGCTCTTCTGCCGGAGATCACCTCGGCCTCGCGCCCTGCGGCCCCGACCTCGGCCTGCGGTGCGATCTGCAGCATGCCCGGCAGCCCCCCGGTGTGGTCGGAGTGCTGGTGGGTGAGGAAGATGCGTCTTATCTCCTCCGGTCCGGAGCCGAGCGTGCCGAGCGCCTCCCTGATACGGCGCACGCTGCCGGCGACGCCGGTATCGACGAGCGTCCAGCCGTCGTCGTTCTCGAGCAGCAGGACGTTGACCGCGTTCGGGATCCCTACCGCGTCCACCCTGTAGACGCCGGGTGCCAGCCTCTCCGGGGATTCGGCCATGTACGACGCCTCCTTTCCGTCCGGAAGCGAGTTTAACCGAGCCCGGGGCCCTGCGCGAACGTCTCCCGGAAGAAGCGCGCCAGGCGCGGGTAGAGGACTCGCAGGTTCTTGGGGCGCGAGATGCCGTGCCCCTCGTCCGCGAAGGTCAAAAGTTCGTAGGGGATGCCGTGCCGTTCGAGCTCCTTCACCACCGCCCGGACGTTCTCGGGGGTGACGTTCGGGTCGCGCTCGCCCTGCACGATGAGCAGGCGCCCCCGGATGTTCTTCACGTGGTTGATCGGGGAGCGCTCGCGGTACCTCTCCGGGATCTCCTCCGGAGAGCCGCCCATCATCTCCTCGCTGTAGGGTCTGAGGTCCGGGCGGGTCGAGTAGTAGTCGACGACGAGGTCGGTCATCCCGCAGACAGGGGCCGCGGCGGCGACGATCTCGGGCGGGTAGCGGGTGATCGCGCACCACGCCGAGTACCCGCCGTAGGAGGTCCCCGTGATCCCGACCCGGTACGGTTCGGCGATCCCGGCCTCGATGAGCGCCTCGATCCCGCGCCTTATGTCCTCCTGCTCGCGCCCTCCCCAGCCGTCTTCTTTGATCTTCTCCTGGAACTCGAGCCCGAAGCCGGTGCTCCCCCTGTAGTTGGGACAGAGGACGTTGAACCCGTTCGCGGCGAAAAACTGTACCTGGGCGTTGAACCTGTCCTCGCTCACGCTGGTCGGTCCGCCGTGGACGAGGACTACCGTACCGACTGCCTCCCCGCGTGCCCGGTAGAGCCAGCCCTGCACCTCGAGTCCGTCCACCGAGCGCCAGCGGAAGTCTTCCGCGGGGACGAGGTCTTCGGGACGCAGCCTGGTCCTCTCCCACAGCCCGGTCAGGCTCCTCGTGCCGGATGGGGAGGCGAGGACGAGGTCCGCCGGCTGCGTCGAGGAGTAGAGGAGCCCGGCCCACTCTCCCTCCCTCACCCGGACGATCGGGACGAAACTCCCCGTCGTGCGCGGCGGCTGGCTCTCCTCCCCGCTCTCCGGGTCCACGAGCACCGCCGAGAGACGCCCCTCCCGCATCTCCGCCGCGACCAGCGGGCCTCCGGGCGGCGCGAAGGCGTACTCGACGTTGCGGCGCGGGTCGTCGATGAGCCACCTCACGCGGCCTTCCTCCGCGTCGAATGTCCCGAGCCTGCGCCTCCCCTCCGCCTCGGCGGTGAAGACGACGCGGCGTCCGTCGGGGAGCCACGAGGCCTCGACCTTGGCCTCAGGCCCGAAGTTCAGCACCTCACGGTCCCCGTTTCCTTCGACGCCCGCGAGCCAGACCTGTCGCCCCGCGGGGTCGAGGTCGCTGCGGTGGTAGAGCACGCGGTCGCCCCGGGGGCTCAGGCGCGGCTCGAGGTAGCCGCTCCTCCGCGGGGTCGCAAGCACGAGCCTCTCTCCAGTTTTTACGTCCTGGCGGAAGACGCGGTATACCTCTTCCTCCTTCCCGCTCTCGGGGTCGAGGTTCGCCGCGTAGACGAGCCATCGTCCGTTCGGGTGCAGCTCGCCGCCCTGGATGAAGAAGCGGGGCCTCTCCTCGGTGAGCGGGACGAGCTCGCCCGGTCTCTCGAGCCGGACGAGGTAGAGGACGGACCTTTCGTCGCCGCCGGTATCCTGCTCGACGATGAGGCCGCTCCCGTCCGGGGTCCAGGAGACGGGGTAGGCGTTCTCGTCCGTCTCGGTCAGGCGCACCGGCTCGCCGGAGCCGTCTACCGGGGCCGCATACACGTCGGCGGTCGGCGCGAGGCGCGACCAGCTCCAGGCCACGTGCCGCCCGTCGCGGGAGACGACGGGTCCGGAGAGGGCGGGTAGCGAGAGCAGCGCTTCCAGCCGGGCTTCTGGTTCCAATTCGATCCCTTCTAGAACGTCGGGGGGTTGTTCACGTAGATCATCTCGGCGTGGGTCTCCGGTGCCCACCAGCGGTGCGGGACCGTGGAGGGGAAGTAGAGGGTGTCCCCGGGCTCGAGGTGGTAGCATCCGTTGTCCTTGAGCTCTACGGTGAGCTTGCCGGAGAGCAGATGGATGAACTCCTCCCCGGTGTGCGAGTAGAATCCTTCGCTTCCGGCACCGGCTGGAACGTAGACGTAGGACGGGTCCATCGCCCGCCCCCCCGGCGCCATCTCCTCGAAGCGTACGCCGTTCTCCCAGCGCATCACGGCCCTTTCGCCGGCACGTACCAGCGGTGAGTCGTGTACGACGTCCACGCCGAAGAGCTCCCGCATGTTCACCCCGTAAGCATCCGCGAGGCGCCTGAGCGAGGCGACCGAGGCACCCGAACCGCCGCGCTCGAGCGCCGAGATGAACGAGACCGAGAGCCCGGTGGCCTCGGAGACCTCCCGAAGCGTCTTGCGCCGCTTGAGCCTGAGCCGACGCAGCCGCTCGCCGGGCGCGGCTCCCTTCCCGGTCACCGCGTCGCACGCGACGGCCGGCCCTATCTGTTTTCGGATGGCGGCGAAGTTGAGCCCTTCGACGCTCCGCAGGTGTTTTATCTGGCGGAGGCGCTCGATGTCCCGGCTGGTGTAGATCCTGTACCCGCGCTCGGTGCGCCGGGGATGGATGAGACGCTCTCTTTCCCACAGACGTAGCGTCTGCGCGGAGACACCGAAGACCCTGGCCGCCTCCCCTATCTTGAAGGCCGCCTCGTCCGGGGCTTCCCCTGGGTTGCCGGTGAAGCTTCTCATATATCGATGTAAGTATACTTCCAAACGAGAGCGTCCGGCTCCGTCACGGCCGAAGAAGCCTTATGCTATACATGGCTTGGGTCTTCTGGCGAGGGAAAGGTTGCGCCATGCCGATGACGATAGGGGTACCAAAGGAGATAAAAGACCAGGAAGGGAGGGTGGCGCTGCAGCCAGACGGCGCAGCGGAGCTCACCCACCACGGCCACAGCGTCCTGATCGAGAAAGGAGCAGGAGAAGCCTCAGGCTTTGCCGACGAAGAGTACCTGCAGGCCGGAGCGAGGATAGAAAAAGACAAGAAGAGACTCTTCTCTTCTTCCGATCTCATCCTCAAGGTCAAAGAGCCCCTGCCCGAAGAATACCCCCTCTTCAAAGAAGGCCAGCAGCTTTTCACCTACCTTCACCTGGCAGCGGACA
>JAIMBO010000207.1 GCA_023511405.1 Rubrobacteraceae bacterium
TAGAACTCCTCCGGCGTACCGTCGGCGTATAGCCGATCCACTTCCTCTTCGTAAGCGTCGAGCAGGGAAAGATCCGCACCCTCGACGTAGCGGCCGGCGAGGTAGGAGAGCGCACGCTGAAGAAGCCGGTGACGCCCCCCTTCGGTCTCGCAGGAGATGATGTCGATCAGGCGGTGTTTGTTCTCCCTCAGGCGCTCCAGGAGCTGCGGCGTGATGGCCTCCTCGGGCCCCTCGTACTCCAGATCCTCACCATGCACCCTGAGATAGACACCGAGCGCTCCCAGCTCTTCGAGTAGCGCGTGCACACCCATCACACGCGCCCCCGCACACGCTTTTGTTCAAGATGGCCACCTACCCCCGATACACGGCCGCCCTGGCCATCTTGAACGTGTCGTGCAAGGCGGTCACCCTGGCCATCTTGAACATTCCGCTTATCTATGCGGGATTCTTGGATTTCTCGTTCAAGATGGCCACCCTCTTCAAGATGGCCGCCCTGGCCATCTTGAACGTTGATCTCCGGCAGTCGCCACAGCCACCGTCCGGCTCCGCGTTTCTCTCCTTCGGTGTTCTCCCGATACACCAGGATGCCGAGTTCTTTCTTTGCCCGGCGCAGGGTCTTCTCCGCTATCCCTGCGCCGTCCGCCTCTTCGATCACTTTTTTGGCCGGTACGGGACCACCCGCGAGGATCTCCCGGAGGAAAAGGACGGCTTCGTCCCGTGCATCCGCGTGCTCCTCACGTGCTGGAGCGAGAAGGTCTTTTGCAGAGACCTCGGAGGATCCGAGCCACCTGACCCTCACGGAGCCGTTCTCAGCTTCCTCGAGGGAGAACACGAGGCTCTGTGGCGCAGCAGCAAGGTTGTTCTTCGTTGCTGCCAGCACACGGCGGTTCTCGTCTTGCGGGTCCTTGCCGACCACGAACGCCATCCGCGCCGCACCGATGATCCCTATCGATCCGCCGCCCCGGTAAAGCGGGTTGTGCGCGGTGGCTTTGTTCAGGTGCCGGATCACGACCATACACACCCCACACCCCTCGGCGAGAGCAGCGAGGGGCGCAAGAGCACGCCTCACGTCCTGATCCTTGTGCGAGTTGGTCTCACCCGACAAAAACGCCATCAAGGGATCCACGACCACCAGACGCGCTCCCACGCGCCGGATGCCCCGCTCGATGAGCGCCAGGTCCTCAGGTATGCTGAGCATCCTCTCGCGATCCTCCTCGTCCGGCACGGTGGCGAGGGCGAGTATCCTCGACGTGTCCGCTCCGGCTGCGTCCAGACGCGGCCGTATCGTGTCGGCGAGTCCATCCTCGGCAGAGAGCAGCACCACCCCGCCAGCCTCACACGCTGCGCCGTCCGGCCAGCGCCCGCCGGCCGAAACACGCGCTGCGAGGTCCAGCACCATCGCGCTCTTGCCCAGTCCCGGGTCCCCGTCCACGAGCACGAGCTTGCCGAGCGCCAGCCGCCCCGGCCAAAGCCACTCCACACGCTCCGGTTCGACACTGGAGAGAATCCGGCCTACCTCTTCTTCGGGCAGAGAATCACGCCGGTGACTCTTCGTGAGTTCGATCTCCTCCCGTGGCGTGTAGAACTCCGTCTTGCCACGCAGGGCCTCGCTTATCGTCCTTCTGCGGTAATCCTCCCGCTCCCACTTCGCCCGGTAGAGGCCCGACTGCCGGAAGAGAGCATCTATCCTTTCTGCGTTCCCTCCCGTCCAGAACGCCAGCATCCCGCACAATGCCAGATCCGCTTCGGAGGTAGAGCGGTAATCGCTCGCATCTCCAGCCCACAGCCGCCGGAACTTCTCGCCGTTCTTCGCTCTCCCCGCACGCTCCACCAGCTCCGCGTCCGGGAGACTTCCAGAATCGCCCTCAGAAGCCGCCGTGGGCTCTCTGTTACCGTTCATGCTCTCCGCCCCGAACATGCGCTCCAGGACGCGTTCCAGCACTTCCTGACCCTCTTCTATCGTCTTCGGAGTGCCTGAGAGGTGGCGCCCCGTGACGGTGAAGAAGCGGCCCCGGTCGTAGGCCTCGAAGCGGCCCTTGCGGTTGCGGCCTTCAGGCAGCCGAGCCCGGAGCAGGATGTGCACGCCGGTGCCCGACGGAGAGATCTCAGTGTAGGAATCCAGCTCCTCGACGATCTCTTGCACCCAGCGCTCGATCTCCCCGGTCTCGGGATCGAGGCAGCCGTCCAAGTCCACGCCGCAGAGATCGTCTTCGGCGGTGAACACGAAGCCGACTCCGCTCATGCCGCGCTCTTTTGCTGCCCGCACGGCTTCCTCATAGCCACCCCACGTGGAGGGGTCTCTGGAGCTCGCCCGGCGGCCGGTCACAGGCGCGTAAGGAACCTTCGTCTTTTTGCCGTCGCG
>JAIMBO010000049.1 GCA_023511405.1 Rubrobacteraceae bacterium
GAGAGTTTTCACCCTGGCCCTCCTCCTGCCGATCTTTCCGGTGCGCCGGCGTCAGCCTACCAGCCGCCCATCGCCGGCACGCTGTCCTTTCGGGACAGTTTTTCGACGATCGGGGGACAGGTTGTGACCTGTCCTTTTGCGAGCGCCTAACTGCCGGTGAGGTGCCGGAAGAGCTCCCTGCGCGAGGAGAAGCCGAGCTTCTTGAGGATGTTCTTCACGTGAAACTTGGCCGTACGCTCGGAGATGTAGAGCTGCTCCGCGATCTGGGCGTTGGAGCAGCGCTCCAGCAAGAGGTGGAGAACTTCCTTCTCTTTGGGCGTCAGATGGGTGATGCCCGGGACATCCTGCAGGCCGGGATGGCCCTCCTCCCTTCCCTCCAGCCACATCCTTCCGCCGCGGTGGACCTCCCTCAAGGCTTCGAGGAGCTTCTCCGGTCCCTCGCTCTTGTGCAGGTAGCCATCGGCACCGGAGAGCCTGCAAAGGAGGATGTCTTCTTCCGAGTTGTAGGCGGAGTATACGAGGACGCGGGGTGGGTCTGGAAGTTCTTTGATCCTGCGGCAGATCTCAGCGCCTCTGGGCTCCCCTCCGAGGTGCAGGTCGAGCAGCACGACGTCGGGTTTGAGCTTTTGGTTGAGATGGAGGGCATCCCCGGCGCCTATGGCTTCTGCGATTACCTCTACATCGTCGGCGAGACCGAGGGCTGCCCGGATGCCCAGCCTCATGGTGGGGTGGTCTTCGACGAGGAGCACCCTCATCCAAGCTCGAACCTCACCTGTACGGTGGTGCCCCTGTTCGGGGAGGAGAAGATGTCCAGGGTGCCTCCCGCCTCCTCCGCCCGGCTCCTCATGAGCGAGAGCCCGACTCCCGGGGTTGGAGAGGTGGGATCGAAGCCCCTCCCGTCGTCGCGCACCCGGAGCAGCAGCACCCGGCCGACTTTCCTGGACTCCAGCCAGACGTTGGAGGCCCTGGAATGCTTCGCCGCGTTCCAGAGCGCTTCAGCGGCTATCCTGTAGGCGGCGGCGCGCCGGGTGGTGTCCAGCGTGCCGCAATCCGCGCGCAGGTCCTGGTGGGTGTGGACTCCGAAGTGGCTGCTTATGTCCCGCAGCGTCCTCTGCAGGAGGGTGTCGAGTTCCACCCCGGAGTTTTCGCAGCGGGCGTGCAGCTCCTTGATGGAGCTTTCGAGCAGGTGTCCGGACTCTCTGCAGGCGGAGAGCGCCTCTTCGAGGAGCCTCTCGGAGGCTCGTTGGTCCCTCGCTTTTCTGTAGGTCTCCAGCAGGAGCGTCGCCCCGTAGACGTTCTGTTTGAGCGAGTCGTGCAGCTCGCTCGAGATCCTTCTCTGCTCCCGACGTACGGCGTCTCTCTCGGCTTCGAGCCTGAGGGAGCGGTTTATGTAGGAGAGGGCGGAGATGCGCAGCGCGAGGTAGAGCATGAGCCCCACCCCAGTCCAGCTCACGTACGCCGGCACCGGCGGGTGCAGCGTCGCCCAGGCGAGCAAAAAGGCGTACTGCACGGCCGGGGAGAGCGGTCCCGCCCAGAACAGGAACACCCGCCAGGGGCTGATCCCCGTTCTCTGGCTGTCTTGGGGCTCCGAGGATGCTCTCAGAGCCGCCGCGACGAACAGCACCAGCCCCAGGGTCCACAGCAGCTCCGGCCACCTGCCGGGCTCGTAGGGTTTGAAGGGTTCGAGCCCGGCCCAGGCGAGGTCTCCGGCCACCAGGGCCAGAAATCCCCCCGCGAGCCAGCCCGAAAAGCCTGGTTTGCTGCGGCTCGAGAGCAGCGTGAGGCAGAGGAAGAGCAACCCGGCGTCTATCGCCGGCCCCGAGAGGGTGTCTGCGATCTCCCCGGGGCTCTTCCCGTGGACCGGCGCTGCCGGAGCGAGCAAGAAGTACCATACCACCATGCCCGACGAGAACATCACGCTCAGGGCGTCGAGCGGGGCCAGAGGGGCTATGCCCCGGGTGTAGAGCCCGAGCAGGTAGAGGAGCGCCACGAAGAGGAGCAGGTAGGAGAGGGTGTACGAGAGATCCCTCGGGAGCGCGAGCCTTGCGCCGTCCGGACCAATCTGCCACAGCAGGTATCCGCAGAAGCTGGTGAGAAGACCGGCTGCGAACAGCGCCCAGAATCCCCTCTCCCTGCCTCCGGTCTGCCGCGCGGCCCACACCGCGCTGCCGAAGGCGAACGTGGCGGTCGACCAGTAGCAGAGATGGGTCGTCAGGGCGCGCGCCGGGGTGTCTTTCGCCAGCGCGGCGAACCCGAAGGCCGCGACGCACCACGACGAAGCGACAAGTAGCGTGTACAGAGACGCCTTGTTTTTGAGGTGCGTTCCCGAGATCAACGCGATCCACCCCACCCCTTGCCGGCGTCCGGCGGGTTTTCGGCCGCCAGCTTCTTCGACATCGGATCTTACCCCCTGACGTCGTTTCTCCCGCATTATCTCCCGGTTGCATGGCGTGTTTCCAGCGGTCTCGGATCGCGGAGCACCGGGTAGCCTTTGGAAGCCCTGAGTGCGCCTTCTGAAAAGCCCACCGCGGTAGAATGATCTCCGAAGGAAAGCGTGTGATCGGGGGTGCCTTTCGTTGAGGGTGGCGCTCTTTGTGCCGTGCTTCGTGGATCTCATCCGGCCGGAGGTCGGGGTCGCTACCGTGCGCGTCCTGCGCAGCCTGGGAGTCGAGGTCGTCTATCCGGAGGGTCAGACCTGCTGCGGGCAGCCGGCGTTCAACTCGGGGTTCTTCGACGAGGCGCGCGGCGTGGCCCGGCGCTTCCTCGACGTCTTCGAGCGGGAGGACTTCGACTACGTCGTATGCCCGTCCGGGTCGTGCTCGACGATGGTCTCGCGCTACTACCCGCTTCTCTTCGAGGAGACGCCGGAGGAGCGCGGGCGCGCGGAGGCCCTGGGCGGCAGGGTCAGGGAGTTCTCGGACTTCCTGGCCAACGTGATTGGGATGGAGGATCCGGGAGCCTCGTACTCCGGTAGGGCCGTCTTCCACGCCGGCTGCCACCAGCGGCGCGAGCTCGGGGTGCTGGAAGAGCCGCAGCGGATACTGCGCGGCGTCTCCGGGCTCGAACTGCTCGACTGGGAGGACGAGGAGCTCTGCTGCGGGTTCGGGGGGACGTTCTCGGTGAAGATGCCCGAGGTCTCCGCGGCGATGGCGGACCAGAAGATCCGGGCTCTGGAGAAGAGCGGGGCGGATACTTTGATCTCCTGCGACCCGAGCTGCCTGTTGCACCTGGAGGGGCGGCTGCGGCGCACCGGGCACGACACACGGGTGCTGCACCTGGCGCAGGTTCTGGACCCGGGGCGGGGAGAGGTCTGAGGATGGCGGCGAAGGCGGGACGCCCGGGGGAGGGGCTCGAGAGCCGGGTCGAGGGCTTCAACGAGCGGGCGAGGGAGGCCGTGAAGGACGAGCAGCTGCGCTCGGCGGTGGCGGTGCACTCGAAGAACACGATCCGAAACCGCAACGCCGCCCTCTCCGCCCTGCCGGACGCACCCGAGCTGAGGGAGCGCGCCTACCGTATCAAACAGGAGACGATGGCGAACCTCGACCGCCATCTGGAACGGATGGCCTCCGCCGTCGAGAAGAGGGGAGGGAAGGTCTTCTTCGCGAACGACGGGGAGGAGGCCGTCCGGTATATCGGGGAACTGGCGAGGCGCCGCGGCGCGAAGATCATCACCAAATCCAAGAGCATGGCCACCGAGGAGATAGAGCTCAACCGCCGCCTCCAGGAGGAGTATCCCGAGCTCGGGCTCGAGATCGTCGAGACGGACCTGGGGGAGTGGATCGCGCAGCTCGCCGGGGAGGCTCCCTCGCACATCGTCGCCCCGATCCTGCACATGAGCCGCCACCGGGCCGCCGAGGTCCTCTCGGAGGAGGCGGGCCACCCCCTGCCGCCCAACGTGGAGGATCTCGTGTCCTTCGCCCGCGAGCGGCTGCGGCAGAAATTCCTCTCGGCGGACATCGGGATAACCGGGGCCAACTTCGGCGTCGCCGAGACCGGGACCGTCGTCACCGCGACCAACGAGGGCAACGAGGGGCTGGTCGCGAGCGTCCCGTCGGTGCACGTGGCGGTGATGGGCATAGAGAAGGTCGTGCCGCGCCTCGAGGATCTCGCGGTCTTCCTCAGGCTCCTCGCCCGCAGCGCCACGGGCCAGAAGATGACCGTCTACACCGACTTCGTGAGCGGGCCGAAGGGTGAGGACGAGCCCGACGGGCCGGAGGAGTTCCACCTGGTGCTGCTCGACAACGGCCGCTCCAGCCTCCTCGGTGGGGAGTTCGAGGAGGCGCTCTACTGCATCCGCTGCGGGGCGTGCCTCAACGTCTGTCCGGTCTACCGTCAGACCGGGGGCCACGCCTACGGCTCGACCTACTCCGGGCCCATCGGGGCGGTGATAACACCACTTCTCAAGGGGGACGAGGAGGCGAAGGACCTCCCGCACGCCTCCAGCCTGTGCGGGGCGTGCTGGGAGGCGTGCCCGGTCGGCATCCCGCTGCACGAGCTTTTGCTCAGGCTGCGCCGCAGGCAGGCCGAAACGGGAATCTCCGGCAGAGCGCAGCGCCTCGCCTTCGATGCGTTCGAATTCGGGATGAGGCGTCCCGGACTCTACGGGATCGGGGCGAAAGCCGCGCGGGGCGTGCAGGGGCCGCTGCTCAGGGACGGGGTCGCCCGGTCCCTCCCCGGGCCCTTGAAGGGATGGGCGGAGTCCCGCGAGATCCCGCACCTGGCGGAGAAGAGCTTCCGCGAGCTCTGGCGGGAGGGGGGGATCTAGTGGCGAGGAAGGAGGAGTTCCTCGGAGGGATACGGCGCCGCACCCGCGCCGGGCGCTACCGCCCGACCCACGCTCCGGACGTGGCCTGGACACCACGTGCGGACGGGGGAAGAAAAGAGGGGCATGAAGACCCGGCGGAGCGTTTCGTCCGGGAGTTCGAGGCGGTCGGCGGACACGCGACGCGCGCATCCGGCATCGAGGAGGCGCGTGATTACGTGCTCGAGGTGCTGCGGGGGAGAGGTGCGCGGCGGGTCGTGCGGTGGGATGCGAAGTTTCTGGAAGGGCTGCGCCTCGAAGAGGCCGGGCTGGAGGTGGCCGTCTACCGGGGCGGTGCAGAACGGAGGTCCCTGGAGGAGGCGGACGCAGGGGTGACCGAGGCGAGGTGGGCGCTCGCCGAGACCGGGAGCCTGCTGCTCGAGAGCGGCGGGGGGAGGCTCGCCACGCTCCTTCCGCCGGTGCACGTGGTGCTCGTGCCGGAGGAGAGGCTGCTCGGCACGCTGGAGGAGGCTCTCGGGGAGTACGAAGGGGGGCGGATGCCCCCCGACCTCTGCTTCCACACCGGCCCCAGCCGCTCCGGGGACATCGAGATGACGCTCACCGTCGGCGTGCACGGTCCCGGGGAGGTGCACGCGGTGCTGGTGAAGCAGCCCGGGTCCTGAAATTCGACATCGAAGGGAGAGGTCGTCGTGCAGACTTTCGACAGGCTCCTGGATTACGGAGAGGCCGTGGAGATCATCCTGAAGAACACCCCGCGGTCGTCTGCGGTGGGGGTGCCCCTGTCCGAGGCGCGGGGGCTCGTGCTCGCGGAGGATCTGGTGGCGAAGTTCGACTCTCCGCCGTTCGACAACTCGGCGGTGGACGGCTACGCCCTGAGGAGCCGTGACGCCGGGGCCGGGCGGGTGTTCCGGGTGGTGGACGAGGCCCCGGCGGGCCGCCCGTCGAAGAAAAAAGTCGGGGAGGGGGAGGCGATCAAGATCTTCACCGGCGGCGTCGTCCCCGAGGGGGCGGACGCGGTGGTGATGGTCGAGAACACGAGCGGCTGGGGCGAGGAGTTCGAGCTGAAGAAGCCGGCGCGTCCCGGACAGAACGTACGCCGGAGCGGCGAGGACGTGCGTGCGGGCGAGGTGATCCTGCGCGCCGGGACCGAGATCGGAGCACCCGAGATAGCGCTCGCCGCGAGCCAGGGGTACGCGGAGCTTCCCGTATTCGGGAGGCCCCGGGTGGTCGTCCTCTCGACCGGGAGCGAGCTCGTCGAGCCGGGCGAGAGAAGGCTCGAGCCGGGGGAGATCTACGACTCCAACTCCTACGCGCTCGTCGCGCAGGCGCAGGAAGCGGGAGCGGTGGCACGCAGGCTGTATGCCGCCTCCGACGAGGAGGGTACGCTGCGCTCTGCGGTCGAGGAGGCACTCTCGGAGGCGGATGTGGTCCTGACCAGCGGCGGCGTATCGGTGGGGGAGAAGGACCTCGTCAAGTCCGCGATGCGCGACCTCGGCGTCGAGCAGGTCTTCTGGGGGATAAATTTCAAGCCCGGGAAGCCGCTCTTCTTCGGTCTTCGGGAGGGGGTCAGGGTCTTCGGGCTTCCGGGCAACCCGGTGAGCGCGATGGTCTGCTTCGAGGTCTTCGTACGTCCGGCGCTGATGAAGATGGCCGGGCGCAGGGAGGACGCGAGGCGGCCGCGGATAAAGGTGTACTTCGACGAGGTGGTGCGCAACCGGGTGGGGAGGCTGCACGCGATGCGGGTGCGGCTCTCGCGCACCGGGAGGGGCTGGCGCGCCGAGTCCGCCGGGGCGCAGGGCTCCGGGCTCGTCAGCTCGCTCACGAAGGCGGACGCGCTCGCCCTGATCGGTCCCGGGGCCGAGGTGCGGCCCGGGGAGGAGGTCGAGGCGATCGTGCTGCGGGAGGAGGTGCTGCTGGGGCAGGATGCTAGAATGTAATCCCGATGTTGGGATCAGAACCAGAGGAGAAGATCTTCAGGCTGCGCCTGATGAAGGAGGTTGCGCCGGGCGTGCCGGTGCACTTCTCTTTCTACTCCCCTTCGGTCAAGGTACAGGTGATGCGCGACGCCGAGACGCTTGCCGGCGCCAACGGCCGCTACATCGGCGATGCGGTGACCATAGAGTTCGTCCCCGAGGACTACGCGGCGGTGGAGCGGGTGCGGGAGTTCGTCTGGCGCTGGGAGGAGTACAGCGAGTTCACGGCCGTGCGCAAGATCAACCACCTCCGCCGCGGCGTCTTCCCCGACAGCGTACAGGGGATGCTCGAGCGCGTGAGGGGGGTGGATCGGAGGGCCGCGGCGAAGGCTGCGGAGGCCATAGAGCCGGAAGAGCTGCGCCAGATGATAGACGAGAGCGACGTGAAGGCCCTGGCGCGGCTGCCCGGGATCGGTGAGAAGCGCGCCAGGGCGATCGTCACCTTCTACGAGAACGAGCGCAGCGGGCGCGTCTTCCTGTACGCCGCGAACCGCAACGACCGCTTCCGGGGCAGGCCCGTGGTGACCGAGCTCGACCTCGAAGGAGACCTGGAGGAGCAGGTCTTCGAGCACGCGCTGCGGGCGCAGAGGCTCGGTGACCCGGACCCTTTGAGCCCGAACGAGCCGCCGGGGCACACCACCGTGCGGGACGCCAACCTGCTGCATCCCCTGCCGATGACGCCGGCGCTGATGGGGCGAAGCGTCTACCATCCCGAGCAGGTCGAGCTCTTCGCCAGGACCCTCAGGAGGATACTCATCGACGGCGAGAGGCTCGCCGGGGTGGATCAGCTCAGGATCCAGCGCGGCAAGATCTTTCACACCGAGGTCCTGCCCGGGGTGGGGGCGAAGACCCGGGACAGGGTGCTGGCGAGCGGGCTCCTCGACGATGAATATACTTACGAGAACCTGATGAGCATCCCCGGCATAACCGAGAGGCAGGCGAGAACCATAGCCGAGGCGGCGAGAAGAGCGGAGACGCGTGTCCTCTAGCCTCTACGGCTTTCTCCGAAGCCGGGGGGCGGTGACGCCCGAAGAGATCGCAAGGGAATTCCTCGCCATCCCCGATGCCAACGGCGAGGCAAGGGGTCTCGTGGAGCGATTGGTGGCCGGAGATGGCCGGTTCACGTGGGACGAGCAGGGGATGCTCGAGGTCGTGGACCTCGCCTCCCTCGGGCTGGACGAGGCCGAGTACGTGGTTTTCGACTTGGAGACGACGGGCTCCCCGGCGCGCGAGGGCGGGATCACGGAGATAGGGGCGGTCAGGCTGCGGGGTGGGCGCATCGTCGAAGAGTTCGCTTCGCTCGCGAACCCCGGGCATTCCATAGATCCTTTCGTGGTCAGGCTCACCGGGATAACGGACGAGATGGTCCGTGGGGCCCCACCCGCCGGCGAGGTGGCCTCCCGCTTCGAGGGGTTCGCCGAGGGGGCCGTGCTGGTGGGGCACAACGTGCGCTTCGACTGCGCGTTCGTCGAGGCGGCGATCGGGCGGACTCTGTCCAACCCGGCCCTCGACACCCTCAGGCTCGCCCGTCTGCTCGTGCCCGGTCTGCGGCGATACCGGCTCGCCTCGCTCGCGGACCACTTCGGGATCGAACAGCGTCCTAACCACCGGGCGCTCGCCGATGCTTCGGCGACCGCCGGTGTCTTTCTGAGGCTTCTTCCGCTGCTCGATGAGATGGGGGTGACCACGGTGGGGGAGGCCGCATCTCTGCGGAGAGGGCGGAGGAGGAGCAAGCGGTACATCATCCCGCGGGATCTCCCGCATGCGCCGGGGGTCTACTACTTCGTGGACCGGCGGGGGGAGGTCCTCTACGTCGGGAAGGCCAAGGACCTCAGGAAGCGGGTTGGGAGCTACTTCGGCGGCGGGGACGGCCGGCGCAAGGTGGCCCGCCTGGTCGAGGAGGCCGCCGGGGTGCGGTACCGGCGGACGGAGAGTGAGCTCGAGGCGCTGCTGCTCGAGGCGCGGGAGATCCGGCGTCTTCTGCCCCGTTACAACACGGCCGGCCGTGTTGAGCGGGCGGGGTGGTACGTGAGGCTGGATCTCTCGCAGAGGTACCCGGTGCCTGAGAGGGTCGCCGCGCCGGGCGGGGGAGAGGAGATCGTACTCGGTCCCTACGGCAGCGCCGGCATGGTGGATTGCTGCATCGAGGCCCTCGGCAGGATCTTTCCCCTGAGGCGGTGCCCGGATGAGGGGGATGGTCCCTGCTTCTACGGGCAGATGGGACGCTGCGGGCCGTGTTCGGGGATGGACGAGGAAGAGTATCGCAGGGAGGTGGTCCAGGAGATCGCCGCGCTTTTGCGCGGCCGGGGCGGGGAGGAGAAGCTCGACGCCCTCCGGCGGGAGCGTGACCGGCTCGCCGCCCGACTCGAGTTCGAGGGCGCGGCCCGCCTGCGGGACTTTATCCTCGGAATCGAGAGGCTCAGGGCCACCCGGGCCGCGATAGGCTCGGAGGGCGTGTGCGCGGTGCTCTCTGCGGCCTCCGAGTCCGGCTGCGTGGAGGCTTTCGCCTTCCGGAGCGGGAGGCTCGCCGGATACCGCACCTTCTGCCTTGGGGAGGAAGAGAAAGTCCGCCGTTTCGCCAGAGGAGTGCTCGGCGGCCGGCGGGTTGAGACCGTCCGGGGTCCGGACGAGCTGCGGATCGTGGTCGGTTATCTCAGGAGGCGGCCGTCGCCGCTGGAAGTGGTGCGTCTGGAGGGGGAAGAGGACCTCGTCGCGGCCGTCCGGAGGGTTCTGGCCGGGGTTCCCGGGAGTTAATGTATCCCCATTAGCATGCTAGAATCGGGGTGTGTGGCGCACACCGGCTTGTGATCCCGCGGCGAGAGAAGAGGCATAAGGAGAGTGGTTCAGAGCGTACAGGGAAACACCCGCAAGATCCTCCTGGTGGACGACGAGCCCTCCATCCAGAAGATGCTCACCCGCGCGCTCGAGCGCGAAGGGTTCGAGGTACACACCGCAGGTGACGGGGAGGAGGCGCTCGAGGCCTTCTCGGCCTACCAGCCGCACCTGATCATCCTGGACATCATGCTGCCAAAGCTGGACGGTACCGAGGTGTGCCGCAGGATCCGGGCGCAGAGCGACGTGCCGATCATCATGCTCACCGCCAAGGACGACGAGATAGACCGGGTGGTCGGCCTGGAGCTCGGCGCCGACGACTACGTGACCAAGCCCTTCGCCGTGAGAGAGCTGGTGGCGAGGGTGCGGGCGATCATGCGCCGGGTCTCGGTGCCGGCGGGGCAGCGCCAGGACGAGTTGAGCTACGACGGGCTGAAGATAAACATCCCCAGCCGGCGGGTGTCGGTCGAGGGCCGGGAGATCGACCTCACCTACACCGAGTTCGAGCTTCTCGTCACGCTGGCCTCCAACCCCGGCCGGGTGTTCTCGCGCAGCGCCCTGCTCACCAGGGTCTGGGGGGACGAGTTCCGCGACGAGCGTACGGTAGACGTGCACATCCGCCACCTGCGCGAGAAGATCGAACGCGACCCTCGCAACCCGGAGTTCATCCACACCGCGCGGGGCGTCGGGTATGTTTTTCGGTAGGAAGCGAGGCCGGAGGAAGGAGGGTGCGCCGCGCCGCAAGGGTGCGGGCTGGCCGCGGATAGGCATCCGGGCCTGGCTCACGGCGCTCTTCGTGCTGGTCGCGGCGTTCGCGGGGGCGACGGCCTACGAGGTCGTCAAGCCCATACTGGCCGAGACGCTCTACCGGGCGAGCCAGGCGAACTTCCAGCAGGTGGGCGAGCAGTTCCAGCGCGAAGTCCAGCGCAACCCTCACTTCGACTACTCCCGGTTGAAGAACTTCGCGGCGAGCCACGACGTTCAGTGGGGCATCGTGCAGGACGGCAAGCAGGTCGCGGGCAACCTCAGCGAGGGCTGGAACCCGACGACGGTCAAGGAGGCCATAAAGACCCGCCGCCCGCAGCAGAGCCCTCCTCACACGATTCAGCTGGGGGTGCGCAAGGGGCAGGAGGTCTACACCTACGCGGTCCCGGCGCAGGGTAAGGACAAGGCCATCGTCTTCCTCAAGTTCTACGCGCAGAGCGACATCCTCAACGCCGATGCGGCCCTCGGCAACATCCAGCGCCTGGCGATGATAGCCGGCATCCTCGCGCTGGTGATAACCGGGCTCGCGGGCTACATAGCGGCCGACATGATCGCCCGGCGGGTCACCCGTCTCGGGATCGCGGCCGACCGGCTGGCGGCGGGGAATTTCAGCGAGCGAATAGAGACGACGCTCAAGGACGAGGTCGGAGATCTGGGAGCGACGTTCAACGCCATGGCATCTTCTCTCGAAGGAGCCTTCCGCCAGGTGGAGCAGGAGAAGGAGCGGAGCAAGGCCATCCTCGACGGGATGACCGACGCGGTCATCGGGGTGGATGCTGAACTGAACGCGACCTTCCTGAACCCGCGGGCTCAGGAACTCCTGGAGTCCTCGGGGAGTGAGTTCTACTCCCGGTTGCGGGAGATACTGGCCGAGAGCCGCGAGAGAGGCCCGATAACCTCCGAGGTGGAGGCCTCAGACAAGGTGATCGAGGTGCGCGCCGCGCCGCTGGAGGACGGGGCGCTCGCGATCATGCGCGACATCACGGAGCAACGCCAGGTGGAGCGGGCGAAGACGGAGTTCATAGCCAACGCCTCCCACGAGCTGAAGACGCCCATCTTCGCCCTCTCCGGTTACCTGGAGATGCTCGAGGACGAGGAGGACGAGGAGGTGCGGCAGGCCTTCCTGAAGGACATGCGCGCCCAGACCGAGCGTCTGCAGAACCTGGCCCGCACGCTCCTGGACCTCAGCCGCATAGACTCCGGAGCGCTGACCTTCCGCACCGAGGAGGTGGACCTGGAGGAGATCCTCTACGAGCTGCGCCGGGATTTCACCTACACCGGGCGCGAGATCAACGTGGACGTAGAGGGAGAGGTGCCCCCGGTGGAGACCGACCCCACCCAGCTCCACCGCGCTCTCGCGATCCTCGTTGACAACGCCATAAAGTACTCCGCCGACGGCTCGCCGGTCGACCTCATCCTCAAACGGGAGGGCGACCGCGCGGTCGTCAGCGTGAGAGACTACGGCTGCGGCATCCCCGAGCCCGAACAGGAGCACATCTTCGACCGCTTCTACCGCGCCCAGGGCTCCTCCCGCGCCGACGGTACCGGACTCGGCCTCGCCCTCGCCCGTGAGATCACCGACCACCTCGGGGGCAAGATAACGGTTCAGAGCCGCCCCGACGAGGGGAGCACCTTCTCAGTCTCCCTCCCGGTGCTCGACCGGGCCGGCGATAAAGAGCGCAAAGTATCTTAACGTAATTTTAATTTGTTCGATGCGTTGCTACGCTCCGGAGTGGGTAAAATACTCGTGGGGCAGCTTTCCGGGCCGTAGACTCCCCCCTCCCTGCGGTACCGGGAAGTGCCCCTCTCTTTTCGCCGCCCTCAGTAGAAGAGCGATGGCAGCCCGAAGGCCTGGAGTATGGGCTGGCTGAGGCGAAGTATGTAGCCGAAGACCGAGAGCGAGGGGACCAGCCAGGGCAGGAGGAAGAGGGCGAGCAGGATGAACGGGCCGTAGTGGTTCATGAACACCACGAGTCCGTCCAGCGAACGGGGGAGGAAGGGGAAGATCACCTTGGACCCGTCCAGCGGGGGGATGGGGATGAGGTTGAAGACGAACAGCAGGGCGTTGACGAACGCCACCGCGACCACGATGAGGGCCAGGTAGCCGCTCTGCAGCGCCGGCAGGCGGAAGAGCAGGGCGCAGAGGGCCACGATGAGGAGGTTCGAGAGGGGACCGGCGGCGGCCACGGCGACCGGACCGAGGACTCCTCCACGCGTCTTCGAGGGGTTGACCGGCGTGGGTCTGCCCCAGCCGAAACCCGCGATGAGCAGCATGATGCTGCCGAGCGGGTCGAGGTGGGAGGCGGGGTTGAGCGTGACCCGTCCCTGCCGGTAGGCCGTGTCGTCGCCGAGCATCATGGCGCTCCAGGCGTGGGCTGCCTCGTGCAGCGTGATACCCACGGCGAAGCCGAGGAGAACCGCTATGGCGGCCGCCGGGCTCTGGGAGAAGAGGCTCACGAACATGGCCTCTAATGATACACGCCGGAGGTGACTCCGGCGTGTGGCGGCCTCTGGTGTCGAGGCCGAGGCCCCGTTAGTCCAGTCTGTAGACCGAGATCGTCACGTGGTTCCCCGCCCCTTTGATATACGAGGAGAGCTGGGTCTTCATGACGGAGGAGGAATCCGCGACGGTGCCGAGGCGGGTCTGTCCGGCCTCGACCGGGCTGTCGACGCCGACCCCGTTCTTTATCTTGCCCAGGAGCGCCACCGCGACGCGCTCCTGAGGGGCTGCGTCGGGTTGGATCTCTATGACGCTCGCGCCCTGCAGCAGGGGGTCCGGTCGTACGGCGGTTATGGTCCCGGAGACCGGAGCGTAGACCGGCGCCCCGGCCTGCGCCCCCACGTCGAGGGCGCCGGTCTCCGGCCCCTGACGTCCCGCGGGTGCCATCAGAAAGTAGCCCACCGGGCTGCCGGCCTCGCCCGAGAGGATGGTGATCAGCGGGTTGGCCGAGAGGTTCCGGCCGCGGGGGGAGAGCGGGACGAGCCCGTTACCGGCCGGATGGTATCCCAGACCCTCTATCTGCCGGGGGCGTATGGGGGTGGAGATATCGAGCCCGCCGGCCCGGGCGAGGATCAGGGTGGGAGGGGCTTCCTTCAGGGAGGCCGCCCTACCGTGCCCGGCCCCCAGGACCACCGCCGTCACGAGCGCCGCTACGAGCGCGAGAAGGCCGGCTGCCGTCATCCTGCGGCGCCAGAAGACCGAGGACTTCCGGTGGCGCTTCTTGCGCCGGGGCGGGTCCGCGGCCGTGCGGGCCTCTTCCTCCTCATACTTCTTAGGGCGGGTGAGCACCCGAAGTTCGGGCCTTCCTTCAACAACATGTTGTGTTCTCTGCATCCGCATCCTCCCCATGCTGGCGGCCGATTATACAGATGGGGCGGGGGGCTGTAAACTTGCTGGCGGGGTCGACCCGGTCGTGTAGTCTTCTCTTTCCGGAGCTCTGATGTCGGCGAAGAGGCTACTGGTATCCCGGTATCTACAGTACGTGCTCCTGGCCGCCGCGCTCGTGGTGCTGGTGGTCCTGGTGCGCCAGATAAGCGGGGTGCTGCTCACCTTTTTGATAGCAATGGTCCTCGCCTACGCGCTCAACCCTCTCGTGCGCCGGTTCGAGGGGTGGGGGGTTCCGCGGCTGATCTCCGTACTCGGGGTCTACCTGATGCTGCTCCTCCTGGCGGCCGCGGCGCTCGTCGTGGTGATCGTACCCGCCATCAGGCAGGTGCAGGCGCTCTTGGGGAACCCGCAGACGGTCACCACCCAGGTCACGGCGTTCCTGGACTGGCTTCGTCGTCTGCCCTACGTCGGGGAGCAGGCCGCGCTCCTGGATCGGCAGACGGCGGACCGCTTCGTCAGGGACAACCTGCCGCCCGCCGGGACGATTCTGAAAGGCGCTCTCGGGTTCATCGGTGGGGTGTTCGGGATCTTCGGCGCGATCCTGAACCTGTTCTTGATGCTCATCATCGCGATCTACCTTTCGCTGGACAGGGAGCGGGTCGTGGGGGCGGCGCTCGGTATGGTGCCGGAAACCGTGCGGGAGCAGACGATCGAGCTGTTCAGGGCGGTGGAGGGATCGCTGGCTCGTTATCTCAGGGCGCAGCTCCTTTTGTGCGTGCTCATGGGGGCTATCGGATGGGGGATAGTCTTCTTCACCGGCGGGCGCTACGCGCTCTTCATAGGGGTGTGGGTGGGTTTCACCGAGCTCATCCCCGTCCTCGGTGCTTTCCTGGGTGCGGTGCCGGCCGTCGTACTGGCTCTGCTCGACGGGCCGGTCGAGGCTCTGGTGGTGGCGCTGCTCTTCCTCCTCGCCCAACAGCTCGAAGGGAACATCCTGGTGCCGAAGATCATGGGAAGCTCGGTCGGGGTACATCCGCTGTGGGTCATGTTCGCCATGCTCTCCGCCACGGCTCTCTACGGGATCGCCGGGGCACTGTTCGCCGTTCCGGTGGTGGCGATGGTGGCGGCCGCCATAAGGTATCTTAAGGGTACGCTGGTCTTCGAGCCGTGGAGCATGGCCCCGGTCGTGCCCGTTTCCGAGGAGACCGGAGAGAACGTAGACGAGAAGGAGAGGTAGATAGCCCGTGAGCCTGCCACGTCGTGAGCCGCGCCGACCGGTGTCGTTCAAGGAGTCGCTGCGGCAGTTTTTTCTGGGGCCTCTTATCCGCCTGCTCTCCACCATGCGGGTGCGGCCGGATACGCTCACCATGCTGGGGTGGGCGCTCTCGCTGGTGGCCGCCGGGTTCTTCGGGAGCGGGCACGTGAGGGTGGCCGGGGTGATCATGCTGGCCGCCGGGCTCTTCGACGCGCTCGACGGCGCGGTCGCCCGTCAGTCCAACCGCATCAGTCCCTTCGGGGCCTTCCTCGACTCGACGCTCGACCGGTTCTCGGAGTCGGCCGTCTTCGTCGGGATCATGTTCTTCTACGCCGACTCCTCCCGTCCGGTCGAAGTGCTCCTGACGGGACTGGCCATGACCTTCTCGCTGCTCACCTCCTACACCAGGGCCCGCGCCGAGGGACTGGGATACGAGTGCCAGGTCGGGTTGCTCGAGAGGGCGGGAAGGGTCGTGCTCCTCTCCGGCTGCGCCATCCTGGGCATCCTCGTCGTCGGCGTGTGGGCCGTGGCGCTGGGTGCCTTCGTGACCTCTTTCCAGCGAATCCTCTACGTGCGCCGTGTCACCATCGAGCACAGGAAAGACCCCTCCTCCTAGCAGCCCGAGGGCGGGTTACGAAGCCATGCTCCGCGCGCAGAGTTCCCGCCTCGCCCGTCTCGCGGACGAACACGGTCTCCCCCGGCCGCTGGGCGACCCCGCATCCGCCGTCCTCCTCGTGATGGAGCCCGATGCCGGCCCCAGAGCCCTCGAGGCCCTCTCCCTGAGCCTGGACGCCGTCGGCCTGCGGGACGCCTCGGTGTGCTTCTTCTCCGGAGAGAGCCTCGCCCTCTGTATCCTCACCCTCCAGCCCCGGGTGCTCGTCGCCGTTGGAGACGTCCCTGCCCGCGCGGTGGATTCGGTACACTTCCCCCTCGCCCGCAACGATTTCTCGCAGGCCACCCCCGGGGAGTGGTTCGACTGGACCGCATCCATCCTGGGCCTTCTCCTCCCCCCCATCTCACCCGCCCTCGACGACCCGATCCGCAAACGGCGCTTCTGGAGCGCCTTCCTGCGGCTGCGCGGGCTCCGGTTTTCTTAGAAGATTAAAAATTGTTAAAAATTGTATCGGGACGGAAACAACATTATGTTGTGGAGGGGTGAGGTGGGGAGCAAGACAGATTGCGTTTAGTGGGGTGACGGGTGTTTTTCGGTGGTGATTCTGGCGTTGCGGAGTCGTGCGTCGTTGATTTAGAGTCCTCAGCCGGAGGGGGGAACCATTTGATGGTCCCCCGGGGCTTGGTTGAAGAGCCGGAGAAGAAGGTTGTGGAGGCCAAGGGAGGGAGCCCGGATCATGCCTCGGAGGGGAAGTTTAGCCTTAGCGACGACTCTGGCTGCGGCCGGCCTGTTTCTGGGAGGGGCTTCGGCCGGGGCTTCTCCCGCCGGATTGAAGGTTGATCAGGCCAAACTCGGTGCCGCGCAGCAGAGGCTGGCACAGTTGGGGCGCAGGTCCGCGGCGGCCTACGAGGACTACAACAACGCCTTGTACGAGCTGAACCGCATAGACGCCAGGCTGGCCCGGACCGACCGGGCCCTCGAACGGGCGCGGGAGCGCCTGAAGTCTTCCCGGAAGGCTCTGAGGGAACAGGCCACGCAGGTGTACAAGAGCGGGGATCTCGGGTTCGTGGACGTCCTCGTCGGCACCCGCAGCTTCTCGGAGTTCACCTCGCGGCTCGACATGCTCGTCAACGCCTTCATCCAGCAGAGGAACAGCTACGAGAAGATGCGCGCGGCGGAGCAGGCTCTCCTCTCGAAGAAAGCCGCTCTCCAGGAGCAGCGACGGCGGCAGAGCGAGGTGTTGAAGAAGGCCGAGGCGAAGCGGGAGCGAGCCCTCCGGCTCCGAAAGGAGGCCGCCGCGTACCTCGATTCGCTCGACGCGAAGGTGGCCCGGGAGATAAAGGCGCGCCAGGAACATCAGGCGGCGCTCGCCAGGAAGCAGGCCGAGTCCGCCCTCCGGGTGGTGAGCAGCGGCGCCTCACAGACGGCGACCCCGGTCTCCGTTTCCGTCGCTCCGGTGCAGTCTCCGGCGGCCGAGGCGGCGGCCAGGGCACAGGAGCAGAAGGCCCGGCAGGCGGCGCAGCGCGCCGCCGCGCTGCGCCAGGCCGCGCAGAAGACCGCCCGGCGCAGCGCGGACCTGCAGAGCGTGGCCGAGAAGGCGAAAACCGGCGGCACCGCCCTGCCGGGTGGCAGGCTGACCCAGGGCAGGCTCGCCGCCGAGCAGGCCGCTGCCAGGGCAGCGCTCGAACGGCAGCAGGCCGCCGCGCGGGAAGCCCGCCGGCAGGCGGAGATGGCGGCGCGCAGGGCCGAGATACAGCGCGCCGCGGCGGAGCAGGCCGCGGCCGAGCGCAAGGCGGCCCGCCTGGCGGCGGCCCGGCGCAAGGCTGCGGAGGAGGCCGCCGCGAGTGAGGCCGCATCCACCGGCCAGAGCACATCCCCCGTCGCCTCGTCCCCTTCGTCTTACTCCGGCGTGGCGAGCGCCGGAGCGTCCGGGACGGACCCGGCTTCGGGGACGGGGGGGACCGGGCGATCCCCTGCCGCGAGTCCCAGCCCGGACTCCTCCAGGACCGGCGGGTCGTCCGGAGCATCTTCCTCCGCGGCGAGCGGCGCCGCTGCCACCCCGTCCGGCGGGGCGCAGCAGAGCAGCGGCGCGTCCTCCGGGCCCTCGCAGCCTTCTGATCCCTACTCCTCGTCTCCGGCCAGCGGGCAGGGCGGCTCAGCCTCCGGGTATGCGGTGGTCGAGGAGGCCAAGACGTGGCTCGGGGTTCCTTACGTGTGGGGAGGTGCCTCGCGGCAGGGCGTCGATTGCTCGGGGCTGACGATGGAGGTCTACGCCCACTTCGGCATCTACCTGCC
>JAIMBO010000050.1 GCA_023511405.1 Rubrobacteraceae bacterium
GCGGGGTCGAAGGCGTCGCTCTCGCGCCCCAAAGTGGTGGCGAGGTCGAAGCGGAAACCGTCGACGTGCATCTCCTCGACCCAGTAACGCAAAGAGTCCATGATGAGCTGCAGCACGCGCGGGTGGGTGGTGTCCAAAGTGTTGCCGGTCCCGGTGTAGTCCATGTAGTAGCGGGGGTCCTCCGGGGAGAGCCGGTAGTAGCTCGCGTTGTCTATCCCGCGGAAGGAGAGCGTCGGCCCCAGGTGGTTACCCTCGGCGGTGTGGTTGTAGACGACGTCCAGGATCACCTCGAGCCCCGCCGCGTGCAGCCGCTTGACCATCGTCTTGAACTCGCCCACCGGATCGGAGGTGGCAGCATACCGCCTCTCCGGCGCGAAGAAGCCTATCGTGTTGTATCCCCAGTAGTTGGCGAGCCCCCGCTCGACCAGGTGCCGGTCCTGCACGAAGGCGTGCACCGGCAAGAGCTCGACCGCGGTGACCCCGAGCCTCTTCAGGTGGTCTATCGCGGCGTCGGAGGCGAGCCCGGCGTAGGTCCCGCGCAGGGCCTCGGGCACCTTCGGGTGCCGCCGGGTGAAGCCCTTGACGTGCAGCTCGTAGATTACGGTCTCGTCCAGCGGGGTGCGCGGCGGCCGGTCGTCCCCCCAGGTGAAGGCCCTCTCGACGACCTTCGCTTTGAGCGCCCCCGCGGCGTTGTCCCGGCCGTCTGGGACGAGGTCGTCCCCGTGGCGGTAGCCGAAGTGGGGGTAGCGCCAGTCGAGCGGCCCCGCGATGTCGAAGGCGTAGGGGTCGAGGAGGAGCTTCTTGGGGTTGAAGCGGTGCCCGCGGGAGGGGTCGTAGGGACCGTAGACCCTGTAGCCGTAGAGCTGACCGGGACGGACGTCGGAGAGGTGGCAGTGCCAGACCCCGTCGGTGCGCTCGGGCATCTCGATGCGTTCGGTCTCACGCCGGCGGTCCGGGCGGAACAGGCACAGCTCGACCCGCTCGGCGTGCTCGGAGAAGAGCGCGAAGTTGACCCCGGCCCCGTCCCATCTCGCCCCCAGCGGATAGGGTACGCCGGGAGAGACGTCGCCCCTCCTCGTGCTGTAGCGTCTTCTCAAAGCCTCTCTCGCACCTTTCTATCTCAACGGGCGGGTCTGAGCACGATCGCCCCGAGCGGCGGGAGGGTAAGCTCCAGCGAGTGCTCGCGGCCGTGAGAGGGCACCGCGGAGGCCTCCACCACCTCGTCGTTTCCGACGCCGCTCCCGCCGTACTTCGGGGCGTCGGTGTTGAGGATCTCGGCGTAGCGCCCCCCGCGCGGGACCCCGAGCCGGTAACCGTGCCTCACGACCGGGGTGAAGTTGCAGACCACGAAGACGAAGTCTCCGGGGTCGCGCGCCCGGCGCAGGAAGGATACCACGCTGTTCTGGCGGTCCCCGCCCTCGACCCACTCGAACCCGGCGGGCTCGAAGTCCACCTCGTGCAGGGCCGGGGTGGCGCGGTAGAGGGCGTTGAGGTCGCGCACGAGCTCGTACACCCCGCGGTGGGCCGGGTTCTCGAGCAGGTGCCACTCGAGCTGGGCGTCGTGGTTCCACTCCGACCACTGGGCGAGCTCACCGCCCATGAAGAGAAGCTGTTTTCCGGGGTGGGCGTACATGTAGGCGTAGAGGAGCCTGACGTTGGCGAGCTTCTGCCAGTCGTCCCCGGGCATCTTCGAGGCGATCGAACCCTTCCCGTAGACCACCTCGTCGTGGGAGAGCGGCAGGATGAAGTTCTCGTTGAAGGCGTAGACGAGCGAGAAGGTCAGCTCGTCGTGGTGGTAGGAGCGGTGGATGGGATCCTCGGAGATGTAGCCTAGAGTGTCGTGCATCCAGCCCATGTTCCACTTGTAGCCGAACCCCAAGCCCCCCATGTAGGTCGGGCGGCTGACCATCGGCCAGGCGGTCGACTCCTCGGCTATCGTGACCGCCCCGGGGTGCTCCTCGTAGACGGCCTCGTTCATCTTCTTGAGGAAGTCTATGGCTTCGAGGTCCTCGTTGCCGCCGTAGCGGTTGGGGACCCACTCGCCGGGCCCCCTGGAGTAGTCCAGGTAGAGCATCGAGGCGACCGCGTCCACCCGGAGGGCGTCTATGTGGTACTCGGCGAGCCAGAAGAGGGCGTTGGCGATGAGGAAGTTGCGGACCTCGTTCCGGCCGTAGTTGTAGACGAGGGTGCCCCAGTCGGGGTGACGCCCACGCCGGGGGTCGGCGTGCTCGTAGAGGTGGGTGCCGTCGAAGCGGGAGAGGCCGTGGGCGTCCTCGGGGAAGTGGGCCGGGACCCAGTCGACGATGACGCCTATCCCGGCCTGGTGCAGCCGGTCGACCAGGTGGCGGAAGTCGTCCGGGGAGCCGTAGCGGCCGCTCGGGCAGAACATCCCGAGCGGCTGGTAGCCCCAGGAGCCGTAGAAGGGGTGCTCGGCGACGGGCAGAAACTCGACGTGGGTGTAGCCCAGCTCGCTCACGTAGGAGACGAGCTCGTCGGCGAGCTCGCGGTAGGAGAGCGAGTAGCCCTCCTCGTTCCGCCGCCAGGAGCCGATGTGGACCTCGTAGATCGAGATCGGGGCGTCGAGGGCGTTCCTCTTCTCCCTGCCCTCCATCCACTCCCCGTCGCCCCACTCGTAGCGGGTGAGGTCGTGGACGATCGAGGCCGTCGCAGGAGGGACCTCGGCGGCGAAGCCGTAGGGGTCGGCCTTCAGCGGGAGCAGGTTCCCGTCGGGCCCCTTTATCTCGTACTTGTAGAGCGCTCCCTCGCCGACGCCGGGGACGAAGATCTCCCAGACCCCCGCCGCCGGGTGTTTGCGCATCACGTGCCGCCGACCGTCCCAGCCGTTGAACCCCCCGACGACCGAGACGCGCCGGGCGTTCGGGGCCCACACGGCGAACGCCGTCCCCTCCACGCCCTCGAGGGTCGTCGGGTGCGCGCCGAGCTTCTCGTAGATGCGCCGGTTGGTCCCCTCGCCGAAGAGGTAGAGGTCGTAGTCCCCTATGAGGCGCGGGAAGCGGTAGGGGTCCTCCTGCACCACGCTCTCCCCTTCCCCGTAGGTGACGCGCAGCCGGTAGCCCGATCTGGCCTCCTCCGGCACCCGCCCGGCGAAGAAGCCCTCGGGGTGCAGCCGACGGAGGCCGCCGAGCGTGCCCCCGCCAGGAGATACGGCCTCCGCCGAGACCGCCCCCGGCAGGAAGGCCCGCACCACCAGCGAGCCTCCCTCCTCGTGCAGACCCAGTATCGAGAAGGGATCGGCGTGATCCCCGCTCACCACAGCACGTATCTCGTCTTCCCGGATCACCCGGCCTCCGTTCTCTCGCGCACAAGATCGAGTATGCCTTCGATCGGTATGCCTACCCACTCCGGGCGGTTCTCAAGCTCGTAGCGGATCTCGTAGAGCGCTTTCTCGACGGTGAACAGGTCCACCAGCGCCCGCAGGCGCTCCGGTTCCTCCGGGTAGGAGACGCAGCCGGCGGCCCCCGCGGCGTACCCCTCCATGAACGCCTCGCGGGTGCGCCGCTCCCAGCCTTCGATCCACTCCTCCGCCTCCCCGTACCTCTCCTCCTCGACGCCCGCGAGCGCCGAGCGTGCGGCGTAGTCGAAGGAGCGCAGCATCCCGGCGACGTCGCGCAGGGGGCAGCGCTTCTCACGACGCTCGGCCACCGGGCGGGTGGGCTCGCCCTCGAAGTCTATGATCTGGAAGTCGTCGCCGACGACGAGCACCTGCCCCAGGTGGTAGTCGCCGTGGTGGCGGGTCTTGACGACCTCGAAGTCGTATCCGGAGGGAGCCTCGAGCAGTTCGAAGAGCTCCGCCTCGGCGTCCAGGAGGCGCCCGGCGGCCGGACGCACCCTCTCCGGCAGGCCGTCGCGGCGCCGCTCGAGCAGGGTGAGCGTGAGCCTGAGGTCGTCGAGCACGCCCTCGACCCACCCGGCCACCTCCTCCGGGGACGCGACCTCCGGACGGAACGCTTCGTCCCCGGTCGGGATGGCGAACGCTGCGTGCATCTCGCCGGTGCGCACCCCGAGCGTGCGCATGAGCCGCCGGAAGTACTCGTCCTCGGCTTCGGACTCGGTGGCCTCCTCCGCCACCTCGTCCTCCGGGCTCCAGGCGGCGGAGAGCAGATGCTCCTCCAGGCGACGCTCCAGGTGGCTCAGGGTGTAGGACCAGCCGTCGCCGTCGCTCGGGACGAAGCCCTGCAGCACGGCGAGGGTGGTCCTCCCGCCGTCCTCACGCTCGAGCTCCGCCACCCCGGCGAGCGGCGGGGTGTTCTCGAAGCGGGCTTCCTCGGTCAGGAAGCGCCCTATCTCGACCTCCGGGTTCATCCCCTCCTGCAGGCGGCGGTAGCCCTTGAGTATGATCCTCTCGGAGAGGATCACCGAGGTGTTCGACTGCTCCACCCCGGCCCGCCGGACGTCGAGCGGCTCCTCGGCCCCCTCCAGAAGCCCCTCCAGCGCCGGGGTGCCGTAGAGGCGTAGCCTCCCGCCGTCATCGAGCTCCACCGTCCGGCCTTCGCGCATCCAGCCGACCATCCTGCGGCAGAACTCCTCGTCGGCGAACGCGTCGTAGAGGATGCCGACCATGTTGCGGCGCCTGAGGCGGGCGACGGTGTGCATCTCGAGCGGCGAGAGATCCTCTCCGTCCTCCCAGCCGACGGAGAGCGGCAGGAAGTAGAGCTGGGCGGAGGACCCGTCCTGCGCCGGGTGGACCCGCACCGTGGCGAGCAGCATCCCCGGCTCCGGCTCTACCCGGTCGACGACCTCCACGCGTCCGATGCCGCCGCCCTTCGCGGCGAACCACCTCCGGCGGTCGAGGAACTCCGGCAGCACCTCGGAGAGCTGTCGCAGGTGCCGCTCGGAGAGCCTCAGTGGGGCGTGGCGCATCCTGTATGCCGGGATGCGGTCGGCGCGCAGCACCAGGACCGGCAGCTCGGACATCCGGGAGAACTCCTCGTGCCAGCGCGGCGGCTCGGCTTCTCGGCTGAGCGAGAACCAGTAGAAGCTGTAGCCCGGGAGGGTGAGGAAGTACGGGAGGTTACCGACCGGGGGGAAGCTGGAGCCCCCGATCAGCTCCACCGGGACCCGTCCGGAGAAGCGCGAGAGGTCGAGCTCGACCGGCTGAGCCGAGCGGGAGAGGTTCGCCACGCAGAGGATCGTCTCGTCCTCGTACTCGCGCAGGTAGGCGAGGATCTTGCGGTTGCCCGGGTGCAGGAACTCGAGCGTTCCGCGCCCGAAGGCCCTGTGGGCCTTGCGCACCGCGATCAGACGCTTCATCCAGTTCAGCAGCGAGCCCGGGCTGCGGCTCTGGGCCTCGACGTTGACCGACTCGTAGCCGTAGACCGGATCCATGATGGGGGGAAGGTAGAGCCGGGCGGGATCGGCGCGGGAGAAGCCCGCGTTGCGGTCGGGGGACCACTGCATCGGGGTCCTCACCGAGTTGCGGTCGCCGAGGAAGACGTTGTCGCCCATCCCGATCTCGTCCCCGTAGTAGATGATGGGCGTCCCCGGCATGCTCATCAGCAGGCTGTTCAGAAGCTCTATCTTGGGCCGGTCGTTCTCCATCAGGGGGGCCAGGCGGCGGCGGATGCCGAGGTTCACCCTCATGCGGGGGTCCGTGGCGTAGGTGCGGTACATGTAGTCCCGCTCGCGGTCGGTGACCATCTCCAGGGTCAGCTCGTCGTGGTTTCTGAGGAAGATCGCCCACTGGCAGTTCTCCGGGATCTCCGGGGTCTGCTGCATGATCTCGACGATCGGGTGGCGGTTCTCCTGCGCCACGGCCATGTAGATGCGGGGCATGAGCGGGAAGTGGAAGGCCATGTGGCACTCGTCGCCGTCGCCGAAGTAGTCCATCACGTCCTCGGGCCACTGGTTGGCCTCGGCGAGGAAGAAGCGGTCCTCGTAGCTGGCGTCCATCTCGGCGCGCATCCGCTTTATGATCTGGTGCGTCTCGGGGAGGTTCTCGCAGTCGGTCCCCTCCCGCTCGATGAGGTAGGGGATGGCGTCCAGCCTGAGCCCGTCCACCCCGATGTCCAGCCAGAAGCGCATCACGCTCATCATCGAGCGGAAGACGCGGGGGTTGTCGTGGTTGAGGTCGGGCTGGTGGGAGAAGAAGCGGTGCCAGTAGTACTGCCCGGCGACCTCGTCCCAGGTCCAGTTGGACTTCTCGGTGTCGGTGAAGATGATGCGGGCGTCCTTGTACTTCTGGTCGGTGTCGCTCCAGACGTAGTAGTTGCGCAGCGCCGAGCCCTTCGGGGCCCTCCTCGCCCGCTGGAACCAGGGGTGCTGATCGGAGGTGTGGTTTATGACGAGCTCGGTTATGACCTTGAGGCCCAGAGCGTGCGCCTTCCTTACGAACGCCCGGAAGTCGCGCCGGGTGCCGTAGTCGGGGTGGACGTTCTTGTACTCGGAGATGTCGTAGCCGTCGTCGCGCATCGGGGAGGGGTAGAAGGGCATCACCCAGATCGCCGTGGCCCCGAGCTCCCGGATGTACTCCAGCCGCTGGGTCAGGCCCCGGAAGTCGCCCATCCCGTCGTTGTCCGAGTCGAAGAACGCCTTGACGTGGAGCTGGTAGATTATCGCGTCCTTGTACCAGAGGGGGTCGCCCGACACCTCAGCCCTCCTTTCTGACCCGGTAGATCTCGGCCGGGTTCACGTTCGGGTCGAGCCTGACGTAGCGCCCCCAGCCCATGCTCGGGTAGTCCACCCCGGAGATGAGCTCCTCGACGGTGTACCACTCGTCGTCGGCGATCCCGAGCAGGTCGAGCGGGAAGTAGACGTTGCCCTCGCGCAGGTTGTGCGGGTCGAGGTTGACCGCGACGAAGACGGCGTTCTCCCCGAGCGTCTTGCCGTAGAAGATGATGCCGTCGTTGTCCGAGCCGCAGAAGACGAGGTTCTCGAGCTCGTGCAGGGCGGGGTTCTCGCGCCGGATGCGGTTCACCTTCGCTATGTAATCCTTTATGTTGCCGGGCCGTTCCCAGTCCCAGACCTTGTACTCGTACTTCTCGGAGTCGAGGTACTCCTCCCGACCGGGGATGCCCCGGTTCTCGCACAGCTCGAAGCCGTTGTAGATGCCGTAGGAGGGGGAGAGGGTCGCGGCGAGCACGAAGCGCATCATGAACGCGGGCCTGCCCCCCTCCTGCAGGATCGGCGGCAGGATGTCCGGGGTGCTCGGGAAGAGGTTCGGCCGCATGTACTCCTTTGCCCACCCCCGGGCGAGCTCGGAGAGGTACTCGGTGAGCTCCCCGCGGGTGTTGCGCCAGGTGAAGTAGGTGTAGGACTGGCTGAAGCCGAGCTTGGCGAGCTCGTGCATCACCTTCGGGCGGGTGAAGGCCTCGGAGAGGAAGATCACCTCCGGGTGCTCCTCCTGGACCTCCTTTATCAGCCACTCCCAGAAGGCGAACGGCTTGGTGTGCGGGTTGTCGACCCGGAAGATCTTCACCCCCTGCTCGACCCAGAAGAGGACGACGCTCTTCCACTCCTCCCACAGCTCCTTCCAGTTCTCGCTGTGGAAGTCGACGTTCACGATGTCCTGATACTTCTTCGGGGGGTTCTCGGCGTACTTGATCGTGCCGTCCGGCCGCCAGCGGAACCACTCGGGGTGCTCCCTCACGTAGGGGTGGTCGGGCGAGCACTGTATCGCGAAGTCTAAAGCGACCTCCATCCCCCACTCCCGGCACGCCTCGACGAAGCGGCGGAAATCCTCCAGCGTACCGAGCTCGGGGTGGACGGATTTGTGCCCGCCCTCCTCGCTCCCGATGGCGTAGGGGCTGCCCGGGTCCTCGGGGCCGGCGGTCAGCGTGTTGTTCGGGCCCTTGCGGTTGGTGTGGCCTATCGGGTGTATCGGCAGGAGGTAGACCACGTCGAAGCCCATCCCGGCTATCTCCGGCAGCCGCCGCTCGCAGTCTTTGAACGTCGCGCTCTTACCCTCGACCGTCCCCTGCGAGCGGGGCATCATCTCGTACCACGCCCCGTAGCGCGCCCGCTCGCGGTCGACGACGACCTCGAGGGTGCGGTGGGTCGTGGCCGCCGACCGATCCGGGTGGGCCGCCATGAGCTCGCGCACCCCCCGCGAGAGCAAAAGCCGGAGCCTCTCCTCGTAGGCCGCCTCATCGAAGGCCGAGAGCACCTCTTTGAGCTTCCTGCTCCGGGTGCGGGAGGCAGCCTCCTTCACGAGTTCTCTCCCCTCGACGAGCTCGACCTCGACCCGCTGCCCGGCACCGACCTTCTTCTCGACCTCCTCGCACCAGGAGCCGAAGTGGTCCGGCCAGGCGCAGACGGTGTACTCGTAGCGGGCGTTCTCCTCGAGCACGAAGCTCCCCGTCCAGCGGTCGTTCTCCACGTGGCGCATGGGCACCTCGGACCAGCGCCGCTCGCCCTTCCTGCGGTAGCGCAGGACCGCCGAGACCCGGTCGTGCCCCTCCTTGAAGATGTCGGCCCAGACCTCCAGCCGGTCACCGACCTCCCTCTTGACCGGATGCCGCCCGCAATCGAGCTCCGGGTAGACGTCCTCTATGACGACCGTGGGATAGGCGTCCCGCACTTTCCTGGCTCCTCCCGCCGTTCACTACAAGAGTACACGTAGGAGCCTAGGATACTAGTATTTACCCCTCATTCAAACGCGGCGCTCCGGCGGCCCGGCCGAAAGCCCGCGCTCGAACCGCATCGTCTCCGCGGGCGTACCATGCCCGCCTCCATCTTCGGGCCCTCGGATCTTCCGTCTCCGCCCGCCACCTCGCCAGAGAGGGTTTACCGACGTTTCGCGTTCCTTTCACCCGGCTTTAACCAGCCCACTCGCGGTCTCCGCTAGAGTGGAGCGTGGATGTGGCAGGGTCCGGCATCGGCCCGTGTTGACAGGGGTCACCCCTGTTACGACAATTACATCCGGGCGGCGGCGCCGGAGACGGCGTCAGAAAGGAAGGTAGGGGGAAAGAATGAAGGTACTCTCGCGTTTTGCCCTTCCGCTCGTTCTGCTCAGCCTGGTCTGTTTTTTCGCTGGGCTCACGATCACCTCTGGTAGAGGCGGCACGCCCGCCCACCACGCCGGGGTCAAACACCGGCAGAGGATCAGGGAGGTCAGAAAAGACATCCCACTGACCCCGGCCGGCTGGCGGATACAGCCTGCGGGCACCGAGTTCAGCGTCCCCAAACAGGCGGTCGGGTTCCAGGGGCCGATGGGCTCGGCGCTCTCGCCGGACGGGGGGCACCTGCTCGCGGTGAGCAGCGGGGCGGCCCGCATCGACTCGACGGACCTGTTCGATCTCAATTCTCACAGGAGAACGGACTTCGTCCGCTACGACGCGCTCGAGGACGGGGGTCCTGCGGTCTTCTACGGGGTCGTCTACTCGCCCGACGGCACGAAGGCGTGGGCCTCGGGCGGTGGGCAGAACGTGGTGCACGTCTACAGCGTCCACGGCGACAGGCTCCGGGAGACCGGTCAGATCCAAACCCCCTACTTCCCGGCAGGGCTCGCCTACGGCCACACGCCGCTCGGCGACAGGATCTACGTCGCCAACAACCTCTCCGCCCCGACCTCCGGCGCCGGGAACCCGCCCGGACACCAGGTCACGGTCATCGACCCCAAGACGGACGAGGTGACCGGGACGATAGACCTGGGACAGGCGCTGGAGCCGCTGGATGTTACGTTCGACCGCACGGGCAGGCACGCCTACGTGACCAACTGGATGGGCCGCACGGTCTCGGTCATAGACACCGCGACGCAGAAGAAGGTGAAGGACATCGTCCTCTCGCCGCACGACCGGCCGCTCGCGGCCGACCACCCGAGCGCCATCGCCGCCAACCCCAGGCGCGACGAGGTCTACACCGCCAACGCCAACAGCGACACCGTCTCCGTGATAGACACCCGCACGAACAGGCTGGTCGAGAACATAGACGTCGCGCTCGTCCCGAACGGGCCGAAGGGGGCGATCCCGGACGGCCTCGCGGTGAGCCCCGACGGCGGGACGCTCTACGTCGCCGAGGCCGGAGAGAACGCGGTCGCGGTGGTGAACCTGGACAGCCGGCGGGTAGAGGGGTTCATCCCCACCTCCTGGTACCCGTCCGACGTGCAGATAACCCCGGACGGCAGGAAGCTCGTAATCACCAACACCCAGGACTCTGGGGCCGGGGCCAACCGCTGCGGGCCGCTCACCACGATCCGCGAGAGCTGCCCGCCGCTCGACCCCGACCGCGACCCGCCCGGCGGTCACGACGGAGCGCCGGACACCCAGTACTCCGGGACCATGATCAAAGGCTCCGTCCAGGTCGTCGCGGTGCCGCGGAACCAGGGCCGACTGCGCGCCCTGACCAACGAGGTCAAAAGCAACAACCAGGTCCGCGCCCGCAGGAGGCCGGAGCCGCCGGTGCTGCGCAGGAACATCGAGCACGTCATCTACGTCATCAAGGAGAACCGCACCTACGATCAGGTCTTCGGCTCCTTGGGCAAGGGCAACGGCGACCCGAAGCTCGACCTCTTCGGCGATGACTCCGCCCCGAACCACCGGGCGCTCGCCCGGCGCTTCGTGACGCTCGACAACTTCTACGCCGACGCCGAGGTCTCCGCCGACGGGCACAACTGGTCCACCCAGGCGGGCGCCACAGACTACGTGGACAAGACCTGGCCGGTGAGCTACTCGCCGAGGCCCCGCGGCAGCGAGCGGGCCTACGACTTCGAGGACGTACCCCTCGGGATGCAGTTTTACAGCGAGCCCCTAGCCTCGGACCCTTCGGTCCCGCGCCCGGCGGCGGCCCAGACGGTGGGGTACCTGTGGGACGACGCCTACGCCCACGGGGTCTCCTACCGCGACTACGGGGAGTACACCGAGATCCCCGGCGTCTGCGGCGGGGCGGGCAACACCTCGGACGTCACCCACCTGCAGCGGCGCTTCGGGGATCACGTGGACACCCGCTACGACGGGTTCAACCTGGAGTGCTCCGACCACCTCAAGCGAGAGCCCGAGTGGGAGCGGGAGTTCCACCGCTACGAGAAGAACGGCAACCTGCCCGCGCTCGAGATAGTCCGGCTCCCCAACGACCACACCATGGGCACCGTCCCCGGAGCCGCCACCCCCGAGTCTTACGTCGCCGACAACGACCTGGCCCTCGGACGGCTGGTGCAGACCGTCTCCCACAGCCGCTACTGGAAGAGCACGGTCATCTTCGTCGTCGAGGACGACGCCCAGGACGGCCCCGACCACGTCGACGCCCACCGCACCGTGGCGCTCGCGATAAGCCCCTACACCCAGACCGGGAAGGTGGACTCCACCCACTACGACACCTCCTCGATGATCGCGACGATCGAGGACCTGCTCGGGCTCTCTCCGATGAGCATCACCGACTCGCGGGCGACGAGGATGTGGAGATCGTTCACCAGCCACCCCAACTTCCGCCCTTACGAGGCGAAGCAGCCCGAGGTCACCCCCTTCGGCGACCCAGGAGCACCGACCAACCCGAAGGACGCCCCGATGGCGAAGGCCTCCTCCAGGATGGACTTCACCCGGGAGGACGCCACCCCGGAGATAGGGCTCAACCGGGCGATCTGGAAATCCATAAAGGGCCGCGACTCCAGGATGCCGGCCCCGCTGCACGAGAAGATCATGGGATCGGAACCAGCAGAGAGAAAGTAGAGAGGAGGAAAAAATGAAGAAGCTGTTGTACTCACTGGCCCTCGCCGCGGTGCTGGTGGCGCTCGCGGCCGTGGGCGCGATGGCCCGAAGCGGTCCCTCGGGCGAGAGACCGGCCCATCGCACCCCGCCTCACAGAGGGAGCCAGACCACCACGCCGATAAAGCACGTCGTCGTGATCTTCCAGGAGAACGTCTCCTTCGACCACTACTTCGGCACCTACCCCAACGCGAAGAACCCGCCCGGCGAGCCGGCCTTCCACGCGAGGAAGAACACCCCCTCGGTCAACGGGCTGAACGAGACGCTGCAGGCGCCGAACAACCCGAACTCCGTGCAGCCGTTCCGGCTCGACCGCTCCCAGTTCGAGACCTGCGACCAGGACCACGGCTACACGGCCGAGCAGCAGGCCTTCGACGCGGGCCTGATGGACCGCTTCGTCGAGACCGTCGGCCGCGGTGACGGCGGCTGCAAGGATTACGGCAAAGGCCCGGGGCTCGTGATGGGCTACTACGACGGCAACACGGTGACCGCCCTCTGGAACTACGCCCAGCACTTCGCGATGAGCGACAACTCCTACGGCACCACCTTCGGACCCTCGAGCCCGGGGGCGATCAACCTGATCTCCGGGCAGACCCACGGATTTGCGCAGACGAGCCCGGCGGTGAGCGCGAACGGGACCATGATCGGCGACCCGCAGCCGGCCGGTGACAAGTGCGACACGCGCGATACGACGAAGTCCATCGACCCGAAGAACAAGAACATAGGCGATCTGCTCAACGCCAAGAACGTAACCTGGGGCTGGTTCGAGGGCGGCTTCCGAGACTGCAACCAGTCGCACGCGAACATGGCGGGCATCGTCTCCAAGGACTACATCCCCCACCACGAGCCCTTCCAGTACTACCCCTCGACCGCCAACCCCGACCACCTGCCGCCGAGCTCGGTCGCCATGATCGGCAAGACCGACCGGGCGAACCACCAGTACGACCTCTCGGACTTCTGGGCGGCGGCGCGTCACGGCAACCTGCCCGCGGTCAGCTTCCTCAAGGCCCCGGCCTACCAGGACGGTCACGCCTACTACTCCGACCCGCTCGACGAGCAGGAGTTCCTCGTGAACACGATCAACCGCCTCCAGAAGCTCCCCGCCTGGAAGGACATGGCGATCATAATCGCCTACGACGACTCCGACGGCTGGTACGACCATCAGATGGGTCCGATCGTCAACCAGTCGAACGACCCGCAGAACGACGCGCTCTCCGGGACCTCTTGCGGCAGCAGGCCGGAGAACGTGATGGGCGGTTACCAGGACCGCTGCGGCTACGGCCCGAGGCTCCCGCTCCTCGTCATCTCTCCGTACGCGAAGCAGAACTTCGTCGACCACACGGTGACCGACCAGACCTCCATCCTGCGCTTCATCGAGGACAACTGGAACCTCGGGCGCATCGGCAACCACTCCTTCGACGCGAAGGCGGGCAGCCTGCTGAACATGTTCGACTTCTCGCACGGCAGACGCGCCCACAGGCTCTTCCTCGACCCGAAGACCGGGGAGCCCTCCCGCGGTTCCCACAGGTAAAGAACACCTTCCAGATGGGAAGGGGCACCCTCTCCAGGGTGCCCCTTCCCCGTTCGAAAGAGAGCGTCACCGGATTTAACCCGCTCATTACACGCCGTTTACCCGCTTTTAACCACGAAGGGGTCCCCCGGCGCTACATTCCCCCGGGCGAGAAATCCGGAGGAAGGCAAATTACAATGCCAGCGTTTTACACGGCGAGAAGCAGGGTCATCGGGGGTTCGAAGAAACCCCGGGGTTCAGAGAGGGGGGTCTTGGAAGAACGAGATCCGAAACCGGTTCGACGTAGGAGCAGGGGGCGCCGCATAAGGCGCGAGCATCTGTTGTTTCTCGCGTTCATCGCACCCAACTTCGTCATACTGGGCATCTTCACCTACTGGCCGCTCCTCTACCAGTTCTACCTGAGCCTGACCAGCTGGAACTTCCTCTCCCCCGAGAAGCCGTTCGTCGGCCTCGCCAACTACCGGCAGATGTTCGCCCAGCAGGGCTTCCTGCAGGTTCTCGGCAACACCTTCTACTTCATGGCCGCCGTGGTCGCGGGCAGCCTGGTATTGGGGCTGGCGGTGGCTCTCCTGCTGAACCAGAAGCTGAAAGGGAGAAACCTCGTCCGTTCGATCGTCTTCACACCATACGTTCTGAGCGGTGCGGCGATAGGGCTCGTGTGGGACTACATCTTCGACCCGCACTACGGTCTGATCCACGCCTTCCTCGAGCCCCTCGGCATCCCGTCTCCCAACTGGCTCAACAGCACCGCCTACGCGATGCCCGCCCTGATCATCGTCTACCTCTGGAAGAACCTGGGCTTCAGCGCGCTGGTCTACCTGGCGGCGCTGCAGAACATCCCCCGCGACCTCTACGACGCCGCCGCCGTGGACGGGGCGGGGAAGTGGGCCTCGCTGCGCCACGTCACGATCCCCCAGCTCGCCCCGGCCACCTTCTTCGTCGTGGTCATAACCATGGTGCAGTCCTTCTCCTACAACGCCTTCGACATCATCTACGTCATGACGCAGGGAGGGCCGGTGAACGCGACGACCACGCTCATCTGGTACATCTACCAGCAGGGCTTCCAGGCCTTCAACATCGGGATAGCCTCGGCCGCCTCCACCGTACTCTTCATCATCCTGGTGACGCTCCTTCTGATCCAGAACCGCTACGTACGCAGAAGAACGGAGGAGATGTAGCCATGGAGGAGAGGGTGTTGAGGGTCTACATCGGCCGGGCGGTGAGCTACGCGCTGCTCTTACTGGTCGCGCTGCTGTTCGTCATCCCGGTCTTCTGGATGCTCTCGGGCTCCCTGAAGACGCTCGGGGAGATCTACACGTTCCCACCACAGTGGATACCGCTGCACCCCAAATTCTCCAACTACGTCGAGGCCTGGCAGGCAGCCCCCTTCGGCCGTTACTACCTGAACACCGTCATCGTCGCCTTCTTCGGCACCGCGATAGAGATGGTCGACGCGGTGCTGGTGGCCTACGCGCTCGTCTTCCTCAGGTTCCCCGGCAAGAACCTCTTCTTCCTCGCGCTCGTAGCCGCACTGATGGTCCCGATCCACGCTACCATGATCGCCAACTACGCGACCGTCTCCTCGCTGGGGTGGGTCAACACCTACCAGGGGATCATCGTACCCGGAGCGGCCACGGTGGTGGCCGCGTTCCTGCTGCGACAGCACTTCACCACGATCCCGCGCGAGCTGGTCGAGGCGGCCCGGCTGGACGGGGCCGGCCATCTGAGGACCCTCTGGTCGGTCCTGCTCCCGGTCTCGCGCCCGGTGCTGGTCACCGGGGCGTTGATCACGCTCGTGGGCAAGTGGAACGACTTCCTGTGGCCGCTGGTGGTCACCAACACCAGCAACATGCGGGTCCTCTCGGTCGGCCTCGCCCAGCTCTACAACCAGGAGGGTCAGAACCAGTGGGGCGTGATCATGGCCGCCACCATCTTCGTGATCGTCCCGGTGATCCTCGTCTTCCTGCGCTGGCAGAAGCACATAGTCTCGGGGCTCACCGCAGGTACGACCAAATACTAGGAGAACACCGAAAGAAAGGAGAACCATGCGCACAAGAAAGGTGAGCAGGGGGAGGTTCCTGGCCCTCTCGGGAGGAGCCCTGGCTTCGGTAGCCCTGGCCGGCTGCGGGAGCGGGTCGGGCGGCGTCCAGCAGGCCTCCGGCAACCTCCCGAAAGAGGCCAAGGGACGCACGGTGGTGGTGCTCTGGTCTTCCTACTCCGACGTCCTGGGCAAAGCCCTGCAGAGCCTGGTGGACAAATTCAACGGCTCACAGAAGGACGTATACGTCCAGAACCAGTTCCAGGGCTCCTACGAACAGACGGCCCAGAAGCTCGCCCAGGCTCTGCAGGCGAAGAAGATCCCGGACATCTCGCTCCTCTCGGACGTCAACTGGACCCGCTTCTACCTCAACGGCAACCTGGAGCCGCTCGACGGATACTTCGGCAAAGGGTTCTCCAGGGAAGATTACCTGACGCCGTTTCGCAAGGAAGGCACCAAGAACGGCAAGCTCTACTGGGTCCCCTTCGCCCGCAGCACCCCGCTCCTCTACTACAACAAAGAGATGTTCCGGAAAGCGGGCCTGCCCGACCGCGGCCCGAAGACCTGGAGCGAGCTTCAGGACTGGGGGCGCGAACTGGTGAAGCTCCCCGCCAAGCCCAAGGCATTCGCGTTCACCACCGCGGACAACTACAACGCCTGGTACTTCCAGAACAACGTCTGGGACTGGGGTGGAGCCTACTCGAACGACAAGCTCGACATACTCATAGACAAGGACGGGGCGGTCGCGGCCGGTGAGTTCGTACGCGCCTTCTGCAACAAGTACGGGCTCGGCTACATGGCGAAGAACCAGACCGCGGACTTCGCCAACGGGCAGACCGCGATGACCGAGGACTCTTCCGGAGACCTCACGACGATCCTGCAGTCGGCCAAGTTCGACGTCGGGGCCTCTTTCCTGCCGGCCGAGAAGGACTTCGGCTGTCCGACTGGGGGGGCGGGGCTCTCCATCCTCTCCTCGATCCCGGAAGAACGCAAGAAGGCGGCCTTCGAGTTCATCAAGTTCCTCGGGCAGCCGGAGAACGTCTCGTTCTGGACGAAGAAGACGGGATATCTACCGGTCACCAACTCGGCGATAGCTTCGAGCGAGATGCGCGACTACCTCAAGAAGAACCCGCTGTTCAAGGTGGCCGTCGAGCAGCTGCCGAAGACCCGCCCGCAGGACCTCGCCCGCACGATCATCCCGAACGGCGACCAGATCATCGGCAAGGGCATCGAAAACATCATAGACAACAACCAGCCGGCCAAGACCGCCTTCGCCAGCGTGGCCCAGCAGCTCGAGAGCGCGGGCAAGAGCGTCAAGAGCCAGCTGGCCAAGGCCGGAGGCTGACAATCCCCATGGTCATGAACATCGCCCACCGGGGCGCCTCCGGGATCGAGCCCGAGAACACCCTGAGGGCGTTCAGGAGGGCCGAGCGGGAGGGAGCCGACGCCGTCGAGTTCGATCTGAGGGTCGCGCTCGATGGAGACCTGATCGTGATGCACGACCCCGACGTCCTCAGGACGACCGGCCGCGGGGGGCTCGTCAGCGAGATGACCTCCTCGGAGCTCGCCGGACTCGACGCCGGGCTGGGGGAGCCGGTGCCGACGTTCGTGGAGGCCTCTCGCTCGACCGGCCTGGAGCTCTACGCCGAGATGAAGGTCCGGCAGGCCGTCGAGCCCCTCTGCCGTCTGCTCGCCGGCGGCGGAGACCTCACCTCCCGTATCACGCTCATCTCCTTCGACCACGGGGCGCTCGAGGAAGCGCGGTCCCTGCTCCCGGAGGTGAGGCTCGGGCTCATCAGCAGGGAGCCCTCCCTCCGGGACCTCGGCTGGGCCCGAGAGGTGGGGGTGGGTTTGATCTCGGTATGGGCCCCAGCGCTCGAAGACGACTTCGTCGCCGGCTGTCACGGTCTGGGGATCTCGGTCACCGCCTGGACGGTCAACGATCCGTCCGACATGCGCCGTCTCATCGGCTGCGGCGTGGACGGGGTGGTAACCGACCACCCCGAAGTGCTCGGCCGGATCCTGCGCGGAGGCTAACGCCGGCGGAGTACGGCGAAGAAATCCCTGTCGTCGGGCGTGAGGTAGCGGTCGTTCGGGCGCAGCATCGTGGGCAGGAGCTTGGAGGGCCCCTTTCCACCCGGAGCATCGTAGGTGAAGAAATCTACCCAGTAGGGGTTTATGTCCAGCTGCATGGCCCGGACGGCCCCGGCCCTCACCATGATCTCGGCCAGCCCGCGGGTTGTCACCCCGTCGGCGGCGGCGTAGATGAGGCCACCGTGCGCATCCACCCCGACGGCGGATCTCCACACGTACACCGTGTTCCCTACCGTGGTACCCCAGAGCGTCGGATC
>JAIMBO010000051.1 GCA_023511405.1 Rubrobacteraceae bacterium
GGCGGCGGGGACCTTCCTGGCCTGCGCCGCCGCGTTCGTGGCGGCCGCGCCTTTCCTGCGATGGACGGCGGCGGGCATGGGGAGAATGGAACCTTATCCGGGGCTGCTCGCGAGCCATACGCTTGCTGGCGATGCCGTCATCGCGCTGCTGCTCTCGCTCGCGGTCGCCGCGGCGGCTCTGGCCCTCTCCTGCCTCGGTGGGTGGATGGAGGGTGCGCCGGGCGGACATGTAGGGCGTCGCTGGTCTGGCGAAGACCGGACCGCTTCGGTGGATCGCTGGAAGCCCGCTGTTTGGCGGCGGCCTAATATCCTTCTCCGCCGGGCCTGACCTTCCCGCGGAAGAGCCGGTAGACGAAGACGAAGTATATTGCGGCGAGGATCATACCTATGCTCCACCACACCAGCCCCACCGTGAGCCCGTAGTGGGAGGCCGATGCGTTGTGGATGGTGAGGCTGTTTGCCGGGTCGACCGCGGGCAGCACGTCCGGGTAGAGGGCGAAGACCGTCGAGGTCATCATCCCGAAGATGTAGGCGCAGGAGGAGAAGAAAGCGGCGGTGTCCCTCTCCTTGCGGAGGAAGTACCCCACCCCGGCGAGCCCGGCGAGGGCGATCAGGGGGAAGACGAAACCCCAGGGTTGGCTGGCGAAGTTGGAGAACATGGTGGGACGAAGGTAGAAGGTCGCAACCGTGGTGAGCGCGGTGAGGGCGAGGTTTGCGTACCAGAACCTGAGCGCCACGGTGCGGCAGCGGACGTTCAGGGGGCCCTCGGTCTTGAGCGCCACCCAGCTCGAGCCGTGCACGACGAGGGTGACGAGCGCCAGAAGCCCGGTCAGGACCGTGTACCAGTCGAGGATGCCGGGGTTTGGGGTGGTGGGGTTGAAGTCGGTCCACAGAGGTTCGAAGAAGTATCCGTTCCTGCCGATGGGAACGCCCCGTATGACGTTGCCCAGAGCCGCACCGTAGAAGACGGCTAAGAGCGCGCTACCGAGGAAGAAGAGCCCGTCCCAGAAGGAGGCCCACAGTGGGTTCTCCAGACGGTGGCGCAGCTCTATCGCGAGTCCCCGGAGCATCAGGAGCCAGAGCACGATCATCAAGGGCAGGTAGAAACCGCTGAAGCTCGTGGCGTACAGGGTTGGGAAAGCGAAGAACAGCGTCCCACCGGCGGCGATGAGCCACACCTCGTTCCCATCCCACACGGGGCCGATGGATTGCAGGACCATCCTCCTCTCCGTATTGTCCTTCGCCACGAAGACGTGGATGGCACCCGCACCCAGGTCGAAGCCGTCCAGCAGGACGTACATCGTGAGCATGAAGGCCACCAGGATGAACCAGAGCGTCTGCACGGCGGTTCTCATCCTCCTTCTCTCTATGCTTCAGACGGGCAGTTCCTCTGCCGGCTCTTCTCCGGCCTCCTCCGCCTCCGGGCCGGCTCCCACGATCCCCACCACCAGGATGAAGTAGAGCAACCCCATCACCAGGTAGATCCCGGCGAACCCGAGCAGGGTGAAGAGCACGTTGCCGGAGGATACGCTCGACGAGACGCCCTGGGAGGTACGGAAGAGACCGTAGGCCAGCCACGGCTGGCGTCCTACCTCGGCCGTGATCCAGCCGGCCGTCGTCGCTATGGAGGGGAAGGGGATGGTGAGCATCAGGATCCAGAGCATCCACCTGGACTCGAAGAGCTTGCGCCTCCACAACAGGAAGGCCGCTATCACCATGATCGCGACGAAGATCGTCCCGAGCCCCACCATGATGTGGTAGCTGTAGTAGACGAGCGGGACGTTGTCCGGCCAGTCCTTCTTCGGGAAGGCATCGAGGCCTTTTACCCGGGCGCTCCAGGAGCGGTAGGTCAGGAAGCTCAGTGCCCGGGGCACGACGATGGGGTTGTCCAGCCTCTGCTTGTTCATGTCCGGCTGGCCGAGGATGGCTATGCCCGCCGGGCGCTCGCTCTTGAAGAGCCCCTCCATCGAGGCGAGCTTGACCGGCTGCTTGTGGGTCACCTGCAACCCTTCGAGGTCCCCGCTGGGCACGATCTGCCAGATGCTCATGATGAGGCCCACGATCACGCCGACCTTGACGAACATCTTTCCGTATTCCTCGTCCCTCCGGGAGAGGACGTAGAAGGCCCCCACCCCCGCCATCACGATGGCCGCGGTGAGGACCGTCGCCCCCTGGTTGTGGATGAACTGCACGAACACCCAGGGGTTGAACAGGACCTGCCAGTAGTTGGAGATGTCTATCCCCCCTCCGGGGAGCCGCTTGTAGCCGACGGGGTTCTGGAGCCAGGAGTTGGTGCAGAGGATGAAGTACGCCGACGCCCAGGTTCCCAGGAAGACGAGGAACGAGGAGAGCCAGTGCAGCCTCTGCCCGAAGGCCCGCTCTCCGAAGAGGAAGACCCCCACGAAAGCCGACTCCAGGAAGAAGGCGAACGCTCCCTCCATCGCCAGGGTCTGCGCGATGATCCCCCCGGCGAACTTGGAGAAGGCGGCCCAGTTGGTCCCGAACTGGAACTCCATGGGTATCCCCGAGACCACCCCCAGGATGAAGGTCACGGCGAAGATCTTGCCCCAGAAACGCACCGCCCGGTTGTACCGCTCGTCCCCGTTGCGCATGTAGATGCTCTTCAACAGGAAGATCAGGAAAGCCAGCCCCATCGTGAGGCCGGGGAAGAGGTAGTGGTACATGACGGTGAACGCGAACTGGAGGCGTGAGATCAGCACCGGATCGTTCAAGCTCGACCCTCCCTCTCTATCCGGATCCCGACGGGTTGGCATGATCCGGGAACCACCCGCCTGTGGCGACGTCAATTTTGATGAGTCGAATGGTCAATTTTGACCAGATGTCCTCCCGGAGCACGGATCATCCGGCCCGATGGTGGTGGAACGACCGCTGCATGCCCTGCAGGAACCTGAGGTGGTGTTTCGCTTCGTGTTCCAGGACCCTGTAGGTGTAGGTCTTTATCCGGTCCACGGCGAGCATCCACAGCGCGTCGTAGACCCACACCAGCAGGATCCAGCGCCACGGCACGGCGGCCACCAGGATCCCGAACCCGACCAGCGCGACGGCCACGATCTGGGTACCCACGATCGCCAGGAACAGCGGGAGCGCCGGGTAGGGTCGGGACCAGAACCTGCCTTTCGAGCGGGTCAGGAAGAGCATCAGGTGCCCACCTATCACCAGTTGCAGGAACAGCAGGCTCTGCGTCTGACCGATGCCCAGGTGCAGGAAGTGCCGCGCTATCAGGAGGAGCGAGAAGCTCTGGATCAGGGCGGTCGCGCCCAGCACGGAGGAGAGGACGAGCATCCGCGCCATGCGCCAGCGCACCGGTCGCGGGTCGAGGCGGGTGTTGTCGAAGGCGATGGCCATGATCGGGACGTCGTCCAGCAGGGCGAGCAGTATGATCATCACGGTGGTCAGGGGGTAGAAGTCGAACGCCAGCATCGTCGCCACCACGAACAGCATTATGTTCAGCGTCATGGTGATGCGGTAGATGGTGTACGAGTTCATCCGCTCGAAGATCCGTCGAGCCTCCTCGACGGCCCGGACGATCACCGAGAGCCCGGCCTCTGTCAGCACCAGGTCCGCGGCAGCCCGGGCGGCATCGGTGGCACCGGAGACCGCGATGCCGGTGTCGGCCTGCTTCAGGGCTGGAGCATCGTTCACCCCGTCTCCGGTCATCCCCACGATGTGTCCCCGCTCCTGCAGAGCCTTTACCAGGGCGAACTTGTGCTCGGGGAAGACCTCGGCGAAGCCGTCGGCGGCCTCGACCTGTTCGATCGCGTCCGCCGGGGGCGGGACGCTCTTGCTCACCTTCTCCAGAAGGGTGCTCCGCTCGATGTTCGTCCCCAGCCCGAGGCGGGAGGAGATCTCCCGGGCGATGGCCATGTTGTCCCCGGTCACCATCTTGACCCGGATGCCGTGCTCGCGGGCCCGCTCGAGGGTCTCCGCGGAGTCTTCCCGCGGGGGATCGAAGAGCGGCAGGAGCCCCAGGAACTCCCACCTTTCTCCGTCGGGGCTGCGTGCCACGCCGAGCGTTCTGAAGCCCTGGGCCGCGAGCTCGTCCACCTGCACGTTCGCCTTCGCCCGGAGCTCCGGCGTCGGTTTGCACAGGTCGATGATCACCTGGGGCGCTCCCTTCGTCACCTTGAGAACCGTACCCGAGGGGTCTTCGACCTCGGCCTCGGTGCGCTTGTCCACCGGGTTGAACGGGACGAAGCGTCGTATTGCGTAGCTATCTAGCTCCGACCCACCCGCCTGCAGCCCGGAGAGCACCGCCAGGTCGATCGGGTCCTGCCCGTCTCTGGTGGAGGCCAGAGCGGCCATCAGGACTATCTCCCGCTCGTCGCGGGCTCCGAAGAGGACGGGATCGCCCAGCGTGAGCCTGTTCTGGGTCAGGGTGCCGGTCTTGTCCGAGCAGAGGACGTCCATGCCAGCCATCTCCTCTATGGCCTCCAGACGGGAAACGATGGCTTTCATCCGGGAGAGCGCGAGCGCGCCGGTGGCCATGGTCACCGAGAGCACCGCCGGCATGGCTACCGGGATGGAGGCGACTGTGAGAATGAGGGCGAACTGTACGAGCGTCAGAAACGGTGCCCCCCGGAACAGCTCGGCTATGATCAGCACGGCGACCAGCGCGAGGGCGACCGCGATCAGGAAGTCCCCGACCTGCAGCACCGCGCGCTGGAAGTGTGAGACGGTTCGGGCGGAGCTCACGAGCCGGGCCGTTTTACCGAAGTAGGTCTGCTGGCCGGTGCCCACCACGAGGGCCACCATCTCGCCCTGTTTGACCGTCGATCCCGAGTAGGCTGCCCCTCCGGCGCGTTTATCCACCGGGAGTGATTCTCCCGTGAGCGCCGACTGGTCGACGCTCAGGTACTCTCCCTCCAGCAGCTTCACGTCGGCGGGGACCACGTCTCCTATCCTGAGGCGGACGATGTCTCCGGGGACCAGACGTGAAGCTTCGATCTCGGTCCACTCCCCGTCACGGAGCACGCGCGCCTTGAGCGCCAGCTGTTTCTTCAGGGCCTCCACGGCGTTCGTGGCCTGATACTCCTGCCAGAAACCCACGGCGGCGTTGAAGATGAGCAGCACCAGGATGATGATCAGGTCCGCCCAGTGACGGACCGCCGCGGAGAGGATGGCCGCGACCTCTATCATCCACGGTATGGGTCCCCAGAAGTATGAGAGTAACTCGAGCAGGATGTTCCTCCGCTCTTCTTCGAGCGAGTTGGGCCCGTACCGCTCGAGGCGCGTCCGTGCCTCCTGCTCGGTGAGGCCTTCCCTGGAGCTCCCGAGCTTCTCGAAGAGCTCTGCGGTGGGGGTGCGTTCGATCTCCTCGGGGCGGCCCGGTCCCGTCCTCTCACCGGCCGGATTCCCGATGCTCTTTGCTGGCTGCACGTTCTCGCATTCCTCCCTGATGCTGCACGTTCGTGACCCTGGGGGGCTTCTCTCATGGGGCATGCGCCCTCGTCGACGGGTGCCCTCTTCTTCTCTGGCGGCCCCGGCGGCGTTCCCCGCACGCCGCGAATTTATCCGTGGAGGCCGGGCGTGACCTGAGCAAGATGGCCCATACCGATGAGCAAGATTGATCAAAGAGGGTGTTGGGAGGAGCCCGTCCCTTCCGTCGGGTGCACGCGTACGTTGATCAATCTGGATCAGATCTTGGGGCAAAATGGATCAACCCGCCCTCTTCCCCCTCACGTATCCTGACCCGGTCGGAAGCGACCGAGGGTACGCAGCGTTCGGGGGTGAGTTGAGCGAGAGATCGGGGTTTTGGCGCCTGCTTACGGTCAACACGGGGTCTTCCAGCCTCAAGGCTGCTATCTACGGCGTCGAGGGAGGATCTCTGAGGCTGGAGACGCGTGCCGTGGTGGAGCGTATCGGCTCCTCCGGCAGCCTCCTCGAGGTGTCGGGCCGGGAAGGGGAGCGTGCCTGGAGGGTCGAGGGTGCTCTGACCGACCACACGGCTGCCGTCCGTGCGCTCCTCGAGTATCTGCGGGGGTGCGGGATGGATCGAAACCTCGGAGCCATAGGTCACAGGATCGTACACGGCGGGCGCTTCAGGGAGCCCAGGGTCATCACCGAAGAGCTCGTGGCTTCCCTCAGGGAACGTGCCCTGCCGCTCGACCCGGACCACCTGCCACAGGCGCTCGGGGCCGTGGAGGAGCTGGAGAGGGTCTATCCCGGGGTTCCGCAGGTGGCGTGCTTCGACACGGCCTTCCACCGGACGCTGCCCCGCGTCGCGCGGCTCTACGCGCTCCCCCGCCACCTCGCCGGGCAGGGTGTCCTGCGCTACGGCTTCCACGGCCTCTCATACGAGTACGTCGTGGAGCGCTTGCGCACCCTGGACCCCGGAGCGTACGAAGGCCGCACCATCATCGCTCATCTCGGCAGCGGGGCGAGCATGGCGGCCGTCAGAGGGGGGAGGTGTCTCGAGACGACCATGGGACTCACCCCGACCAGCGGGCTCGTGATGGCCACCCGCTCCGGAGATCTCGACCCGGGTGTGCTCCTCTACCTGCTCCGGCGGGGCATGGACGTCGCCGGGCTGGATACGCTGGTCAACAAGGAGTCGGGGCTGCTCGGCGTCTCCGGGACCAGCGCCGACGTGCGCGAGCTCTTGGCGCGTGAGCCGCACGATCCACGGGCGGCGGAGGCACTGGAGCTCTTCTGTTACCAGGCGAGGAAGTTCATCGGCGCGCTGGCCACCACCTTGGGCGGCCTGGACGCACTCGTCTTCACCGGGGGTATCGGCGAGCATGCGGCTCCCTTGCGGGAGCGGATCTGTGAAGGGCTCCGGTTCATGGGCGTCCGGCTCGACACCGCGCGCAACGCCTCCCACTCGGCGGTGATCTCCGCGGACGATTCACCGGTCACCGTACGCGTGGTGCCCACCGACGAAGACCTCGTGATAGCGCGGCATACCAGAAGGATCGTCGAGGAGGAAGGAGCCTGAAGATGTACCGTTTCGACGTGACAGTCTCCAGCGTGGTCGAGGGCGAGAACGTCCCCACGGCCCAAGCCACCCCGGCGGAAGGTCCGCTCTCGCCGCGGGAGCTGGACGGCATCCATCGCTACTGGCGGGCGGCGAACTACCTCACGGTCGGGCAGATCTACCTGAAGGACAACCCCCTGCTGCGCGAGCCGTTGCGTCCGGAGCACATAAAGCCGCGGCTCCTCGGCCACTGGGGCACTTCTCCCGGGCTCAACCTCGTCTACGCCCACCTCAACCGGTTGATCAGGGAACGGGATGTGGACGCCATCTTCCTGGCCGGCCCCGGTCATGGCGGGCCCGCGGTCCTGGCCAACGTCTACCTGGAAGGGACCTACTCCGAGGTGTATCCGGAGGTGTCCCGGGATGCCGCGGGGATGAGGCGACTTTTCAGGCAGTTCTCGACGCCGGGTGGCGTGCCCAGCCATGCGAGCGTCACCACCCCGGGTTCCATCAACGAAGGAGGAGAGCTCGGCTACGTCCTCGCGCACGCCTTCGGGGCCGCCTTCGACAACCCCGGCCTTCTCGTCTGCGCCGTCGTCGGGGACGGCGAGGCCGAGACGGGTCCTCTGGAGGGCTCCTGGAAATCCGTGGCTTTCCTCAACCCCGCGCGCGACGGTGCGGTCCTGCCCGTGCTCCACCTCAACGGGTACAAGATCTCCGGCCCCACCGTCCTCGCCCGTTCCCGGGACGAGGAACTGGCGGACTTCCTCGGAGGCTACGGCTACGCGCCCCGTTTCGTCGAGGGTGACGACCCGAACCGCGTGCATCAGGATTTTGCCGCCGCGCTCGAGGACTGCTACGCGGAGATCAGAGAGATCCAGCGAGTTGCACGAGGGGACGGTCTCTCGGAGAGACCTCGCTGGCCGGCCATCGTGCTGAGGACGCCCAAGGGGTGGACCGGGCCGGAGGAGGTGGAAGGCCGTCCGGTCGCCGGCACCTTCCGGGCCCATCAGGTCCCGTTGCCCGACGTCAGGAGAGATCCCGCTCAGCTCGCGGCTCTGGAGACCTGGCTGCGCTCCTACTGCCCGGAAGAACTCTTCGACGAAGACGGCCGTCCCGTTCCCGAGCTCGCGGCGCTCGCGCCGGTGGGGGACAGGCGCATGGGCGCCAACCCTCACGCCAACGGGGGCAGGATGCTCGTCGAGCTCGATCTTCCAGACTTCCGGGACTACTCCGTGCCCGTCGAACGACCCGCCACCGTTCGGCACGAGTCGACCCGCCGGCTCGGGGAGTTCCTCCGGGACACCTTCGTCGGGAACGAGCGGGAGGCCAACTTCCGTCTGTTCTGCCCCGACGAGACCAACTCAAACCGCCTCGGCGCCGTCTTCGAGGTCGAGGACCGTTGCTTCGTCGGCAGGAGAGTGGACGTGGACGACCACCTCTCCCCCGATGGTCGGGTCATGGAGGTGCTCTCCGAGCACCTGTGCGAGGGCTGGCTCGAGGGTTACTTGCTCACCGGACGTCACGGGATGTTCGCCACCTACGAGGCGTTCGCGATGGTCTGCGCCTCCATGATCGTCCAGCACACCAAGTGGCTCGAGAGGGCTGTGACGCTGCCCTGGCGGGAGCCCATCGCCTCGCTCAACGTCCTGCTGACCTCGACCTGCTGGCGCCAGGATCACAACGGTTTCTCGCACCAGGGGCCCGGGCTGATAGACGTGATGCTCTCGAAGCGGGGCACGGTGGCCCGCATCTATCTCCCCCCGGATGCGAACTGTCTGCTCTCGGTGGCCGACCATTGCCTCCGCAGCCGCAACTATGTCAACCTGATCGTCATAGACAAGCAGCCCCAGCTGCAGTGGCTGGATATCGATGCCGCCGTCGAGCACTGCGCCCGGGGTGCCTCCGTCTGGGAGTGGGCGTCCAATGTTCCGGAGGGCGAGGAACCCGACGTCGTTTTGGGATGCGCCGGGGACATCCCGACCCTGGAGACGATCGCGGCGGCCCACTGGCTGCGTCGGCACGCTCCGCAGCTGAAGGTGCGCGTGGTCAACGTGGTGGATCTCATGTCCCTCTTCCCGCGGGAGTTCCATCCACATGGTATGACCGCCTCGCGTTTCGTAGAGCTCTTCACGGCGGACAGGCCGGTCGTCTTCGCCTTCCACGGTTACCAGCGCGCCATCCACGAGATAATCCACGGGCACGTCAACGCCGAGCGCTTCCACGTGCGGGGTTTCAGCGAGCAGGGAACCACCACCACGCCTTTCGAGATGGTCGTCATGAACGGCATGAGCCGCTATCACCTAGCGATCGAGGCGTTGAGGCGTGTGGCGGAATCTCCGGGTGTCCGCCTGCGGGATCGCGCTCCCACCCTCATCGCCGAACTGCGGAACCTGATCGACCGGGCGACCGCCTACTCGCAGGAGCATCTGGAGGATATGCCCGAGATCAGCGGGTGGCGCTGGAGCGCATGAACCAACCGGGGGAAGGGGGCCGGGGACGCACGTACTCCGGAGCGCCCGCAGGAAAGATGGGTTATCTCGGCGTGGTCTCCATCGGCATCGGTGGCATGGTCGGTGGAGGGATCTTCGCCGTGCTCGGCCTGGCGACCCAGCTGGCCGGGGGTGGCGCGCCGGTGGCTTTCGCGATCGCAGGCCTCGTGGCGTTGCTCAGCGCCTACTCCTACGCCCGGCTCTCCGTCGGGTACCCGAGCAGGGGAGGAACCGTCGCTTTCCTGAACCGGGCTTACGGCCCCGGACTCCTCACCGGCGGCCTGAACGTCCTGTTGTGGCTGAGTTACATCGTGATGCTCTCGCTTTACTCCTCTGCTTTCGGCAGCTACAGCGCCACCTTCCTGCCGGAAGCGCTGCAACCTCTGGGCAGACACGTCCTGTTGAGCGCCGCCATCCTCGCCATCACTACCCTGAACATGTTCTCTGCCGACGTCATCGGCCGTGCCGAGAGCTGGGTGGTCGGTCTGAAGCTGGCGATCTTGCTCTTCTTCGTGGCGGTGGGACTTGGGGGAGTGGACTTCCACCGGGTGACGCCAGCGGGATGGGAGTCCCCGCTGCGGCTGGTGGCGGGTGGCATGATCATCTTCCTCGCCTACGAGGGATTCGAGCTTATAGCCAACACCGCCCGGGATGTCGGGGACCCATCACGGACGTTGCCGAAGGCTTTCTACTCGGCAGTGGGATTCGTCATCGTGCTCTACGTGCTGGTGGCGCTGGTCGCGGTCGGGAACCTGCCGGTGGGCCGGATCGTCGCGGCCAAAGATTACGCTCTGGCAGCCGCCGCCCGACCTTTTCTCGGGGATTTCGGGTTCATGTTGATAGCCGTCGCCGCCATGCTCTCCACCGTCTCTGCGATCAACGCGACCCTCTACGGCGCGGCCCGTTTCAGCTACATCATCGCAAAGGACGGGGAGCTCCCGGAGTTCCTGGAGCGGAAGATCTGGAACAGGCCGCTCTCGGGGCTGTTCCTGACTTCGGGCGCGACGCTCGTGGTCGCCAACTTTTTCGATGTATCGAGCATCTCTACGATGGGCAGCTCCGGTTTCCTGATCATCTTCGGAGCGGTCAACGGTGCCGGCGTCAGGCTCGCGGATTCGGTCGGCGGACGACGTTGGATCTCGGCGGCGGGTGTGGTGGCTTGCGGTCTGGCGCTCGCCGCGTTGCTGTGGCAGACATTTGTGAATTCACCGGGGCAGCTCGTGGTTCTGGCCGTTCTGGTGGGGCTGGCCTTCGGGATCGAATCCGGTTACCGCAGGTTCTCCGGCCGCGGCGAGATACGTGCGGGGGAAGGAGGTCGGTGAGGGTGGAGCCTCTGACCATGCTCTGAAGCGGTTTTTCACGGTTTTCCGGCTCTCCGAGTGCCGGGATGGTCAATATTGATCAGGTAGATGATCTTCTCTGCTCAGGTGCGAGGGGGACGGCCGGTCCACCATGACGCCGGAGTCCGAAGGCTTCGAGAGAGGAGGACGGGCGGTGATCGGAGAGCCAAAGAGGATCTTGCTGGCTACGGACGGCTCTTCGGAGGCGCATCGTGCGGGGCGTCTCGCGGTGGAGCTTTCCAGGGGGATGGAGGCTGAGCTGCACGTGGTTTTGGTGGAGCCCGCCCCGGAGAGTATCTACGGCGTGGGATACGGTGTCTTCGAGCGGGCGGAGAAGGAGGCCGGCGAGAAGCTTCGGACAGAGGTCCGGAGGATCGAACAGGCCGGCGGCACGGTGGCCGGGGCGCACGCGGGTGCCGGGAGGCCGGATGCGAAGATAGTCGCGGTCGCCGAAGAGATCGGGGCGGACCTGGTGGTCGTGGGCAGCCGGGGCTTGGGAGGGTTGCGACGGGCCCTCATGGGGAGCGTCTCGGACTCGGTCGTCCGGCACGCCCACTGCTCCGTCCTGGTGGTGAGGGGTGGGGAAGGGGACGAGGCTCCTCGGGTCGGGAGTATCCTGCTGGCGGTGGATGGATCGAGAGGGTCGGACGAGGCGGGTCGCATAGCCGCCGGGATCGCGAAGGTGATCGGATCTGAGTTGCACCTCATCCACGTTGCCCCGGAGCCTCTGGTCCTGCCCTACGACGTGCCGCAGGAGGAGGAGCTGCCTCCGATCCTCCAGCTGGCCAGGAAGAACGCCCGAACGTTCGTCGACGAGCAGGCGCAGAGGCTCGAAGGGATGGGAGCGAAGGTCGCGGGGACTCACCCCGTCCTGGGCAGGCCGGATGTGGAGATAGTCGCGGTCGCCGAGGAGATCGGGGCGGACCTGGTGGTCGTGGGCAGCCGGGGCTTGGGAGGGTTGCGACGGGCCCTCATGGGGAGCGTCTCGGACTCGGTCGTCCGGCACGCCCACTGCTCCGTGCTCGTCGTGCGCATCCCGCGGGCTCGAGCCTGAGGGCTGCCTTTTGCCTGCCGGGAGACCGTGGTGTCCGGGATCTCATCTGGCCTTTCTGTAGAACACCCTCTTGGCTGCCTCTGCTGAGAGCACGTAGAGCGCGACGATCCCAGCGAGCACCGGCAGGAACCACAGCGGCAGGGATGTGAACCCTAGCAGACCGGCCAGCGGGGTGAAGGGAAGGAGCACCGTAGCAGCGGCGACCATCGCGGTGGCGAGCGCCAGGTAGGGGCTGGGACGGCTGCGGAAGAAGAGCCTGCGGGTGCGCACGACGAGCACGATCATGGTCGCGGAGACCACGGACTCCAAAAACCAGCCGGTCCGAAACTCTACGACGGAGGCGTGCAGCACCAAAAGCAGGATGCCGAAGGTCAGGTAGTCGAAGACGCTGCTCACCAGCCCGAAGGTGAGCATGAAGTTCCGGATGAACCGCACGTCCCAGCGCCGGGGCTTCTTCACCAGCTCCCCGTCCACGGAGTCGGTGGCGATGGTCATCTCCGGGAGGTCGGTGAGGAAGTTTGTCAGGAGCACCTGAGCGGGCAGAAGCGGCAAGAACGGCAAGAACAGCGACGCTCCGGCCATGCTGAACATGTTGCCGAAGTTGGCGCTTGTCGCCATGAAGACGTACTTGAGGGTGTTGGCGAAGGTCTTGCGGCCTTCCCGGATGCCCCTCTCCAGCACGGCCAGGTCCTTCTGCAGGAGCACGAGGTCCGCAGCCTCCTTGGCGACATCGGCTGCGGTGTCCACCGAGATCCCGGCGTCGGCGGCGTGCAGAGCGGGGGCGTCGTTGATCCCGTCCCCGAGGTAACCGACGACGTTTCCGCCCTTCTTCAGGGCGAGGATGATCCGCTCCTTCTGATTCGGCTCTACCTCGGCGAAGACGCTGGTCGCGGCGGCGCGGGCGGGCAGAGCCGCGTCGCTGATGCGGTTCAGCTCCCCACCGGTGATGACCACCGGATCGCGCAGCCCGATCTGCCCGGCTATGCTCGCCGCCACGAGCCGGTTGTCTCCGGTGACTATCTTGAGCGAGCAGCCGAGGTCCTCGAGACGCCCGATGGTCTCCGCGATCTCCTCTTTCGGCGGGTCCCCGAAGACCAGAAACCCCAGAAAAGTCATCTCGTCCTCGCCGCTCTTGCCGACCGGCTTTCGCGATGAGAATCTGCGGCAGGCGACACCCAAAACGCGGAACCCGTTTTCGCTGAGCTCCCGGAAGAGATCTCGGATCTCGCTTTCAACCTCCCCGATCCCGACGAGCTTCCCGCCGGGGCGCTCCGCGGTCGAGCACACCGCGAGCACGCTCTCCAGCGCGCCCTTGGAGACGAGCAGGGCGCCGCCGTCACCCTCCGAGACCAGGATGGAGAGGCGTTTTCTGACGAAGTCGTAGGGCACCTCGTCGAGCTTCTCGTAGCCGGAGACGTCGGGATGGGGAATGCTCCTGATCGCCTCGTCTATGGGGTTTAAGTAGCCCGTCTCGTAGCAAGCGTTGAGGCGGGCGTGGAAGAGTACCTGCTCGCTCTCCTCGCCGGAGAGGTCGAGGGCCGCGTGCAGCCGGACGGCCCCCTCGGTCAGGGTGCCGGTCTTGTCCGAGCACAGGACATTCATGGCCCCGAAGTCCTCTATGGACGAGAGCCGGCGTACGATGACCTTCTCGCGCGCCATGCTCCTCGCGCCGCTGGCGAGGGTGATGCTGGTGATCGCCGGCAGGAGCTGCGGGGTAAGGCCTACGGCGAGCGCGAGCGAGAAGAGGAAGGAGTCCAGGACCGGCCTCTGGAAGTAGACGTTGACGGCGAAGATGACCAGGACCAGTAGTAGCGTGATGCGCACCAGCAGGTATCCGAAGCGCCTTAGCCCCCGCTCGAACTCCGTCTCCGGAGACCGCAGCCTGAGGCTCTCGGAGATTTTGCCGAACTGGGTATCTTTGCCGGTCGCCACGACCACGGCGGTCGCCTCCCCGCTCACGACGTGGGTGCCCGCGAACAGGGCGTTCGTCCGGCGGGCGAGCGGGGTGTCGGGAGGGAGCGTGCCGGGCCCTTTTTCGACGGGGTAGGTCTCGCCGGTCAGGGTGGCCTCGTCGGCGTGCAGGTCCGTGGAGGAGAGTATGCGGCAGTCGCCCGGGATGCTGTCGCCCGCCGCGAGCACCACGATGTCCCCTGGGACCACCTCCCCGGAAGGTACCTGCCGGCGCGCACCGTGGCGCAGCACGCAGGAGTCGACCTGCACCATCGAAAGCAGTTTGCGCACGGCGTCCGTGGCCCCCTTCTCCTGCCAGAACCCGAGGAGGCCGCTTGCGAGGACTATGCCGAGGATGATCGCAGCCGAGGCGGCGTCGCCGACGAAGGCGGAGAGTACTGCGGCACCCAGCAGGATCAGGACGATAGGACTCCGAAACTGCGAGGCGAGCAGGAGCAACACCCCGAACCGTCTGCCGGCGCCGGAACGTACGGCGCCACGAGCCTGAAGGCGGCGCGCCGCTTCCTCTTCGGCAAGCCCTGCGGGGGAGCTCCCCAGCCGCTCCAGAAGCGCATCCGTGGACTCCGACCAGAACAGGCTCTCTTCAGCCCCCGGCCGCTTGGCCTGCGATCCCTTCATCCTAGCCGCCGATCGCTGTTCCTATGAGAAGGCCTAGTGCGTAGGTCAGGGCCGCGGCGGCAAGACCTACGGCTACCTGGCGCATCCCAGAGAACAGCGCGCTCCTGCCGGTGAGGACCGTGATCAGGGCCCCTATCGCGAAGAGCCCCAGCGCGCTCAGGACGACGCTTGTAACTACGGCTACCATACCTGTGAGGAACGTGAAGGGCAGGATCGGGACTACAGCCCCGAGCGCGAAGAGGGCGAACGAGGTCGCCGCGGCCTGCCAGGCCGAACCTCCCAGCTCCTCCGGGTCTATACCCAGCTCCTCGCGGGAGAGGGTATCGGTTGCGGTCTTCTCGTCCGAGATTATCCGGGTTGCCATCTGGCGGGCTTGCTCTTCCGGCACTCCCTTGGCCTGGTAGATCAAGGCCAACTCTTCCGCTTCTTCGTCCGGGATCTCGCGCACCTCGGCGGCTTCGATCTGGATCTGTCTGCCGTAGAGCTCGCGGGAGCTCTGGACGCTGATCCACTCTCCCATCGCCATAGACCCCGCCCCGGCGAGCAGCCCCGCGAGGCCCGTGATGAGTATGCCGTGCGGGGAGAGAGAGGCCCCGGCGACTCCCATGACCAGGCTGAAGTTCGAGAGCAGCCCGTCGTTGGCCCCCAGGACCGCGGCCCTCAAGGCGTTGCCACCGCTCGCCCGGTGTCTCCCCTCCAGCCGCGCCAGAATCGGCCCCTCCACGCCGCCTCCACCGGATATCTCGCGCAGGAGCCGTGCGTGGGATCGCTCCTGGGAGGCCATGGACGAGATTCCCGGCTGGCTCGCGTAGCTGTGGCTGTCCTGCCGCTCGAGCCCGCTTATGGCGGGGAGCACCACCTGCGGGCCGAAGGTTCTGGCGAGCCTCCCGAGCAGGCGGGAACGCCAGCCCGGCCTGCCCTCCGGCGGGCTCTCTCCGGCCGCTTCGAGCTTCCGGGCCCAGAAGCGCGCGTGCTCCTCCTCGGTTGCGGCGAGGTGAGCGTAGACCTTCGCCAGCTCCGGCTGCTTCTCGGTTTCGGCAAGCGCGCGGTAGAGGGCCGCGCTGTCTATCTCGTCCCGGTAGCTAGTCCGGTATCTCTCCAGGTCCTCCCGAGAAACCCCGTCTCCGCTGTTGTCTCTCATCCTGCCTTCCGTTCTTCCCTCTGACTTGCCGGGAGAACTCTACCGGAACGCCGGCGCTGCACACTGAGCAGCCTGGATCAAATACTCTAGTCAAAGTTGACCATACACCACCGAGAACCGAGATTGGCCAATCGTGACCAACGAGATGAGAAGAATTGACCAGGGCGTACCAGAGGCCTCCGTCTAAGCTTTGTCTGCGGTAAATTCCGACCGGAGGAAAAGTTTATGGAGACGCTGCAGAAGAGAGCCTCCTTGGCAGGCGACGGGGCAGCCTTTCTCGCCCGCCAGAGATTCAGGCTGGAGTTCACACGCGATGCGCTGCTGCGTGAACTTGAGGAGCCCGGAGCGTTAGAGACGGCAGACGAGATCCCCCCAAATACTCTGGCCAGAGGCATCCTCGAGTTGCTGGAGAGCAAACTATGGCTCCGTCTGGCGTCCGTGCAGAGGGCTCTCCAGAAGATCGACGAGGGAACCTACGGCATCTGCGACGAGACCGGCGAACCGATCCCGAGAGATCGACTGGAGGCGGTCCCCGAGGCCATCTACACCATAGAGGCCCAGAGGCGCAGGGAGAACCGCTCCTGATCCCACCCGCACCGGACGGTGGGGTTTGGTCAATTCGGATCAGCGTAATGGACAAATCTACTCAGGTCGCCGCCCCGTACCCACAATAGATTCAGGGTGTGACGACAGAGCTGCAAGGAGGTCTCCAGATGAGCAGAGGCGACAAGATTCTGATCGGTGTTCTGGGCATACTCGTCCTGGCGCTCGGCGGTCTCCTCTTCGTGCCCGCCATGGGATACGGCGGCATGATGGGCTGGTGGGGGCCCGGTGGCATGATGGGGAGCGGCTTCGGCGCGTGGGCCTTCGTGCGGATGCTGGTGCCGTTCCTGTTCGCGGCCGGGCTCTTCGTGCTGCTGGTGTGGGCCGTGCTGAGGCTCTTGTCGCCCGGTCCCGGTGACGCCGGGCGGGATGCCCCGGAGGAATCCGCCGAGGAGATACTGCGGCGCCGCTTCGCCCGGGGTGAGATCGACGCCGAAGAGTACGAGGAGCGCCTGCGCCTGCTGGAGGAGGACCCCCGGAAGGAGATCCCCGGGTGAACGCCCGCCCTGAAAGCAGGCGCCGCGCACGGTGGCTCCCCTGGCTCGGTGCGGCGTGCGTCACCGCAGCGCTCGTTCTGGCGCTACTTTACGCTCTGATGGGGACGACCAGTGGCCCAGCGGAGAGCCGGGCGCGGGGGATCGAAGAGGCCCGCGCCGCCGCGCAGAGATACCTCCGCACCTACGGGGACCACAACCTCCGGGTGTCCGAGGTGATGGACTTCGTGAACAATTACTATGTCGAGGTCAGAGAGAGGGATACCGGGATCGGCGCGATGGAACTCCTGGTGGACAAGCAGGCCATGCGAGTCCACCCCGAGCCGGGCCCTAACATGATGTGGAACACGAAATACGGCATGATGGAACGAATGGCGTGGGACCATCCGCCGCGCGCCTATGAGCAGACCTCCGCGGGCGATGACATGCCCGTGAGCCCCGACCGGGCACGCAAGATCGCCGACCGCTACCTCGCACGCGTCTCCCCCGAGACGCGTGCGACGGAGCCGGAGAAGTTCTACGGATACTACACGCTGCATACGGTGAAGGGCGGCAGGATCACGGGGATGCTCAGCGTCAACGGCTACACGGGTAGCGTCTGGTACCACGGCTGGCACGGGCGTTTCATAGCCATGGAGGGCTACGAAGAACAGCATCACCAGCGAGCCCGCTAGCGAGGGAGGAGAGCTTTGAAGGCGTCGGCACGGGGGTTGTTGG
>JAIMBO010000208.1 GCA_023511405.1 Rubrobacteraceae bacterium
GCCCCCTGCGCGTAGACGTTGGCCGTGTCGAAGAAGTTGATCCCGAGCTCGTAAGCCCGGTGGATGCACTCCCGGGCCCGCTCCTCCTCCACGCTCCCGCCGTAGGTGAGCCAGCTCCCCAACGCTATCTCGCTCACCTTCACACCGCTTCTGCCCAGATGACGGTACTCCAACCAGATCTCCTTTCCGAAATCTCCGTGTACACGAAACCTACCCATACGTTACCCTACCGTCGGACTTTTCAAGCCGTGTAATGCGGCTTGCTTGCTGAGTTGTCTGCTGCTAAGAGCACCTTTATTGCAAGAGCGAACCATTTTGTTACAATGAGTTCACCAACGAGGGTCGGAAGAAAAGGAGCTGGAGAAAGTGCGAACCACGTTGCAGCCAGGTCTGACGAACAGGCTCACCAAGTATCTCAGGGTCACCCAGCAGCTCATAGAGGAGAACCGGGACGCGGTCTCGAGCAAGGAGCTAGGCGACTACACCGGCATCAACCCGGTACAGGTAAGGCGGGACCTCAACGCGATCGGTTTTTCGGGCACCCGGGGTGTGGGCTACCAGGCCTACGACCTGGTAGAGGCGGTGCGCAGCATCCTCGGCCTCAAACAGACCTACAACATCGCGCTCGTGGGGGCTGGCAACCTCGGGAGCGCCATCGCGAGCAGCACGATGCTCCCCAAGCGGGGCTTCGTCATCCACGACGTCTTCGACAACGACCCGGAGAAGATCGGACGCACCGTCGGCAACGTCGTCGTCAAGCACATAGACGAGCTCAAGAGGAGCGTCAAGGAGGCAGACGAGATCATCGGCATCATCGCCACCCCCTCCTCCTCCGCCCAGCAGGTCGCCGATCTGATGGTCGACGCCGGCATCAAGGTCATCCTCAACTACACCGACGTCCTGCTCCACGTCCCACCGGATGTCGACGTCCACCGTATAGACCCCACCGCCCAGCTCATGCACACCCTCTACTACCTGACCCAGGTGGGAGAGGCTTCCTAGAGAAACCGAGTCCTGGCCAAAGCCAGAGGCCCGGCGGCGATGCCGCCGGGCCTCTTCAACACGGCGCACAAAGAAAAGGAAGGGGAGCCGGGGGTGGGGGTGATAGGTGGGGAAAGGGAAAGGAGGAGTGGGGGAAAGGGAAAGGAGGAGTGTCCCCCCGGCTCCAAATGAAGAGCCCGAGGTGAACTTTAGGGGTGATAGGTGGGGAAAGGGAAAGGAGGAGTGTCACCCCGGGCTCTTCAATTGTGCGTCGGTTTAGCTTACGCACCAACCGACACCCGGAATGATACCCCGCTAGTCACACTTTGTAAAGGTCTTGGAACAGAGAATCTAGAAACTTTTTTAAAATATCTTCCCATTGCACATAGTGACCCCACAAAATACCTGCAAAACCAGCATTTTGAGGGCCATCTTCAACGAAGATGGCCCTCCATTCCCCTGTGATATCTTTCACGAGAGGTGTCGTGGGGGCTACTGTTCTTCCTCGAGGAGCCGCTGGTAGTCCTCTGGGGAGAGCAGTTCGGCCTCGCCGGAGTAGCGTAGGCGGATGATCCAGCCTTCCCCGTAGGGGTCTTCGTTGATCTTCTCCGGCGACTCCTCGAGGGAGGAATTGACCTCGGTGATCTCGCCGCCGAGGGGGGAGTAGAGGTCGGAGACGGCCTTGACGGACTCGACGGAGCCGAAGGAATCTCCGGGGGAGAGGCTGGTGCCGACTTCGGGGAGGTCGACGAAGACGACGTCTCCGAGCTCGTCCTGGGCATGGTCGGTTATGCCGATGGTGGCGGCATCCCCCTCGATGCGGACCCACTCGTGGGTGCGGGTATACTTGAGGTCCTGCGGTACGTTCAACTCTTCCCTCCTCTAGCTCTGCTTGCGGCTATAGAACGGCAGCGGGACGATGCGGGCCGGGACGGGCCTCCCGCGGATGACTACTTCGATCTCACCTTCGGTCTGCGGGGGGACGTAGGCGAGGCCTATCGGGCGGCCGAGGGTCGGCGAGACGGTGCCGCTCGTCACGACGCCCCGCTCCTCTCCCCCGACCCGCACCGGGTGGCCGTGGCGGGCGACGCCCCGGCCCTCGAGCTCGAAGCCGACGAGTTTTTTCTTCAGCCCCTTCTCCTTCTCCTGGCGCAGCGCCCGCTGCCCGATGAACTCTTCAGGTTTGTCCAGGTGGACGGCGAAGGAGATCCCGGCCTCCAGCGGCGTGGTCTCTTCGTCGAGCTCGTTGCCGTAGAGGCACATCCCGGCCTCCAGGCGCAGCGTGTCGCG
>JAIMBO010000052.1 GCA_023511405.1 Rubrobacteraceae bacterium
GAGATCACGTACAGAAGCGCGTAGACGCCGTTTATGAGCAGGAAGTAGCCGAGAACGAAGTAGTTGACGACGAGCAGGAACTCCCCGAAGCTCACCCCTCCTCCCCCGTCCGAAGCATGCTCTCCAGCTCCCGCCGCCCATCGCCGGGCAGATCGTCGAGCAGCCGTCGCAGCCGCCGGGTCGCCCCGGCGGCGACCATGGCCCGGACCACGCGCCGGGCCTCGCGCCCGCGCTCGTCGGAGCGGGTGAGGTCCCGGACGATCCTCTCGGTCACGCCCCGGCTCTCCAACGCGGCCGCCGCCCGGTCCCGGGCGAAGCGGTCCTCCCCCTCCAACACCCTGACGAGCGCCTTCTCCCCGGCGGGACCGAGGCTGGCGAGCGCCCGCGCCGCGTTCACCCTCACCCACCACTCCCGATCCGAGACCATGCGCTCGAGCTGTGGGATGGCCGAGACGTCCCCGATCATGCGCAGGGCGTTGGCGGCCTGCGCGCGCACGGGCCACTCCTGGTCCCGCGCCGCCGCGAGCAGGGTGGGAACGTACTCCGGGTCCCCGATCCTGCCGAGCGCGAGGACGGCCTGGGCCCTCAGGTCCACGCCCTCGCCGTCGCGTGCGGCCTGCAGGAGCGCGGGCGCGGCCTCCCGAGCCCGCAGGTTCCCGAGGATGCGCGCCGCCATCGCAGAGGCCCTCTCCTCCCCGGAACGCAGGCGTTCGATCAGGGGTTCCACGGCCAGGGGACCGAGCCGCTCCAGGTTCTCCGCCACCCGCAGCCGGGTGAGGTCCGAGGGGTCCCCCAGGCTGCGGACCAGGATCCTCGCGGCTTCCGGTGTACCGATGCGCGCCAGCGCACGAGCCGCGACGGCCCTGACGGTCTCATCCCCATCGGAGAGCAGCCCCGAGAGCGGACCCACGACCTCGGGACCGCCCAGATAACCGAGGTTCTCCGCCGCTCTGGCCCGACGCCAGCGGCTGCGCGCGGAGATCTCCCCAACGTAGTAATCCACCAGCCTCAGTCCGGCGGCGAGCTCCACGAGCCTCTCCCTCTGAGCACCCCGCAGCAGAGAGAGGTGCCGGATCATTGCTTCGGAGAGCACGTCCGGGTCGCGCGTCGCGAGCGCGTTCAACCCCTCCGGTACGCTCCCCCCGGCGAGGACCTCTTCGAGCAGCGCGTCCGCTTCCTTGAGGAGCGCCTGCCGTCTTCTCCCGCCGACCGAGCGCACCATCCTGAGCACCACGGTCATGCCCATCATCAGCACGTTCAAGCCCGCGATGACGAGTACCGCGGGCCACACGAATCCCGTACTTTCCATCTTCTCCTTTTTATCGGATGAGATGCCGGAGCACTGTAGCCCACTGTATTGAAAGACGAGGTGAGAGGCTAGTAAGATCATCGTTGGTCGAGAGTGTGTGATCTCGAGGGGAGTGGCGCATCCTGAGCCAGCAGGCGAAGATACTCGTCGCAGACGACGACAGGGTCGTCCGGCGCATAGTGACCGTCAAGCTCTCGGGGCTCGGCTACGAGCTCTCCGAAGCCGAAGATGGGCGCGAGGTTCTGGACCGGATCGAGGGTGGGAATCTACCCGACCTCCTCATAGTAGACAGCCTGATGCCGCGGGTGGACGGGCTGAGCCTGGTCCAGACCCTGCGCGCAAACCCGGATAGAAGGATCTCCTCCCTGCCCGTGATCATGCTGACCTCCCGCAGCTCGGAGAAGGACGTGATCGAAGGGCTCGAAGCCGGGCTGGACGACTACGTCACCAAGCCGTTCTCACCGGACGAGCTGGCGGCACGGGTGCGTACCGTCCTGCGGCGCAGGGAGCACGCATCCGGCGGGTAGAAGGTCAGGAGGCTTCCTCCGGTCCACGGGCGCAGACGCGGTTCCTGCCGGAACGTTTGGCCGCGTAGAGGGCCGCGTCCGCCGCGCCGAGGATCTCCTCGACGTTCGCGCCGCGCTTCGTCGGCAGCGGGGCGACGCCGGCGCTGATCGTCACCACCCGGGGAGGCTCCCTCGCCTCGTGCGGGATGGCCAGCCCCTCGACCGCGGCGCGCATCCGCTCCGCGGCGCTCAGCGCCGATTCGAGCCTCTGCCCGGGCAGGACCACGAGAAACTCCTCCCCACCGTAGCGGTAGAGGGCGTCCCCCCTCCGGCAACTCTCCCGGAGGGTCCGGGCAACGTTCTTTAGCACCCAGTCCCCGCGGGGGTGTCCATAGTGGTCGTTGTAGGCTTTGAAGAAGTCCACGTCACAAAGCGCGACGCAGTAGCTGTACCCGTAGCGCTCGGCCTGTCCCTGGAGCAGGTCGAGATCCTCCTCCATGCGCCGCCGGTTGCCGAGACCGGTGAGGGGATCGCGGCGGGCCTGTCTGAAGAACTCGTCCTTGAGCCGCTCGAGCTCGGCGTTTTTCTCCTCCAGCCTACGGTACAGATCCCTGACGCGCTCGGCCGCGGCCAGGCGCACCTGTAGCTCGGCCCGATCGAGTGGTTTCGTGAGATAGTCGTCGGCCCCGGCTTCGAAACCTTCCAGCAGATGATCCCGATCCGAGAGCGCGGTGAGGAAGATGAAGTGCACGTAGTCCTCCCGGCCGTCGTTCCTCACCCTGCGGCACAGCTCGATGCCATCCACGCCCGGCATCATCCAGTCGCTTATGATGACGTCCAGATCGGGGGTCTTTCGGTACGTCTCCCAAGCCTCCTCCCCGTCCGAGACGGCCAGGGACTCGTGCCCGAGCTTCTCGACGGCCCGCACGAGGATGGTGCGGGATACCGGATCGTCCTCTGCAACGAGAATCTTCATCGAACATCGGCATTGTAGCGCCACAGGGGCGCCGGACTCACCTGGGAACGTAGGAGACGTAGTCCACGTGGAGGTTGGCGTCGTGCCGCGGCTCTTTCCCTTTGAGCCATGCGGGGAACCAGGTATTGACCATGAGGTGCATCGTGGTCCGTGGCAGCCCTGCATCGAAACTCTCCATGGCCCGCCCATCGACACAGAAAGTCACCGAAGTGGGGGAGTACTCGAAGGAGTAATCGTGAAATCCTCTGGTCGGGTCGAACGGCAGGCGTACCTCCCGCGTGTTGGTCCGTGAGCCATCGGCGTAGGTCGTGAACAGGACGCGTCGCGAATGATCGTTGTAGACCTCGATGTCTATCTCACTCTGATAGTCCGGGCTCTTGTACAGGAAGAAACCCGTGATCGAACCCGGCGCCCGGGGAACCTTTATCCTCACGGAGTAGCTCCCGTACCCGTAGAGCCCCTTCGTGGCGACCTCACCCCCGTTCAAGGTGCGCGCCGGGATCGTGATCACGAGGTCGCCGTCCTCCACCCCGACGTTGGACGGATCCAACCGTCCGCGCCCGAGCACGTGATCCTGTACATCCCAGAAGTCACCGTTCAGCCGGGAGAAATCGTCCGAAAAACCACCTTCGTCCGCCCTGGTGATCACCGCGAACAAAAGCAACTGTACCGCACCGAACAGGAATGTCCTCACCAGTCGCGACTTCAAATCTCTCCTTCTCCGCATCGGCCCTTCGTGAGCTCCCGCCCGAATCCTCGTTCGGTAGTTATCGGATCTCCGGGAACCATTCTTTAAGATCATCCACCCACACGACCGTTCTACCCACAAAACCAGCAAAATCCCCCATCCGGCCCATTCATCTGGCCGCCCGCATCTTTTAAACTGCATCAAGAGTGGTAAGAAAGATTGCAAACATGGCGCGAGGGGGAGGGTCGGTGCTGGCCGCAGAGCCGCCCAGCGCTGTTCAAGGACCACCCTCGTCGGCCGGACGAGAGAAGGAGGTGAGCGGAGTGCAGAAGATAGAGCTCGGCCACAAGTACTGGTAGAGGAACCCGCGATCATGAACGGAACACGCTAGATCCAGGAGGTACGCAGGTGAGCAAGATTCGGCTCGGCCACAAGTACTGGTAAGACAAAACACAAGTATCCGGTAGTTTTCGCCACCACACCTGGACTTGAGACGGCTGTTGCTTTATCATCTCGGGTCATGGTAGTTTTGTGCTTCATCCGGGGTGTGTGAGGGTGTCCGTCGATACGGAGCGTGTTCGGCTGGTGAACCGGTATATATACGGGCTGGCCGGGGTCGCGTTCGGGGCGGTGTTGATCTTCCAGTATGCCGTCGGTCTTCGCTTCGGCTGGATCTCGCCGCTCATCGGGCTTCTGTTCGCTCTTTTGGTCCTCTGCGCCAGATATTTTCCGGTAGGGACCAGGATCGGCAAGGTCGAGTTCGAAGTCTCGGATCTCGCGATACTCATGGCCCTGGCGCTCGGTGGTCCTCTGAGCGGGTTCATGGCCGCCGTACCCGGCGCCGTCTACCGGGACCGGCAGAGGACGATCTTCCAGTCGGCGAGCTATGCGCTGCAGGTGCTCGCTGCCTCCTTCGTCCTCGGATCGACCTCCGGGCCACTGCTCCTGAGCCCCCCGGATTTCGGAACTACCTACGTGGTGGGACTGCTCGGGGCCGGCGTGGCGATGTACGTCGTCGAGTCCCTGAGCGGCTACGCGCTGTTGAGGATCAAATACGGAACCCCGCCGGGGGAATGGATGCGAGAGATCCTGGCCCCGGACACCCCCTCGCAGGCGGTGCTCCTCGCCACCGCCCTCCTCACCTCCTACGCGACCGTCCGGCTAGGACCCGTCGCCGCCATCGCCCTCTTCGGCGGCTCGGCGCTCGCGCTGGGGCTGGTACGCTTCTTCAGAGACCAGAGCAAGAAGGTCGAAGAGCTCGAGGACGAACTCTCCGGGCTAAGAGAGGAGAGAGCGCAACTTCACGCCTCGAATGTGGCCTTCGCAGTGAAGATGGTCGAGAAGATAGGAAGGAAGGACCATCTCACGCATCTCCTCGCGGCCACCTCGGCCGTCTACGCAGAGGACCTTGCCCGCGAGTTTCGCCTCGAAGAGAGCAAGATAGAGAAGATGAAGCTCGCCGCCCTGCTGCAGGACGTCGGCAAGGTCAGCCTGCCCGACGAGGTACTGCTCGCAGACCCCGAAAAACTCACCCCCGAGGGGAGGGCACGCCTCGCCGAGCATCCCCTCCACGCAGAAGAGATCCTCGGCTCCATCCCCGGCTATGAGGAATCGGCCCAGTGGGTCAGGTGGCACCACGAGAGGATCGATGGGAAGGGATATCCGGATGGGCTCAGGGGAGAGTGGATCCCCCTCGAAGCGAAGATACTCGCCGCGGCCTCGCATTATGCCTCCGTGGTTCTCACGCTGAGACGCGCCGAAGACGATGGTTCCATGTTGGAGGAAGCCAGGAGAGAGCTCATCGACGCGTGCGACAGGGAGCTGGATGGGGTCGTGGTGAGGACGCTGCTCCGGATAATCGAGAGGGAAGGAGAAGAATACGCCCTGGGGAGAGGGGAGCGCTTCTCCTTTGGTCTGGCTTCCGCCGAACAAGGAGGTGGGTCCGCGAAGGACGGTCCGGGCCTCCGGCTCATCTCGGGCAGCGGAGGGAGCTGAGGCTTCCACCCCTGCCCACCGCTCTTCGGGAAGACAGATGCTCCCGCATCCGTCTCCTTCGGGCATGTTCCAGTGAATACCGCCCGTTCAGCACGATCGCCCCACCCTCGGGAAAGGACCGGTGCCGACCGAAAAGAAGACATCCAACCTGGTTACGGGACACGGTATGAGGTAGTTTAGAGGGAGATGGACGCAGAGAACACCCGCCGGCAGCCTTGGTCGAGATCGGCATCCTGACAGGATCGAAAACGGGCATTCGGAGCCCAACGCGGTGGAGTCGGAGATCTCGGTCGCTGCTGGATGGAGAACCGGAAGCCACATGAAAAAACACGGCTCTAGCAACGGTGTGCTGGAAAAACTGCGGCACCTGATCCTCACGGGCGAATATGCACCCAACGAACGTTTGATCGAAGAGCAGTTGGCGGAGAGGCTTGGGGTGAGCCGGACTCCCGTGAGACAGGCACTCACGATGCTGGAAGCCGAGGGACTGGTGGAAATAATCCCCAATCGTGGCGCAATGGTCTGTTCTTTCAGCGTCGAAGAAGTGTGGGACATCTACGATCTGCGGGCGGTGCTCGAAGGCTACGCCGCCCGAAGGGCAGCGGAACGCATGGAGGAAAGCGATCTGAACCTCATGCGCGATCTGGCTGCGAAGATGGAAGACCTGGCGATCAGAGGAGCGCACGATCACGAGGAAGAGATACGCCGGCTGGTGGCGCTCAACAACGAGTTCCACGGGGCAGTCGTTGAAGCCAGTCGCAACCGAAGGCTCAAGCGCTTGGTCCAGCGTACCGTAGAACTGCCGCTGGTGTTCAAGGCTTTCTTCTGGTACACGCCACACGAGCGTGTAATCTCCAACCACTACCACCGCCAGATTCTCAGGGCCCTGGAATCACGAGACGGAGAACGCGCAGAGATAATCATGCGCGAACATATCTACGAAGGACGCGATTTCGTAATCAAAGCACTCAAAGAAGAGGGCGTCGCTCAAGGAAGCAACGGCCTCAAACCCTGATTTGTATACAAAAACGACCTGTGCGACTCAGCTCTTTCTCGAGCCAGGCTCAAATCCCCTCTAGAAAAAGAATTTTCCGGTGGATTTCACTAGAAACCCTTGACACAATAGCCGCACAGACGCTATTTTGTATACAATTGCGTTTGGCAACCATTGTCGTGTCGAGTGGAGGAGAAGCAGGGAAACCGCTGAGAGGGGCTCCTGGCCGTGAGGTGGGGGGTTTGAGCCGGGAGAGATTCGGCGAGTTCGGGAGATCTGGAGGAAGCGAATGAACGAACCTGGGGGATCGAACAAACCACTAGATGGAGTTCGGGTCATCGAGATGGGGAGCCTGCTCGCCGGGCCGTTTTGTGGGCAGCTGTTGGGGGACTTCGGGGCGGAGGTGATCAAGGTAGAGCCCCCTGGCAAGGGGGATCCGATGCGCGAGTGGGGCCGGCACCGCAAGGAGGGGCGCACGCTGTGGTGGCCTATCATCGCCCGCAACAAGAAGAGCGTGACGCTCAACCTGAGGGAAGAAGAGGGGCAGGAGCTCGCGCGCAGGCTCATAGCCGAGGCCGACGTACTCGTCGAGAACTTCCGCCCCGGCACGATGGAGCGCTGGGGACTCGGGTACGATGCTCTCAAAGAGATCAACCCCGGCCTCGTCATGGTGCGGGTCTCGGGCTACGGGCAGACCGGGCCCTACAGGGAGCGTGCGGGTTTCGGCGCGATCGGCGAGGCGATGGGCGGCATCCGGCACGTAACCGGTTTCCCGGATCTTCCGCCGCCGCGGGTGGGGATCTCTCTGGGGGACTCGCTCGCGGCGACCTTCGGGGCTCTCGGGGCGCTGACCGCCCTCTACCACAGAGATGCCCGGGGCGGTCGGGGACAGGTCGTGGACGTCGGGATCTACGAGGCCGTGCTGGCGCTGATGGAGAGCACGATCCCCGAGTACGTCCTCACCGGACACGTGCGGGGGCGCACCGGGACCGTGCTGCCGTTCGTGGCGCCCTCCAACATCTACCCCACCCGCGACGAGGACTACGTTCTCATCGCCGGCAACGCCGACACCGTGTTCCGGAGGCTCGCGAAAGCCGTGGGGCGTCCCGAGTGGGCCGAGGATCCGAGGTTCGCCACCCACCACGCCCGCGGCGAGAACATGGAGGAGCTGGACGCCCTGATCTCGGAGTGGACGAAGCAGCGGACCGGCGATGAGGTGTTGAGGGTCATGGGTGAGGCAGGTGTTCCAGCAGGTAAAGTGTACACGGCCAAAGACATGGTCGAGGATGAGCACTACGCCGCCCGGGGAAACATAGTCACGGTCGAAGATCCAGAGATAGGCCCCTTCCCCATGCAGAACGTGGTGCCGCGCCTCACCGGGACCCCCGGCGAGGTCCGTTGGACCGGCCCGGCCCTGGGACAACACAACGAAGAGGTCTACCGCGGCCTGCTGAAGCTCGGTGACGACGAGCTCGCCGCCCTGCAGGGAAGGGGGGTCGTCTGATGCGCGTCGAGATAGTGGACGTCGGTCCCCGCGACGGACTGCAGAACGAAGAGAAGACGCTTCCACCCGAGGTCCGCGCCGAGCTGTGCGACAGGCTCGCGGCTGCGGGTGTTTCACGAATCGAGGCCGCCAGCTTCGTGAACCCGAAGCGGGTACCCCAGATGGCTGGAGCCGAAGAGGTCATGGGGAAGATAAATCGCAGACCAGACACACGTTATGCCGGTATGGCCCTCAACGAAAGAGGATACGAAAGGGCCACGAGCTCGGGCGTGGACGAAGTGCGCTACGCATTTCCGGTGACCGAGACGTTCGCGCGGCGGAACCAGAACATGGGCGTGGAAGAGGCAACGGAAGTGGCCACCAAGCTCGTCAGACGGGCACACTCGGATGGGGTGAGGATCTCGGTGACCCTCGCCGTGGCTTTTGGTTGCCCGTTCGAGGGGCGTGTGGAGCCAAAGACGGTGCTGGAGATCGCCGAACGCGTAGGTGCCGCGAGACCGGACGAGATCGTACTCGCCGACACCGTAGGCGTGGGGGTGCCCAGCCAGGTTGGAGAGCTCGTCGAGGGGGTACGCAAGCTAGGGATCACGGTAGGCTGCCATTTCCACAACACCCGCAACACCGGCTTCGCCAACGCGGTCGCCGCGATAGAGGCGGGGGCATCGGTGCTCGACGCCTCGGTGGGAGGTACGGGCGGCTGTCCCTTTGCACCGCGTTCGACTGGCAACATAGCCACAGAAGATCTCGTTTACCTCCTGCAGGGAATGGGATACGAGACCGGCATCGACCTGGAGGCTCTAATCGATTGCGCGGAGTGGCTCGCCAGCCATCTCGGCAAGGAGCTTCCGGGACAGGTATACAAAGCTGGGGCGTTCGAGCCGGTATCCGGTTAGCCGCCGGCGATTGTCAATGGCGTAAGGAGGAGTGTTCTGATGGGGTACAACGTTGCGGTCGACGTCGGTGGCACGTTCACGGACGTGCTGCTCTTCGAAGAAAGAAGCGGAAGGCTCATCGAAGGCAAGGTCCTCTCGACCCCCGATGATCCATCGAGGGGTGTGGTGGAAGGAATCGAATCGGTCTGCAAGAAGCTCGGGGTCTCCTTCGAGGACCTCAACCTCTTCTTCCACGGCACGACCGTGGTGACGAACATGATCCTCACGAACACCGGTTCGCGCGTGGGTCTGCTGACGACGAAGGGCCACGAGCAGATCCTCCTCCTCGCCCGCGCCTGGACCCCGGGTCCGCTCTACGGCTGGATGTCCCTCGTCAAGCCCGACCCGCCGGCCGATCCGACCGACACCGTGGGCATCAACGAGCGCATCGGACCGGACGGAGGCGTCCTCGTGCCGCTGGACGAGGAGGAGGTGCGCGAGGCGGTGAAGAGCCTCGTGGAGCGGGGTGTGGAGTCGCTCGCCATCGGCTTCCTCAACTCCTACGTGAACCCGGCGCACGAGCGGCGCACTCGCGAGATCGTGCGCGAGCTCTACCCGGATCTCTCGGTCTCCATCTCCTCGGACATCGGGCAGGAGTACGGAGAGTACGAGCGGACGCTCACCACCGTGGTGAACACGGCAGTCCAGCCGCGCACGATGCTCTACATGAAGAACTTCGAGAAGAGCGTCCGCGAGCGGCGCTTCGGCGGCGCCCTCTCCATCGTCCGCTCCGACGGCGGGGCGATGAGCACGCAGGCCGTCGCGGAGAGGCCCATACAGATCGCGCTCTCCGGCCCTTCCGGGGGCGTGACGGGGGCGGCGTACCTGGCGCGCGAGATCGGGGTGAAGAACATCCTCACCTTCGACATGGGCGGCACCTCGACGGACGTCTCCCTGTGCCTGAACGGGGAGACGCCGGTGCGCCGCGACATCCAGCTCGGCTACTTCCAGTTCAAGAGCCCGGCGGTCGACGTCCACAGCGTCGGCGCCGGAGGCGGCTCGATCGCCTTCGTCTCCGCGAGCGGCGCGCTGCAGGTCGGCCCGGCGAGCGCGGGAGCCGACCCCGGCCCCGCGGCCTACGGGCGCGGCGGCGAGGAGCCGACCGTGACCGACGCGAACGTGGTCCTGCACCGCATACCGCCCGGCGTCGCCCTCGGCGGCACGCTGCAGATGGACGAAGAGGCCGCCAGGCGCGCGGTCGGCAAGGTCGCCGAGCGGCTCGGGATGGGCATCGAGGAGGCGGCGGAGGCGATCCTGGAGATCGTCAACGAGAACATGCACGCCGCTCTCAGGGTCGTGAGCGTCGAGCGCGGCCACGACCCGCGGGAGTTCGGCCTCGTGGCCTTCGGCGGCGCGGGGCCGATGCACGCCAACGCCCTCGGGCGGCTCATCCGCTCCCGCTCCGTCATAGTGCCGCCGACCCCGGGCGTGATGAGCGCCTTCGGCTTCCTCTCCTCGGACATCCAGAACGAGTTCCCCGAAACCTACCTGCGCATCGCCGAGGAGACGCCGGCCTCAGAGCTCAAGAAGACGGTCGAGCGTCTCATCGCGCAGGCGAACGAGTGGCTCGACGGCGAAGGTGTGGAGGAAGACGAGAAGCGCTTCGACCTCTACGCCGACTGCCGCTACTACCTGCAGAACATCCAGATCCCCTGCCGCTTCGAGCTGGACGAGCTCTCCGGCGAGGACTCGACCTTCCTGCGTGAGCGCTTCGAGGAGGCCCACCGCCAGCGCTACAACTTCGAGCTGCCGGACTCGCCGCTCGAGATCGCCACCGTGCGCGTCGTGGGGCGCGGCACGATAAAGGGTGTGAGCCTCGTGGCGAGCGAGGACGGCGCCGGGACCGACGCCTCCGAAGCGGTGCTTCGCACGGAGAAGGTGTACTTCGGCGGGGAGTGGCTTAAGACCCCGATCTACGAGCGGTCCAGGCTCCGGCCCGGCCACGCCGTCGGGGGGCCCGCCGTCGTTGTTCAGGACGACACCACGACCGTCATAGAGCCCGGCTACCGCGGCGCGGTGGACCGCTTCGGGAACATCCTGATCGAGGAGGCCTGAGAATGGTGCTGAACGAGAGAGAGCAGGGCCTGCCGGACTTCGTCCGGGAGCACGACATAGACAACGTCACCCTCGACATAATCGAGAACGCCCTCAAGAACATCCGCTACGAGATGGACCGGGTGCTCGTCACCACGGCGGTCAGCCCTATCATCCGCGAGCAGGCCGACGAGTTCCCCCTGATCGCCGACCGTCAGGGGCGCATGGTCGTCGGCCAGTTCGGAAGCCCGGTGGACACCGTCCTCGAGAACTCGCCCTACAAGGTCGAGGACCTCAAGGACGGCGACGTCATCGCAACGAACGACCCGTACATGATGGAGGGCTCCACCTCGCACCTCCCGGACATCCTGCTGGTGCGACCGATCTTCTACGAGGGCGACCACGTCGGGTACGCCCTGCAGTGGGGCAACCTGATGGACGTCGGCGGCAAGACCGCGGGCTCCATCCCCATCGACGCCCGATCGATCTACGAGGAGGGCGTGCGCATGCCCCCCGTCAAGCTCTACGACGGCGGCAAACTCAACGAGGAGGTCCTGCGCTTCTTCTGCCACAACTCGCGCACCCCGCGCGAGACCCGCGCGGACATCATGGCGATAGCCGCGGGCACGGCGGCGGGCGCGCAAAGGGTGAAGGACATCTGCGACCGCTTCGGCAAAGAGACCTACCTCGAGGCCTGCGACGCCCTCTTGAACCGGACGCGCACCAGCATCATCAACCTCATGCGCCAGCTCATCCCCGAAGGTGAGCGCTTCGAGTTCGAGGACTACACCGACGACGACGGGCTCGGCAACGGCCCCATAAAGCTCAAGCTCGCCATGTGGCGCGAGGGCGACACCCTGCACCTCGACTGGACCGGCACCGACGCCCAGGTCCCCGGCCCCGTGAACTTCCTCCTCAACCACCGGATGTTCCAGATGTTCGCGGGGGTCTTCCTGATCTCCGCCGTAGACCCGACCATCCTCTTCAACGACGGCTACTCGGACGTCATAAAGGTCCACATCCCCGAGGGCTCCGTGCTGCGCCCGAAGGACCCCGCGCCCCTCTCCAACCGCCTGGTCGTCATGGCCCGGCTCTTCGACGTCCTGGGAGCGGTCTACGCCAAAGCGATCGGCTTCAACGTCTCGGGCTCCTACGGTACGAGCCCCAACTTCGTCTACTCCGGCGTCAAGCCGGACGGCGAGCCGTTCCAGACCATGGAGATCCTCTACGGCGGCATCCCGGCGATCCCGGGCAAGGACGGCCTCGACGGGCACTCCTGGTGGCCGGAGTTCCTCGCGGTCCCCGCGGAGTACATGGAGACGTACTACCCCATGATCGTCGAGGAGTACACCGCCCGCCGCGACTCCTGCGGGGCGGGGCAGTTCCGCGGCGGCTGCGGCATAAGGAAGGTCTACCGATTCATCTCCGACGGGCGCATCACCTACCAGGACGACCGCGCCCACACCTACCCCTACGGCGTCGCCGGCGGCAGGCCCGGCGCCCCTTCGAAGAAGACCCTCATCCGCAAAAGTGGCGAGACCGTCGAGCTCCCCTCCAAGGTGAGCGACGTCCCGGTCTTCGAGGGCGACCGCCTCGTCTTCGAGACCGCCGGGGCCGGGGGCGTCGGCGACCCGCTGGAGCGCGACCCGGAGGCCGTCGCCAAGGACGTGCGTTGGGGCCTCGTCAGCCGTGAGGCCGCCGAGAGCGAGTACGGCGTCGTCCTGGGGGAGGATGGCTCGGTGGACGCCGCGGCGACGCAGTCGAGGCGCGAGGAGATCCGGGCATCCCGCCCCGAGCCGCCCGCCTTCGACCACGGCGACCTGCCGCCGCTTGCGGAGCAGCGCAGGATCATCGCCGAGACCCGCCGCAAATTCAACGAGTGGCTCTCGCACGAGCTCGGCACGGCGCGGGCGAACGGCAGGGGGTGAGTGGATGCACATAGAGGGCTTCGGCGGACGCGGCGGCTTCGGCCGCCGCCCCGCCCTCATCGTCATCGACATGACGCTCGGCTTCACCGACCCCGAATCACCGCTCGTCTGCGATCTCGAAGGGCCGGTCGAGGAGATCCGGAAGCTCCTCCAAGCCGCCCGCGCAGCGGAGATTCCCGTGGTCTTCACCACCGTCGCCTACCGGAAGTCCGACAGGCTCACCGCCGCCGCGTTCATAGACAAGGTGCCGGCGCTGCTCACGCTGGAGGCTGGCAGCCGCTGGGCGGAGGTCGACCCGCGCATAGCACCGCGCGCCTCCGAGCCCGTACTGAACAAGCTCTTCGCCTCCGCTTTCTTCGGGACTCCGCTCGGGGCCCTGCTCACCGCCGCCGGGGTGGACACCCTGATCATCACGGGAGCCTCGACCTCGGGCTGCGTGCGGGCCACCGCCGTCGACGCCCTGCAGCACGGCTTCAGGCCCGTCGTCCCGCGCGAGGCCGTCGGCGACCGCAACCCCGAAGCCCACGAGGCCAACCTCTACGACATAGACGCCAAGTACGGCGACGTCGTCTCCGTGGACGAGGTCTTGGAATACATCGACGCCGTACACGCTGGCTGACAGCGCGTTGCAGACAATAGTGAGCTGACGCCAACCCGCTCTTCATCTGCGGTTGCTCAACATCTCCGACAGCACGTTGCAGCGAGGATGATTCGACGCGGTGGGCACCTTCAGGCATCCCTTTTGGGTCGAGGACCCGTATCTCTCCATCGCTTCTCTCGTAGTGTTGCTCCCAAAGTCAGCGCAGGATCTCGACCCGGCAAGCTCTTTGAGGCCTTGTGGTGCGTGAGAGTCGGCGATGCGTGCCAGTAGCCTAATGCCATGGGCACCGACCGTCTTGAGGTATTCCTCTCTCGCCTCCTTCCCCTTGGGTAGCCGCTGGTCCTCGATACGCCGTCCGTAATGCTCGAACCATTCGGGATCGGCGTGCTCTCTGAGCCAGTCCAGGTTCGTGGCCGCCAAGGCGTTCAGGGCAGCCCGCATCGTCTCCGCGGTCCGCTCCCATTTGCTCAGAACGCGCAAAGCGCCCAGCACGTGGGTGAAGTCGGTGCGCTGCCTGCCCCACACCTTGAGGTAGCCGCGCTCCTTGCTCCCCTCAAGCAGCTTCTCCAAGAGCAACCTCTCCTTGCCGCCTTCGAGAAGCCGTGAGAAAAACTCCGAGAGTACGGAGAAGTTAAAGCCAGGATCACTCAGTTCGAGACCTAGGACGTACTTTCAGTCTATAAGAGAGCGGAGACGGTTTCAGCAGCCTGTCTATCCGAAAGCTCCTCGGAGAACTGCACCACCGTGACCAACGCCAACCTCCACGGCGCGATGGCGGGGCGTCCTCGCACCTCGAAGAGCTCCTCGAAATCCTCGTCTGTAGACGCTTCCTCTGGGGAAAGCGGCTCTAGCGACACAAGCTGTATCTTTCGGGGACGGGGCCGATGGGTTGTGGGTGCATCAATATGCCTCTCTGTCCTCCAGGAAGGTGACTGTCGGTGAGGCTTCCTAGAGCATGCAGCATCCCCGATGAATAAACCAACAATATCCTTTACGGACACGGTGACGTCCTAGTGCATGATCAGGCAACCTTCTGTGGAACGGCAAGATGCTCGTAATGCGGACAACCGAAGACCCGGCAGACCCTCTCGGCGAGCTCGTAGGCGCCCAGCAATCCGTCGGGCTCGACGACCTTGCGCTTTCCATGAACCCACTTGGGCTCTATGGCATTGAGCCACGGGCTCTGCTTCGGAAGCAGGCAGATGACAATCCTCACTCCACTTCCGCTCTCTTTGACTTGCCGGTTGTGTCTTCCGAGCCAGCGCCTGACCTCCCTGGAGATGTGCCAGCTAGCGTTGTCCCAGATGAGCAGCAAAACCTTCTTCCCAGCCGCTTCGAGCTTCTTCAAGCTCCACCCAAGAAGACATTGGGTCGTTAGTAGAGCTCACGGGTCTGCCGTCGACAAATCTCAGCCACGTCTAGTACAATTGTGGCAGATAGACTCCGTAGCAGGATATGGCCTTCGGCTCAAGGTCGTCCTTTGCGAGAGACTGTTGGACGAGTCGAGAAGGCTTCCCTTCCTCAGCCCAGGCATTGAGGGTGGGCAACGCCAGCCGGCTCCACCAGCACTCGTCCAGGAAACCCACCGCCCAGGTGTCGGGATCTCTGCTGCGGCTACCCTCGCCTCTCTGTGAGCCCCTCCTCGAAGGCGACGTTTGCGGCCATCGCAAGAGTCCACAGGCTCGTGTCGTACCCGAACTCCCTCGGGGAGCGGTGGAGCATCTGCCGCAAGACCTCGGCGCTCTGTTCGTCTAAAGCGACATGGAAGCGCTTGGGGCATGAGGAGCCGGGCGTGAGAGCGTCGAGTCCACGCTCGTTGAAAGCGTGGATGGCATTACTGACCGTCTGGGGGCCGCATCCCAGACTCTGGGCTATCTTCGGAGGGGATCGTCCGCGAGAACTCGCCAGGAGTATCTGGGATCGGCGTATCACGAAAGCGTCTTTGGAGCGCAGAGAGGCTTCCAAAGCCTCGCGTGCTCCTCTTGCGACAACGAACGTACAAAGATGGGAGGTTTCATGCAGACCACTATAGCTCATCGCACACAACCCTCTCTGAAGACGCACTAGAGAGGAAGCGGCTCGAGCTGCTCCGACGAGAACTCGGAATAGACCCACCCCCCGACGAGCAGAGGAGAAAGTCCAGAGCGCAAGGACAAGGAGGAGCAACGTGAAAAGAACGTTTCGGGCCGCTACACGTTTACAGGGGTCGCGAGACTTGACCTACGGGCACAATCCAGCAATTTACAATCTCCAACAACATTTATATGTTGTGTTAGCGTGATAGAATAAATTTTTGATGTTTAAGGATATAAACATCCATGACGTTGCTCGTGAAGCTAGGGTCTCGGCGAGCACTGTTTCAAATGTGCTCAACGGCAGACTTGATCGAATGCGGCCGGAAACAAGTGAACGAGTGCTTAGAGCCATTGAACAGCTTGGATACACAACGAATCAGCTAGCTCGGCAATTTAGGACTGGACGTGTATTAACGATAGGACTCATCGTTCCATCAGTAGCCAATCCGTTCTGGGGATATGTAGCTCGTAGTGTAGAAGAAGCAGCTTCAGCCCAAGGATATCAAGTGTTGCTTTGTAACGCCGAACGTGATCCAAACTGCGAGCGACGTTATGCTGAGACACTCTTGGCTTCCGGTGTAAGGGGAGTAATCTTCGGTTCTTCACCACTTTCTTTTGACCATCTTGCTGCTCTCGCACAACGTGGGCTACAGATCCTAGCCTTCGATCGTCGAATACAACACGCTGATGAGGTGGTAGTAGACAGCGTTGGCATTGACAATGTGCTAGGAGCAAAGCTAGCAACCACCCATCTTATCGGCTTGGGTCACCGACGTATAGGGTTATTGTCTGGTCCCATCCGCACCGTGAGCCGACAAGATCGTCTAAAAGGTTATCAAAAAGCCTTACAAGAGGCAGATATTGAGATAGATCAACAACTTATATGGGAAGGAAAACCAATTAGTGGATTTGGAGATGCAGAAAGCGCAGAGTTAGGTCGCTTGGGAGCACACGAGTTACTGAGCTTACCAAACCGCCCTACCGCTCTTTTTGCGATTAATGACATGTACGCATTAGGCGCCTACGCAGGTGCCCAAGAGCTCGGATTTCGGATACCAGAAGACCTATCTATAGTCGGCTTTGATGATCTATCGCCATTCGCCGCAATTGCCACACCTCCACTTACTACTGTGCGACAGCCAATACAACAAATGATGCGCATTGCGGTGGAATATCTGATCGGGCGTCTCGAAAAGACACGCTCCAGCCCTCCTGAACAGTTGATAGCTGCACCAGAATTGATTGTGCGCAAGTCCACCCAAAAAGTGTAATATCTTTTGGATATCTACGGCACGTTTCAGTTTCACAAAGGATGGTCGATCGAGAGGTAGCCGTTATTGCTCAAAAACCGCGAGCATCGGCTGGCGTTATGGCAGAAATAGCTGCTCCCAGCGCTTCTATTAAGGCTTCCTGGTGGTGAACCCCCGCTTTGCGCAATATACTCTTGAGCTTGGAGAAGGCTTCTTCAATAGGATTGTAGTCTGGTAAGTAGGGATAGACAAAGGGTCTAACCGGATCCCATTCTCTGTACCACTCATGATGAGAGCCTTTGTACGGATTCCAGCTGCTCTGAGGGCCAAGGCCTTGCCCCCTCAGAGCTTCGACGGCCGCGAACTCCACCGGGGTTACAGCACGTTTCACAGTAGTTGACCCGTAGTACGGTATCCGGCATGCTCGAAGAAACCCCGAACGTCCGCTGTGGTAACCGCCGATAGTGCCGCGCCTATCGCTTCCACCAATGCCTCTTTGGTCCTGGCTGCGGCCTT
>JAIMBO010000209.1 GCA_023511405.1 Rubrobacteraceae bacterium
GAGACGGTGCACGGTGCCCGCGAGGCTCCGAAGGTGAAGCTCTACTCTCTCAAAGAGAAGGGGGAAGTGCTGGCCGAGGGGCTCGCGGTCGAGAATGCCGTGGTCTCCGGCGAGGCGCGGGTGCTCCAGGACCCGGGTGAGATCGCTAGCTTCCGCCCCGGCGAGGTCCTCGTGACCGGGATGACCGACCCGGACTGGGAGCCGATCATGAAGACCGCCGCGGCCGTAGTAACCGACCGGGGCGGCCGCGCCTCGCACGCGGCGATCGTCGCCCGTGAGCTCGGCATCCCCGCCGTGGTCGGGGCGCAGGACGCCACCCGGAAGGTGCCCGGCGGCGAGCCCGTCACCGTCTCGTGCGCGGAAGGCGAGACGGGCAGGGTCTACCGGGGAGCCCTGCGCTACGAGGAGACGGAGGTGGACCCTGCCTCCATCGGACGCCCCGAGACCAGGATCATGCTGGAGGTCGGCGACCCCGAGCGGGCCTTCGGGCTCGCGAGGCTTCCGAACGACGGCGTCGGGCTGGCGCGGATGGAGTCCGTGCTCGCCTCCTGGGTCGGTGTACACCCGCTGGCCCTCACCCGCTTCGATTCGCTGCCGCCGAGGGTGAAGCTGGAGGTCTCCCGCCGCACCCAGGGCTGCGAGGACAGGCGGGAGTTCTTCGTGGACAGGCTCTCGCAGGGCATAGGGACGCTCGCCGCGGCGTTCTGGCCGAAGCCCGTGATCCTGCGCTTCTCCGACTTCAAGACCAACGAGTACGCCGGCCTCCTCGGCGGCGAACTCTTCGAGCCGCGAGAGGAGAACCCCATGCTCGGCTGGCGCGGGGCGAGCCGCTACTACCACCCGGACTACCGGGAGGGCTTCATGCTCGAGGTCGCGGCCGTCCGGCGCGTGAGGGAGCTCTTCGGCCTCAAGAACCTCAAGGTCATGGTTCCCTTCTGCCGCACTCCCGAAGAGGGCGAGCGGGTGCTGAGGGTAATGGAAGAAGGGGGGCTGAGGCGCGGGGACGACGGCCTGGAGGTCTACGTGATGGCCGAGATCCCCTCCAACTTCGTCCTGGCCCGGGAGTTCGCCCTTCTTTTCGACGGTTTCTGCATCGGCTCCAGCGATCTCACCCGGCTCGTTCTCGGGGTGGATGGGGGTTCCGAGCGGATCTCTTCGCTCTTCGACGAGCGCGACGAGGCGGTCATGAAGATGTGCGCGATGCTCATAGAGGAGGCTCACCGGGCGGGCAGGAAGGTCGGCATCTGCGGGCCGGCCCCCTCGTACTACCCGGAGCTCGCGGCCTACCTGGTCGAGAGGGGTATAGATTCGATCAGCCTGAGCCCCGACGCGGTGGTCCCGACGGTGCTCCGGGTGCTCGATGTGGAGCGGTCCGCGAGGAAGGGCGCGGGATGAGCGGTGACGGACTTCGATCGGCAAAGCCTCTACCCGTCCGGCGATCGTCGTTCGTGATCAATCTTGACCATGACGACGGTCAAACTTGCTCAGGGCCAAAGGTCCGTTCGCGGGGAGAATACCGGCGTGAGCGATGGGGAGGAGGGGCGGAAGAGGAGGTCCGAGGTGGCGGCGAAGGTCCCCGGAGAGCCGGGGCGGACGTCGAGGAAGGAAGCGGGAAGGACTGCGTGGAGTCCGGATCGAAGGAGGTCTTTGAATGAGCATGTTCCCGACGAAGATACTGGCCGCGGTGGACGGGTCGGAGAGCGCGAGGCGAGCCGCGACCGTCGCCGCCAGGCTGGCGAAGGCTACCGGCAGCGAGCTGCACGTCGCCACCGTGGGCTTCGTGCCCGCCATGTACCCCTATCGGGACCTGGGGGCCGCTGAATGGAACGAACAGGCCCGTCGGGAGGCCGGCGAGCTCTTGCGGGAAGAGGTGAAGAAACTCCGAAATCAGGGGCTCGCCGACGAAGCCGAGACCCACATAAGGCTGGGGGCCGAGATCCACGAGATCGTGGATCTGGCCGAGGAGATCGGAGCCGGGCTCATCGTCGTCGGCAGCCGCGGCCTCGGACCGCTCAAGCGGGTGCTCATAGGGAGCGTTTCGCTGGGCGTGGTGAGGCACGCACACTGCCCGGTGCTGGTCGTCCGTCCCGGGGCACGGGAGGAGAGGGTGTTCTCAGGGGGTGAGATCCTGGCGGCGGTGGACGGGTCCGAGGCGGCCGCCGCGGCGAGCCGGGTGGCCGCCGAGGTGGCCGGGGCGACCGGTTCGAAGCTGCACGTGGCCTG
>JAIMBO010000210.1 GCA_023511405.1 Rubrobacteraceae bacterium
TCCAGCACCCTGATCGCCGTGCCGGGTACCAGCCCTTGCTCCCCGAGATAGGCGAGCACGGCTTCGTCGCGCTGGTCTACCCGCGAGACGTGGACCAGCTGTCCCTCTTCGACGTCGCGCAGCGGTTTGTTCCGGTCCGGCTCCAGCATCCCTTCAGGGGTCGGGATGGGATCTCCATGCGGATCGTGCTCCGGATGCCCGAGGTACTCCGCGAGACGCTCGGTGAACGTGTCCGAGACCGCGTGTTCGAGCCTCTCCGCCTCCTCGTGTACCTCGTCCCACGAATACCCCAGGTGCTCCAGGAGGAAAGTCTCGATCAGACGGTGCCTCCGGACCAGCCGCATCGCCTCCTTCTTCCCCCGCTCCGTCAGCGATGCTCCGTGGTAGCGCTCGTGCCGTACCAGCCCCATCTCCTGTAGCCGCACGAACATGCTCGATACCGACGCAGCAGAGACCGAGAGCCGCTCCGCCACGTCCTTCGTCGAGGCCGCGCCGGTGCCGGCTACCTCCCATACGCTCTTCAGATAGTCCCCCACAGAGACCGAGGGCTGGGTTTCGGCGTTCGTGCTCATTTCTCGCGTACAAATACTAGCCCAACCCGGCGCTTTTGCCAGCAGAACCAAGCGTTGACGGTTAACCGTAGCTGATAGTAATATTAGACGTGGCTAAAAATTCTCGTTTTCGAGAGGAAGGAGCGTGGTTTGAGCGGGCGTCCCGGGGATGGATCCGAGAAAGCCGAGGGGGTGTTGCTGGCGGGTGAGGACATGGTGGCCCGGGCTGCGCGCGCTTCGCTGGAGGGGAAGCGCCGAGGTTTGAGGGGGCTGTGGCCGTTTCTTGGGCCGGCGTTCATCGCTGCGGTGGCCTACATAGACCCGGGCAACTTCGCGACGAACGTCTCCGGGGGGGTGAGGTTCGGATATACGCTGCTGTGGGTTGTGGTGCTGGCCAACCTGATGGCGATGCTGGTGCAGGCGCTTTCTGCCAAGCTTGGGATCGCGACGGGCAAGAACCTTCCTGAGGTTTGTCGGGAGCGGTTTTCACGGCCGGCGACGATCTTCATGTGGTTACAGGCTGAGGTCGTGGCGATGGCCACGGACCTCGCGGAGTTCATAGGTGCTGCCATCGGGATCAACCTCATCTTCGGGATACCGCTTTTCGTGTCCGGTTTGATCACCGCGGGTGCGGTATTCGCGCTGCTCGCGCTGGAGATGTACGGGGTGAGGCCGGTCGAGGCTGCCATAAGCGTGCTGGTCGGGGTCATCGTGGTCGCGTTCGCGTTCGAGGTCTTCTATGCGAAGCCGGACGTCGGGCAGGTGCTCGAGGGGGCCTTCATCCCCCGTTTCTCGGGTTCCGGCAGCGTGTTCCTCGCGACGGGGATAATAGGGGCGACGGTCATGCCTCACGTCATATATCTGCACTCGGCGCTGACCCAGAGACGGGTCGTAGGCAGGACCGACGAAGAGAAGCGCAAGATCTTCCGCTTCGAGCTGATAGACGTGGTGATCGCGCTGGGCATCGCGGGTCTGGTCAACGCCAGCATGATGATCATCTTCGCCGCGCTCTTCCACGCCCGGGGGAAGGGAGGGGTGACCGAGAGCATAGAATCGGCCTTCCACGGGCTCGCAAGCTCCGAGGGCATGGGGGTGGCGATCATCTTCGGCGTGGCGCTTCTGGCTTCGGGGCTCTCCTCCTCCTCGGTCGGGACGATGGCCGGGCAGGTCGTGATGCAGGGGTTCATCCGGCGCAGGATCCCGATATTCCTGCGCCGGGCGATAACGGTGACCCCCTCGCTCGTGGTGATCGCTCTCGGTGTGGACCCGAGCTGGGCGCTGGTCGTAAGCCAGGTCGTCCTCTCTTTCGGGATACCGTTCGCGCTGGTACCGTTGCTGGTCTTCACCAGCGACCGTCGGTTGATGGGGCCGCTGGTGAACCGGCGTGCGACGAGCGTTGCGGCCGTCGTGATCGCCGTCTTGATAATGGGCCTCAACCTCTTCCTGCTCTATCAGACCTTCCTCGGATAGGGCATATAATCGCCCTGTAATGAGCGTGCGTGCACCGGCGGCCACCGTCTCCGGCCGGCGGGCCACCTGGCCCGCCGTGATCTCCTGGGCGCTCTACGACTTCGCCGGCACGATCTTCTCCGTCTCGATCCTGAGCGTCTACTTCCCGCTGTGGCTCGGATCGGAGCTCGGCGCCGGAGCGGACACCGTC
>JAIMBO010000211.1 GCA_023511405.1 Rubrobacteraceae bacterium
CCGACCGCAGCGTGCGCGGGGTGGTGATAACCGGCAGCGGGGAGGCGTTCTCCGCCGGGGGCGACCTCTCGCGCTTCGAGCGGGAGTGGGACCCGGCCGGGTTTCGGGCGCACAGCCACGAGCTCACCCGCCTCGTCTCGACGATAGAGCGGATCGAGAAGCCGGTCGTAGCCGCGATAAACGGGCTCGCCACCGGGGCCGGGACCCAGCTCGCGCTCTCCTGCGACCTCAGGGTCGCCTCCGAGCGGGCGCGGTTTCTGTTCCGGGAGGGGATGATCGGGTTGATCCCCAGTCACGGCGGGTGCGTCAGGCTCGTCAAGCTCGTCGGGCTCGCCCGCGCGCGGGACATCCTGCTCGGCGGGGAGGATCTCGACGCCGAAGCGGCCTTCCGCCACGGGCTCGTCACCTGCGTCGTGCCGCCCGAGAGGCTGCTGGAGGAGGCGAGAGAACGGCTCGGGCGCATCTTCCTGCGTGCACCGCAGTCCTACGGGCTCGCCAAGCGGCTGCTGTACCTCTCGGCGAGCGTGGACATGGAGAGCGGGCTCTTCGCCGAGAGCCTCGCGCAGAGCCTCCTGGTGCAGACGGAGGATCACAGGGAAGGCGTCCGGGCGGCGCGCGAGAGGCGTGCCCCCGAGTTCGAGGGGAGGTAGGAGTACTTGGCGCATCTGCTGGCCTTCGGGGGCAGGGAACCACGGGTGGCGGAGGACGCCTTCGTGGCGCCGAACGCGACCCTCGTCGGGGACGTGGTCGTCGAGTCGGGGGCGAGCGTGTGGTTCGGCGCCGTTCTGCGGGGGGACTTCAACCGCATCGTGATCGGTGAGGGGACCAGCGTGCAGGACAACTGCGTCATCCACACCAACGAGAGCCTTCCGACGCTCGTCGGCGCGAACGTCACCGTCGGACACCTCTCGCTGCTCGAGGGCTGTACGATAGAGGACGGGGCTCTCGTCGGGATGGGGAGCATAGTCCTCAACCGCGCCCGCGTGGGGAGGCGGGCGATGCTCGCCGCGGGCACCGTGGTGCGCGAGGGGCAGGAGATACCGCCGGGGGTGCTCGCCGCGGGCGTCCCGGCCGAGGTCAAGAAGGAGCTCGGTGGGAGCTCCTCGGAGTGGGTCGAGAGCGCGGCGCGCGAGTACCAGGCGCTGCGCCTCAGGTACATGACCTGAAGGGAGGAGAGATGGAGAAGATGCTAATAGGCGGCGAGAGGGTCGCCGCGCGCGGCGGAGAAGAGATGCCGGTCGTGAACCCGGCGACCGAGGAGGAGTTCGACTCGGTCCCAAACGGCGGGAAAGAGGACGTCGATGCCGCGGTCGAGGCCGCCTCACGGGCGTTCGATGAGTGGTCGAAGAAAGACCCGGACGAGCGGGCGGCGGTGCTCAGGGCCGGCATCGCCGCGGTCGAAGAGAACGGTCGGGAGATAGCGCAGCTGCTGGTCCGCGAGCAGGGCAAGCCCCTCTCCGAGGCGATGGGGGAGCTGCATCACCTGCTGCACGGGTTGAACTTCTACGCGGATCTGGCGAGCAAGATCCGGGGTTCCCACGCCCCGCTGCCGTCGAACCTGGGCAGGAGCTACGGGATGGTAATAAAGCGCCCGGTCGGCGTGTGCGGCGCGATAGTCCCCTTCAACTTCCCGCTCACCCTGATGGGGACCAAGGTCGGACCGGCGCTCGCGGCGGGGAACACCGTCGTCGTGAAGCCCTCCGAGAGCACCCCGCTCGCCACGCTCAGGGTCGCGCAGCTCCTGCAGGACGCGGGGCTCCCCGCCGGGGCGATAAACGTCGTGACCGGCGGGGCCGAGGCCGGTGAGGCGCTCGCCGCGCATCCCCGGGTGAGGCGACTGGCGTTCACCGGGAGCACGAAGACGGGCAGCAGGATCATGCAGATCGCGGGTCCCGCCTTCAAGCGGGTCACCTGCGAGCTCGGCGGGTCCGACCCGACGATAGTCTGCCCCGACGCCGACGTGGAGGCGGCGGTCAAGGGTGTCGTCATCGGTCGCTACTTCAACGCCGGGCAGCAGTGCCTTGCCACCAAACGGGTCTACGTCTTCGACGAGGTCTACGACGAGTTCATGCAGAGCCTGATCAAACGCGTCTCACGCTACGAGCTCGGGGACGGGATGGAGAAGGCCGAGCGGCCGAAGGTCAGGATGGGGCCGATGAACGCCGCCCGCTACCGCGACGCGATAGCCGACCAGCTCCAG
>JAIMBO010000212.1 GCA_023511405.1 Rubrobacteraceae bacterium
TATGGGAGAGGAGAGGATGAGAGCGTAGGCTCGTCCTTCGAAGCCCACGTTCTGTATCTGGTTCCCCCAGAGTCCCGTGCTGGCTCCGGAGAGGGTCGCGGCCAGGAGATACGGTGCGAGGCCGAGGATTCCTGTTTTCTGGAAATCGTTCGTCAGGGCGTAGAAGAGCCCGAACGCCGGCGGGATCAGGAGGCTCGCGGAGATCCTGAGATCCCGACGCAGCGAGAGCAGGTCCTTCTTCACCACCGCCCCTACGTCTCGCGGAAGAAGGGGAAGCTCACTCCTCCCTTCTATGGCCCTTCTCCGACGCCGGCGAGCTCCGGCCGCGAATTCGGCGGCGCGGGAGACCCCCGAGGCGTAGTGGTGACCGGCGACGAACAGGCAGAGGAAGTACAGCGCGGCGGTCGCGGCGGCGAGCGGTACCAGACCTCCGAGAAGGGTGGTGGCACTCAGGGAGGCCGCCCCGGTGACGGCCGCGGCGGCCCAGCTTCCAGGCGGGATCGTGAGGAGCGGAAAGTCGAGCATCTTCTGCCCCGGATGGTCGCCGAGGAACAACACGCCGAGGAGCACGGCCACCCCGAGGATTATTCCTGTAGCGTAGAGGATCTCCCGGGCCCTGCCCGGGGAGACCAGCCTCATGAACGGCATCACCAAGAGCATCCCGATGGCGTTTGCAACGACCGCGAGCAGCGCGAGCACGAGGAGAAGGACGGGATAGAAGAGGATGGAGGCCCCGGTCGCCAGCCCGTAGGCCAGCGGGATCGGGAGCCCGAGTACACCCACGAGCAGTGAGCCACCGAGTGCGCTCTCCCAGAACTTGAGCGCGAAGACCGTCCGGGATTTGAAGGGCATCGCGAGCAGCGGCGTCAGATCCCGTGAGAGGTAGAGCACCTGCACCGAGCGCCCGAATCCCGCGAAGAGCGCGAACGCGCCCACACCGCCGAAGGTGCTCGCGAGCAGCACGAAGGACTCGTGGCGGCCGGCGACCGAACCCTGCAGGCTCCTGAAGAGCGTGAAGAACGAGCCGATCATCAGCAGGAAGGTCAGGGGCAGCCCGATCACAACGAGGACGTAGCCGGCCATCCGCTGGTTGCCCCTCTCGTCGGAGGAGAACCTGAGGAGCGTCTTCATCTTGAGCCTGTAGAGCAGCCTCCACGTGCCCACCGGGCTCACTCCTCCAGGTAGTCTGCTATCTGACGGCCCTCGCTGGAGCCGGTGAGCCTGAGGAAGACATCCTCCAGGGTGTCGTCCCGAGAGGACCGGGCGAGCGACCTGAGCTCCGTTACGGTCCCCGAGGCGATCATCCTGCCACGCTCTATTATCCCGACCTCGTCGCACAGTGCCTCGGCCATCTCGAGGATGTGCGTGGCCATGAAGACCGTGCCACCACGCGCCACGAACCTCCTCAGCACGTCTTTGGTGAGCCGTGCGCTCGCCGGGTCGAGCCCCACCGTCGGCTCGTCCAGAAACAGTACCTCAGGCTCGTGCAACAGCGCCGCCGCGAGCGCCACCTTCTGTTTCATCCCGTGCGAGAAGCCACCCAGCAGCTCGTCGGCTTCCCCGGAGAGGCCGAACATCTCGAGCAGCTCCCGGGAGCGATCCCTGGCCTCTGCCTGCTCCACGCCGTAGACGTCGGCGACGAAACCCAAAAACTCCCGGGCGGTGAGCTTCTCGAAGAGCGCGGGTTCGTCGGGGACGTAGGAGATCCTGCGCTTGGCCTCGAGCGGGTCCCTGACCACGTCCACCCCTGCCACCGTGATCTCGCCGGAGGTGGGGCGCAGGAGGCCGCAAAGGAGCTTTATGGTCGTCGTCTTGCCCGCGCCGTTGGGGCCGAGGAAACCGTAGAGCGTGCCTCGTCTTACATCCAGGTTCACGTCCCGAACGGCCTCTTTCCTGCCGTAGCGCTTGGTGAGAGCCCGGGTGTTTATCAATCGTGCGCCCTCCGGCTCGGCTTACTGTCCAGAGAACGTCTTATCGTGCCTGCCTCCGTCTCCGGAGAGCCGCCAGATTGCCCAGGTAGCCCAAAACGAGCGGAACCGTCCACCACATTTGCCACCACCCGACGATATGCAGGTTGCTCCAGTCTGTCGTGCCGATGGCCAGCCCCACCACACACCCCACGACCAGGTGGTATGAGAGCTCCATGGCCGTCAACGAGCCAGACCCACGACCATCCCTCCGGGAGATCGTACCGG
>JAIMBO010000001.1 GCA_023511405.1 Rubrobacteraceae bacterium
GGGGGGGGCGGGGGGGCCCCGGCGGGGGGCCCTGTACCGCGGCCCAACCGGGGGGTTTTGGGGGGGGGGGGTCTTGCCCCCGGGCCCCCCGCTCGTATGTTATGCTGCATGGTGGTAGAGGGAAAGGAGGTCCTCCATGGACGACCGTCGGATGCGCGATCAGATGGAGAAGGTCAACGCGGCGGCGGAGAAGTTCGCCGAGGCGATAATGGAGTCCTACCGGACCGTCTCCGGGCACTCCATGGAGGCTCAGGAGCGTGGGGCCGAGCTGACGCGGAAGTTCTTCGAGAGCGTGATGGAGGAGCTGCAGAGCCAGGCCGAAGGAACCCGCTCGACCACGGAGGCTTTGCTGGAGCAGACCCAGAAGCAGCGCGAGGCCTTCCAGGAGCTCTCTCAGGAGTCGATAAGCGCCTACATGAACTTCCTCAACTCCATGTTCTCCTATTACCAGAGCACCTTCGAGGAGATGCAGAGGCGTGGCGGGCGCTGAGGTGTATCCTTACTTGCATGAGTGAGGACGATCTATAGGAGGAGCCGCCTTGAGCTTTGGGAACAACGGAACGGAGATAGTGGTCTCCACTCCCCTGAGGACGGCGATCGGGACGTTCGGCGGGGCTCTCAAGGACGTGCCAGCGACCGAGCTTGGGGCCACGGTGGCCCGAGAAGTCATCTCCCGCTCGGGCGTGGAGGGGGAGCAGGTAGATCAGGTGATCGTCGGCAACATCCTCTCGGCTGGGCAGGGGATGAACCCGGGGCGGCAGGTCGGGATCAAAGCCGGCCTCCCGGTGAGCGTCCCCGGGATGACGCTCAACCGGATGTGCGGATCCGGTCTGCAGGCGATCGTCTCTGCGGCGCAGGAGGTGGCGCTCGGTGACGCGGAGGTGGTGCTCGCCGGCGGGATCGAGAGCATGGACCAGGCGCCCTTCCTGCTGCCCAGGGCCCGCTACGGCTACCGGATGGGGATGCCGGGCGGGGAGATCCTGGACCACATGGTCTACGATGGGCTGTGGGACGTCTTCAACGACTACCACATGGGCGTGACCGCCGAGAACGTGGCCGAGAAGTACGGCGTCTCGCGTGAGGACCAGGATGCCTACGCCGCGCGCAGCCACCAGCGGGCGGCCCGGGCCATCCAGGAGGGGTACTTCGAGGAGCAGATCGTCCCCGTCGAGGTGAAGCAGAAGAAGGAGACCATCCGGTTCACCACCGACGAGCACGTACGTCCGAACACGAGCGTCGAGAGCCTCGCCCGGCTCAAGCCGGTCTTCAAACGTGACGGGGGCACCGTTACGGCGGGCAACTCGAGCGGGATAAACGACGGCGCCGCGATGATGCTCGTTACCACCGACAGAAAGGCCGAAGAGCTCGATCTGCCGGTGGCGGGGAGGCTCGTCTCGGCGGCCGTGACCGGCGTGGACCCGGCGTTGATGGGTACGGGTATGATCCCGGCCTCCCGGATGGCATTGAAGAAGGCGGGGCTCTCGATCGAAGATATGGACATCGTCGAGGCGAACGAGGCCTTCGCCTCGATCGCGGTCACCGTCGGGCGTGAGCTGGGCGTACCGGAGGAGCGGCTCAACCCTCTGGGCGGGGCGGTCGCGCTCGGCCATCCGATAGGCGCCACCGGGGCGATCCTCACCGTCAAGATCCTGCACGAGCTCAGGCGTACCGGAGGACGCTACGGGCTGGTGACGCTTTGTATCGGCGGAGGGATGGGGATCGCGGCGATCTTCGAACGCATCTCCTAGGCGGGGGTGGCGATAGGGGGCTCCGTACCCTGCGCGGTTCTCTCCTCGTCCGGATCAAAGAGGGAATGACGCACCAGGGCGGGCCGCTGGAGAAGACCCTTCGGCGGCCCGCCCTGGTGCGCGTTGCCGGGGTTGCCGCGGTCCTCGTCGGTGCTCTCGGATTGTTCGAGGGCGTGACGAACCTGCTGGTTCAGTTCTACGGTCCCTACCATCCGCTCTACGGGTTCTACGACCTCGCATACTTCGTGGGCGAACCGGCGAGGAGCTTCATGATCCCGCTGGCCCTGCTCGGGGTCTGGGCCGTCGTCTGCGAGGGTGGCAGTACGTTTCGTGTGGCGGCGCTCTCGGGGCTCGCCGTGGCCCTTCTCACCTGCATAGTGCCCCCAGCCTACATCCTGCGGGAGTGGCTCCATTACGGGGACCAGATACTGTGGCTCGGTCTTTTGGATGGCGGGATCAGAACCATGTTCTTACTCTGGTTCTGGGGCCCGCCGGTCGCAGCGATCCTCGCCGGCGCAGCGGCCTCGAGCGCGCGGAGGGGCCTGGGCCGGGCCCGCTTCGCCCTGTTGCCCGCCGGCGTGATCAGCCTCCCCCTGATAAGCCTCTCGCTCTTCCAATGGTACCTCGGCAGTTCCTCCCGGCCCGGTGCACAGGGCCTCTGGTCCCAGGTGGTCCTCGCGGCTCCCTCCATCTTCGCCGCGCTCTGCTGGATCTTCTTCGGAACCGCACTCTACGGGGCACTCCCCCGTAGTAAGAGACGCCTCCAGGAGGAACGCGAGAGAACGGAGCAGGCGAACCTCCACCAGGCACGACGGCTCTACGAGGAGGCGTTCGCCCTCAAAGATCTCTCCGTGCTCGACCCCGAAGTCTCCGACGAGGTCCACCACCTGAAGGGCCGGCGTAATTTCGAACGGAGCATCCTCGACCTCCACGCGAGCTTCCCGGACCTCCGCCTCTCCATAAAGGAGCAGCGAGCCCGGGACGATACGGTCGAAACCCGCCTGCTGCTCTCCGGAGCCGACCGCGGTGGCGTCCTCTGGTACCCCCCGACGGGACGCAAGGCCTCCTTCGAAGCCTCTTTCCAGGACCGGTTCAGAGAAGGCCTGCTCGTCGAACACTCCGGCAGAGTGGATATGGAGAGCCTGCGCCAACAGCTCGGCCTCCCCGAAGCCTGAGCCCCACCACGTCTCGTACTTGATCTTCCTGCCGCACGATGTTAGCCTTCCAATGGTTAGGCGAACGTTCGCCTAACCAAGGCGGGGTGTGGAAGGAGGGACGTGGTATGAGCGGAGAGGGCCGGTCTTTCCTTGGGCGGTCCGTCAGCCGGCGCACGTTTCTGAGTGGGGCTGCGGTTGCGGCGGCTGGCCTGGCGGTGAGTTCGTGCGGGCCTTCGGCGGCGCTGGTCGGTGGCGGGGCGCGGAGCATCGATTACTGGAACCTGTTCGGTGGTGGGGACGGGGTCCGGATGGTGGAGATGGAGAACCAGTTCAGGAGGAGCCATCCGGGGATAACGCTCAACGCGGTGACGCTGTCGTGGGGCAATCCGTACTACACCAAGCTCTCGATGGCGATAGCGGGGGGGAGTCCTCCGGATGTAGCGGTGATGCACCTGGCGAAGATGGGGGCTTATGCGCCGGCCGGTCTTCTGCAGGAGCTGCGTCCGGAGGAGCTCTCGCGGTACGGGATCGGTCCGGACAAGTTCCTGCCGCAGGTGCTCGACTTCGCGAAGTACGACGGCAGGATCTACGCGGTCCCGCTCGACACGCATCCATTCGTCCAGTACTACAACGTGGACATTTGCAGGAAGGCGGGGGTCCTCGATTCGGGTGGCAACCTCGTACCGATGGACAGCCCGGGACGGGTCGTGAAGGTGCTCGAGAAGGTCAAGAAGGTCACCGGACAGTGGGGGGTCTCCTTCTACCCCAACGATTCGGCGGGGCCGTGGCGGCTCTTTCTCACGCTCTACGGGCAGATGAAGAAGGGGGCGCCGATACTCTCGCACGATGCGAAGAGGGTGGTCATGGACGACGCGAAGGCCGAGCGGGCTCTCGAGTTCATGACCGAGTTGGCGCTCAAGTACAGGGTGATGCCCATCAACATGGACTACGGCGGGTCTGTCGCGCTCTTCCAGAACGGGCAGGCCGGGCTCTACTGGAACGGGGAGTGGGAGGTGACGACCTTCCAGGCAGCGAAGATGAACTTCAACATGGTGCCCTTCCCGAAGGTCTACACCTACAGGGCGGCGCAGGCCGACCACCACTCGTTCATCATCCCGAAGGGGGTTGACCCGGCGCACAAGAAGACCGCGCTCGAGTTCATAAGCTTCATGCTCAAGGACAGCTACGTCTGGGCGCAGGGCGGGCACATCCCCGCCTACCAGCCCGTGGTGCAGAGCGAGAAGTACCGGCACCTCGAGCCGCAGAGCAACTACGCCGGGGTGGCGAAGTACGTCGTCACCGACCCGATCGCCTGGTTCAGCGGGTCTGGTTCGATCATGGAGTCGCACGCCTCGGGGATCTTCCAGGCGGTGATGGCCGGCAGGATGTCGCCCCGGCAGGGGGTGAGGCAGTTCCGGGCCTACCTGCAGCAGGAGGTCTCGCTGCCCAAACCTTACTGAGAAGGAGGAGTGAGGGAGAGATGGAAGCAGGACAGGAGATGGTACGCGCCCCGGCCGTGCCGGCCGTCAAGAGCGGAGGAGGGGGCCGGTGGCGCAGAGACCTGACCGGATGGGGGTTCATGTTGCCGTTCATGGCGGCGTACGCGCTGTTCCTCATCTGGCCGGTCATATTGATGTTCAAGTACAGCTTCACCAACAAGAGCCTGGTCGGGACCGGGGGCTCGCAGTTTCTGGGGTTTCAGAACTACGGGCGGCTCTTCGGCGATCCCGCCTTCTGGCAGTCGCTGTGGCACACGGTCTGGTTTACGATCCTCTCGACTCCGCCCTTGGTGATCCTGGCGCTCGTCTTCGCGATGCTCACCAACCGGGTGGTGCGGGGGCAGGGGATCTTCCGGTTTTCGTTCTTCGCGCCGTTCGTCCTGCCGGTCTCGGTGGTGTGCCTCATCTGGATCTGGATGTACGAGCCCGGCTTCGGGCTCATCGACGGCGTCCTCGGCGGCATTCTGGGCAACGTCGCCTGGCTCGGGGACCCGAACGTCGCGATGATCTCGATAGTCATCACCACCATCTGGTGGACTTTGGGGTTCAACTTCGTGCTGTATCTCGCGGGTTTGCAGGAGATACCGCGCGAGCTGTACGATGCGGCGGCGGTCGACGGGGCGGGTGCCTGGGCGCAGGCGCGTTGGATCACGCTGCCCCTGCTCAAGCGGACCACACTGCTGGTGCTCGCGCTGCAGATACTCGCCTCGCTCAAGATCTTCGACCAGGTCTACATAATGACCTACGGGGGGCCGAACTTCACCACCCGGCCCATCATCGAGTACTTCTACGACCAGGGCTTCACCGCCTACCAGATCGGCTACGCCTCGGCCGTCTCGGTGGTCTACTTCGTGATCATCCTGGCCGCCTCGGTGGTCTGGTTCCTGTTCAGCCGCAGAAGGGAGGAGACCGTCTGATGGAAGCGGAAGCACCGCGGGGACTCGCTCGCGTATCGCAAAAGGGGCCCGTCCCCGGTCGGCGGGGCAGGGCGGGGACGATCGTCACCTACGCGGTTCTCTCCGTGCTCGCCGCGGCGTGGCTGTTGCCGATCGCCTGGGCGATCGACACCGCGCTCAAGCCCGAGAGCGAGACGACGAAGACCCCGATCACCTGGGCGTCTTCGCACTTCAACCTGAACTCCTTCAGGCAGGTGATAGAGGCGGGGGACATCCTGCGCTGGTACGCCAACAGCGCGCTCGTCTCGATAGTCGTCACGGTCTTCGTCGTGCTGCTGGCGAGCCTCGCCGCCTACGCGCTCTCGCGCATCCCCTTCCGCGGCCGGACGGTGCTCTTCTGGGTCGTGCTCGCCGGGCTGATGGTCCCGCCGCAGGTCTTGATCGTGCCGCTGTTCTCGGAGATGCAGGCGGTCGGGTTCGTCAACACCTACCAGGGGATCATCCTGCCGCAGCTCCCCTCGGCGCTCGCCGTCTTCATCCTCAAGGTATTCTTCGACGGCATCCCGCGCGAGCTGGAGGAGAGCGCGCTCGTCGACGGGGCGAGCCGGCTCAGGATCTACTGGCAGATCTGGATGCCGCTCGCCAGACCCGCGCTCGCGGCGGTCGCGATCTTCACGTTCGTCGGCTCGTGGAACTACTTCATCTGGCCCCTGATCGTGGTGACGAGCACCGACATGATGACGATCCCGCTCGGGCTCTCCACCGTGCAGAGCGCCTTCGGCATCCACTACGCCCAGATCATGGCCTCCGCCGTCCTGGGCGGTCTGCCGCTGCTCGTGGCGTTCATCTTCTTCCAGCGTCAGATCGTCGAAGGCATAGCGAACACCGGGCTCAAGGGCTAGAGGGGGGAGAGTTTGGCTGGTGTCTCTCTGCGGGACGTGGCCGCGCTCGCGGGGGTGAGCTTTCAGACCGCGAGCAAGGTCTTGAACGGCAAGGGTACGGTCTCGAAGCAGACCGAGGAGAGAATACTCGAGGCGGCGAGAGAGCTCGGGTACGTGCCGAACGCCCTCGCGCGCAACCTGGTCACGCAGAGCACCTCGACGATCGGGATCCTGGCGAGCAACCTGAGCGACTACGTGCTGGCGCAGTTCGTCGTCGGTGCCGAGCGGGAGGCGCGCAAAATGGGTCGGGGTGTGCTCATCTGCAGCCTGGATGAGGAGGGCTCCGACGCCGCCCGCTGCCTGCGGATGCTCGTCGAGCATCGGGTCGGGGGCATCCTCGCCGCCGCTCCCCAGCTCGAGGAGGACGAGGAGGTCGGCAGGATGCTGCGCGAATGGGAGATCCCGGCGGTGAGCATCCACCACGTCCCCGGCGGTGGGGTCTCGCTCGTGGGCTCCGATCATGCCAGGACCGCTTATCTGGCTACCGGACACCTCATCGGCCACGGGCACCGCAGGATCGCCACCGTGGCCGGCTCCCCGGGGCGGCGGGTGACGAAGGCGCGCCTCAAAGGGTATGAGCGGGCGCTCGGGGAGGCGGGGATCACCCCGGACCCGGAGCTGGTCGAGTTCGGCGACTGGGAGCCCGAGGGTGGATACCGGGCCGCACTCCGGCTGCTCGAGCGTGCACCGGATGTGACCGCGATCTTCGTCCAGAGCGACCTGATGGCCTTCGGCGTGCTGCACGCCCTCTACGAGCGGGGTCTGGACGTTCCTCGGGAGTGTGCGCTCGTGGGCTGCGACGACATCCCGATGGCCGCGCACGCCCTGCCCCCGCTCACGACCGTGCGCGTACCCTTCTACGAGACGGGCGGGGCGGCGGTCAGGCTGCTTCTGGAGGAAGCTGCAGAGAGAAACAGCCGGCGCGAGCAGCGCATACTGCTCCCGGTGGGGCTGGTGCGCCGGCGCTCGTGTGGGTGTGAGACCTTCACCGACTGAAAGGAGCGTTCTCTTTTGGCGCAGATCAAGATAGACCTCGACCGCAGGCTGGGTGAGCTGGACCGCCGGATCTTCGGCGGGTTCATCGAGCACCTGGGGCGCTGCATCTACGGCGGCGTCTTCGACGAGGGCTCGCCCCTGAGCGACGAGCGGGGCTACCGTACCGACGTGATCGAAGCGCTCGCGCCCCTGCGCATGCCCATCCTGCGCTGGCCGGGGGGCAACTTCGTCTCCGGTTACCACTGGACCGACGGGATCGGCCCGCGTGAGGAGCGCCCCAACAGGATGGAGCTGGCCTGGCACGCCGAGGAACCCAACCGCTTCGGGACCGACGAGTTCATCGAGTACTGCCGCGCTTTAGGGACCGAGCCCTACATCTGCGTGAACATGGGGACGGGCACGATGGACGAGGCAGCCGCATGGGTCGAGTACTGCAACGGCACCGGCGACACCTACTGGGCGAACCTGCGGCGCGCGTACGGCCACGAGGAGCCGTACAACGTCCGCTACTGGGGGCTCGGCAACGAGATGTACGGCGAGTGGCAGATAGGTGCGCTCTCGGCCGAGGACTACGTTAAGCGGGCGCGCGAGTTCGCCAAGGTCATGAAGCGGGTCAACCCGGAGATAGAGCTCGTGAGCTGCGGCCTGAACGGCTGGAGCGAGTGGGACCGCATCGTGATAGACGGACTGGTGAGCCAGGTAAACTACCACAGCGTCCACCTCTACACCGGCAGCGACGACCACTGGTCGAACGTCCTCGCCCCGCACCAGGCCGAGCGGGCGCTCACGACCGCCCGCGCCCTCATAGAGCGGGCCCGCTACGAGCAGGGCGTCGAGCACCCTGTCCACGTCGCCTACGACGAGTGGAACGTCTGGTTCCGGGAGCGGGCCGAGGACAGCGGGCTCGAGGAGCGCTACACCCTCTCCGACGCGCTCGCCGTCGCGACCTACCTCAACGTCTTCGCCCGCCACTGCGAGACGGTCAAGATCGCGAACCTCGCCCAGATGGTGAACGTCATAGCCCCGATCTTCACGAACGAGAACGGGCTCTTCCTGCAGACGATCTACCACCCCCTGCGGCTCTACGCCGAGAACCTGAACGGCACCGTGCTCGACATCCACCTGGAGTGCGAGACCTACGACCTTGCGGGCCGCGAGTCCTCGCCCTGGCCGCACCGGGTCGCGGACCTCGGGCCCTTCAGGGTTCTCGACGCCGTCGCGACCCTCGACCCGTCCTCGGGTGATCTCGTCCTCGCCGTCGTGAACCGCGACCCCGACAGGAGCGTCGAGACCTCGGTGCGCCTCGCCGACGGGAGCTTCGGGGGGAGCGCCACGGCCCGGGAGGTGACGGGGGATGACCCCGGGGCGACGAACGACTTCGGCCGCGAGCGGGTCGGCGTGACCGAGAGGAGCGTCAAGGCGAGGGGCAGCGCCTTCGAGCACGAGTTCCCGGCCTGCTCGGTGAGCGTGCTGCGGGTGCCGGTGGTGAGGTAGGCGAAACGGAGGGCGAGGGCCGCGCGCGGCCCCCGCCCTCCAGGTGCTCTCATTCCCCGATCTACGCCGGGTCTGAGTGGTCGGCGAGCCACCCCCTCACCTTCGGCCAGAGGGTCTTCTTGGCGTTGCGCCCGGTGAGGAGCCCGACGTGCCCGGCGTCGAGCACGTAGAACTCCTTGTCCCGGCTCGAGACGAGGTCCATGATCGCCTCGGCCTGCGGGACGGTGCAGATGTGGTCTTTCTTGCCCGCGATGCTCAGGAGCGGCACGTCGATGCGGGAGAGGTCGACCCGTCGGCCGCGCAGCGAGATCTCACCCTTCACCAGCCTGTTCTGCTGGTAGAACTCGTGGATCCACTGCCTGAAGGCCTGACCCGGGAACGGCGGCCCGTCGTTGACCCACTTGTTCATCGCGAGCCAGGTCTCCATCGACTTGTCCTCGAAGATGCGCTCCCACATGCTCACGTAGGTGCCGACGTAGTTGGTTATGGGCTTCATCATCCGGTTGCCGGTGTCGATCATCTCACCGGGGATGTTCCCGAAGGCGTCGGCGAGGAGGTCTGCGTCGAGGTACTTCTCGTCGGTGAAGAGCGCGTAGAGACCGAGATGCTCTTTGCTGAAGTCTATCGGGGCTGTCAGCAGCAGCAGGTTCTTGAGCGTCTCCGGAAAGAGCGCGGCGTACATCGCGCTCATCGTGCCGCCCATGCAGTACCCGAAGAGGGTGAAATCCTCCGTCCCGGCGGTGCGCATGACCTTCCTCGCGGCGCGCGGGATATAGTCGAGGACGTAGTCCTCGAAGGTCATCTCGGCGTCCTCGTCACCCGGGGTGCCCCAGTCGATCATGTACACGTCGAAGCCCTCGTTCGAGAGGTACTCGACGAGGCTGTTGCCGGGGATGAGGTCGAGGACGTAGGGACGGTTTATGAGCGCGTAGACGATCATGACCGGCGTGCGGTACTTCTTCTCGGCGCCGGTCTGGTAGTGGTAGAGCTTCGCCTTGTTCTTGGTCCAGATCGTCTCCTTGGGGGTGCGGCCGGTATCCGCCCTGGCACCCTCCAGCGCGATGCTCGCCCCCTCGCCGTACTTGCGCAGAAACTCCTGCGGGCTGGAGGGTATGGCGCTTCTCTGGTCGCTCACCTTCTACCTCCCCCCTTTCTGGCGCACGTCTTCGACCGTGATCTGACCGTCCGCCCCCGTGCCCTCGACCTCGCTGAGGTCGATCCCGAGCTCCTCGGCTTTGCGCCGGGCGGCGGCGGTGGCCTTTATCTCCTTCCTGCCCGAGCCGTTCCGGGGCTCCTCCGTGCGGGTCCCGCCCACGGAGGCGAGCAGACGGTCGAGCTTCTCCTCGATCCGGTCCATGCGCTCCTCTAGCGAGCGCACCTCCTCGGCGGTGGCGGGCTCTGCGTAGCCGTACTCGAACTCCTCGAAGGCCTCCTCGATCCGGTCTACCTTGTCCTCCAGCGCGACGACGAGCCCGGCCACCCGCGCCACGTCGGAGCGCGTCGGGATCTGCAACGTGCGCAGATACTCCTCGGAGGCCTTGCGGAAGATCCTGTAGAACCTGGCGTAGTTCTGCAGGAACTGGCTGGAGGGGCCGAGAACCTCCTCCTTCTCTATCGCCTCCTGCACGAACTCGGAGAGCGGTCCGCTCACGGCGTTGTACCACTGCACCGCGAAGCGCAGCGGATCGGTGGGGAGCCCGCCCTCGGCCTGCCGCACCATGTTCTCCCGCGCCTTCTCCATCACCTCGGCCCACCGCGGCGCCAGGCTCATCGTGCTCATCCACGACTCGGCGGCCTCCTGCCAGGAGCGCATCGCGGCCTCGAACCACCGCTGCATCTGCTGCGGATCGGTCGTCGCCTCGACCGCCCGCGCCGCCGTCTCGGCCATCTCGGCCCCGTCGGAAGGCCCCCACGCGAGGTTCTCCCTCACCTTCTCCATGCTCTCGAACCACTGCCGGTACAGACCCCACGGGTCCGCGTAGGATTCCCTGTCTCCGGAGAGCATCTCAGACCACGCCTTCGTCCCGGTCTCGTACCATTTCATCCAGAGCTCCGCCGGGTCCGGCGCCGACCGGTCCCTTTTCTCCTCAGCCAACTGAAACAACCCTCCTGATGCGGGGATGCAACTGCGGAAACGATTGTACTATGTACGGAATCTATATGCTGTAAGCATATATGCCGGCATCAACTCCATCTGCGGCGGACGTCTTCGGCGAAGGCGGAGTACTCGCGGACGGGGAGGATTTCGGCTATCTCGAGGTAGTGTGCCATGGGCAGGCCGGCCATGATGATCTGGTCGAGCTCGTCGTGGGATTCGACGTCGAGGATGCCTAGGACGCGGCGCTGGCCGGAGACCTTGTAGAGGGCGACGACCTTGCCGGCTTCGATGGCTCCTTTCGCTGCGTCGGCTTCTCTCTCCCACAGCTCCCAGAGCTGCTCCAGCGAGAGCTCCTTGGGGTTGACCCGGAAGTCCACGAAGACCAGCATGGCGGTTTCTCCTCTCTTCCTATGGCTGGTTGTAATTTTCCTTCCCAGGGTGGAAATTGTCAATCGGTGCGAATGGTTTCACGGTGGGGGATGGACGCTGGTAAGATGGGCGGCTGGAAGCGATCGAAGAGGGAGAGGAGGTTCACTTAAGATGGCCGATCGAGGTGACGGCTCGTCTTCCGGCAACGAGACCATCTTCACGATGGAGGCCACGCCGCTGAAGTACGGGCCCGGCGCGGCCGAAGAGGTCGGCTGGGAAGTGAAGCGTTTGGGGATGAGCCGGGTGATGCTCGTCACCGACCCGGGGGTGGTGAAGGCGGGGATCACGGGGCGCATCCGGGAGCTTATCGAGGCGGAGGGCGTAGAGGTCGAGGTCTTCGACCGGGCGCACGTGGAGCCGACGGCGGCCTCCTTCCAGGAGGCGGCGGACTTCGCCGTCGAGGGAGACTTCGACGGGTTCGTGGCGGTGGGGGGCGGGACGAGCATCGACACCGCCAAGGTCGCCGACCTGGTCTCGACGCACCCGGCTCCGATCATGGACTACGTCAACCCGCCGGTGGGTGGGGGCAGGAAGCCGCCCTCGCCGCTCAAGCCGCTGCTGGCGGTCCCGACGACGGCCGGCACCGGGGCGGAGGCGACCACGGTGGCCGTCCTGGACATCCCGGAGCAGAAGGTCAAGACCGGCATCTCGCACCAGTACCTGCGTCCGGCGCGCGGGGTGGTGGATCCGCTCCTTACGATGAGCCTGCCGTCGGAGGTCACCTCTTCGTGCGGGCTCGACGTGGTCTGCCATGCCGCCGAGTCGTATCTATCCAGGCCCTACGACGCCCGGCCGAAGCCCAAGAGCCCCGACGACCGCCCGCCGTATCAGGGGGCGAACCCGATCGCGGACATGTGGTCCGCCAAGGCGCTCGAGTACGGCGGGAAGTACCTCAGGCGCGCCGTCGAGAACGGCGAGGACGTCGAGGCCCGCGGGGCCATGATGCTCGGGGCCTCGCTCGCCGGCGTCGGGTTCGGTTCCGCCGGGGTGCACATCCCGCACGCCTGCGCCTACCCCATAGCCGGGCTCAAGCACACCTACCGGCCGCCGGGCTACGAGGTCGACCACCCGTTCGTCCCGCACGGCTGGTCGGTGATCGTCACCGCCCCGGCTTCCTTCCGGTTCACCTACCCGGCCGCCCCCGAGAGGCACCGCTACGTCGCGGAGCTCCTCGCCGGCCGTCCGATAGAGAAGGCCGACGAGAACACGCTGCCCGAGATCCTCATCCAGCTGATGAAAGACGTGGGGGCGCCAAGCGGCGTGCGCGAGCTCGGCTACACCGAAGAGGACATCCCGGAGCTGGTCGAGGGTGCCATGAAGCAGCAGCGGCTGCTCGTCGGCTCGCCGCGCGAGGTCACGGAGGAGGACCTCGCGAACATCATCCGCGAGTCGATGGAGAACTGGTAAGGAGAAGGTTTTTCGGGGCCGGTGGCCCACTGAAAGGAGGAGAGATGGCGGACGACCTCAGGCTGTACTTTCTCGAGTGCGGGAGCCTCAAGACGCAGGTGCAGTACATAAAGATGAACCAGGGGCTCGGCGATCCCTACGAGATCCCGGTGCCCTTCTTCCTCATCACCCATCCCCGGGGGAACGTCCTCTTCGACGGCGGCAACGCGCTCGAGGTGGCCCGCGACGCCCGGGCGCACTGGGGCGTGGTCGTGGACGCCTACGAACCGGTGATGAGCGAGGACGACTTCGTGGTGAACCAGCTCCAGCGGCTGGACATCGACCCGGCATCGGTGCGCTACGTCGTGCAGTCCCATCTGCACCTCGACCACTCCGGCGCGATAGGCCACTTCCCGAACGCCGAGTACGTCGTGCAGCGGCGGGAGCTCGAGTACGCCTACACCCCCGACTGGTTCCAGAAGACCGCCTACATCCGTCCGGACTTCGACAAAGACGTCAGGTGGCTCTTCCTCGACGGTCCGAACGACGACGGTTACGACCTCTTCGGGGACGGCACGATAAAGACGCTCTTCACGCCGGGGCACGCGCCAGGTCACACCTCGCTCGTCGTCACCCTCGAGGGAGAGGGCCCGATGATGCTCACCGCCGACGCCTGCTACACGATGGATCACTACGAGGAGAAGGCGCTGCCCGGCCTGATCCACTCGGCCGCCGACGTGGCCTACTCGGTGCGCAAGATACACCGTGAAGTGGACCGGCTCGGGGCGACCGTCGTGACGGGGCACGACCCGGACGCCTGGCCCAAGTTCAGGAAGGCACCGGAGTACTACTCCTGATTGCCTCCGCGGGTCATCCTGCCCCTCAGCACGACATCACCAGCCGGGCGTCCACCGTCTCTGACGGTGATGACGACGGCGTCGTAGTTTAGGGTTCGAGAGGGGACGTTGAGCCAGACCACGGTCCTGCCGGGGCCGGCCTCGAAGGTGCCCGCGCTCGTGCGCCCGTCCTTCGAGACGAGCCACGCCTGGTAGACCCGCCAGCCGGAGCCCGGGTCCCCCAGATGGTGCAGCCGGAGCTCCATGCGGCGGTTGCCCCGGTCTGCCGGGTAGAGCTTCGCCACGCCCCAGTAGTCCCGGTGCGCGAGCGTCGCGCGGTAGGCGGAGACCGGCTCGAGGCGCACGACCGCCACCGGGGTGGAGGAACCGCGCTGGGCCAGAAGCAGCCATCCGAGCGCCGCGATCGCGAGCACGAGTACGGCCGGAAGGACGAGCCACCTCCGGGAGACGAACCCCCGGTGCGGTGCATCTCCCGCCGCCCGCGAGATCGTCCGGGTCCTGAGGTCCGGTGGGGGGGCGGGGTAAGCCGGGAGCGAGCGGAGCACGCCGACGGTCTCTCTGAGCTCCTCGAGCTCCCTGCGGCAGCGGGGGCAGCCGGAGACGTGTCGCAGGACCTCCTCCCGCTCTTCACGATCGAGGCCCTCCACGGCGAGTGCCCCGAGGTTCCTGCGGGCTTCTTCACAGCCCATCTCTAGAGCACCTCCCGCGAGATGCCGGCCAGGCCGAGCCCGGCCCGCAGTTTCCTGAGCGCCCTGAGGGTGCGGCTCTTGACGGTGCCGAGCGGGAGCCCGGTTCTCTCCGAGATCTCACGCTGGGTGAGGCCTTCGAAGTAGGCGAGCCTGAGCACCTCGCGGTGCGGCTCGTCCAGCTCCTCGAGCGCCACGAGCACCCTCCATGTGAGCCAGGAGTCGTCGACTATCTCCTGGGGGCCTGAAGAGGCGTCACGCACCTCGGCGATGTCCTCTCCGGCGGCCGTGGCCGGGCTGCGGGACTGCCTGCGGTACATGTCCGCGGCCACGCTGCGGGTGATGCGGTAGAGCCAGGTGGAGAAACTCGAGCGCGAGGGATCGAACGTCCCGGCCGAACGCCACACCTTGAGGAAGACCTCCTGCACCAGCTCCTCGGCCGACTGGCCGCTGCCGAGCAGCTTGATCCCCGAACCGTAGACCGTGCGGCCGTAACGGTCGTAGAGCGTCGAGAGGGCCTCGCCGGGTGACTCCCCGGATGACAGACGTCGCACCAGCTCTTCGTCGGTCTGGTCGCTCCGTCTGCGGGGGTGGCGCAACGCCTCACCGGCCTGCTACTTGGCGGTGGCGCGTCGGGAGCCCGCCCGGCGGTTTATGAGCAGGGGGGCGAGCAGGGAGTTCTTCCTGAAGATCCTCTCGTCCAGCGAGAGCGACTTCGCCGCGGGGCTCAGCAGCACCAGGAGCGAGAGCAGCGCCATGATCAGGTCGATCGTAAAAAACTGCGGTGGGGCGAGGCCTTCCCCGAAGCCGAGCCCGCCCTGGGAGACGATGAGCATCCCGCTGAACGCGATGCTCCAGAGCGCGGCCAGGTTGGTGAGGAGTCCGAGGACGAGCAGCGCCCCGAAGACGAGCTCCCCCGCGCGGGTGAGGTTGGCGAAGAGCTCGGCGTTCGGGATGACGTGCTGGCGCATGAACTGCTGGAAGAAGGGGGGAGCCTGGGCCACGTAACCCCCGGAGCGCAGCGTGGCGGCGAACTGCTGCGGGAAGTGGGGGTTGGCCAGCTTCTCCACCGCCCCATCGAGCCAGGTCGCCCCGATGAGCATCCTCACCCATGCCATCCCGTTCAACGGTCTACCTCCGCGTCGCCTGCGCGCCGTTACATTCAACCATCACCCCGACGATGGGGCCACAACGTTATACGCACCCCGACGATCCGCGGTTCCCGACGGGTGAGATCGCGCCCCCGCAGTATTACACTTAGGACATGATCAGGACACAGCCCGAAGCCGCCCGCCTGCACGAGCTCCTGGACGGCAACCTGGAAGGTTCCCTGCACACCGACGACGCCTCGCGCTCCCTGTGGTCGACCGACGCTTCGATCTACCTCAGAAGGCCCGTCGCCGTGGTCGCCGCCCGCTCCGAGGAGGACATAAAGCACACGCTCGCCGCGGCGAGGGAGCTGGATCTGCCGGTCACCCCGCGCGGGACCGGGACCTCGCTCGCCGGGCAGGCCACCTCCCCCGGCATCGCCCTCGACGTCTCGGCGATGGACCGGGTGCTCGACCTGGATATCGAGGGGCGCCGGTGCGTGGTCGAGCCGGGCGTCATCCAGGGTGACCTCAACCGCCTCGTCGAGCCGCACGGGCTCGTCTTCGGGGCCGACACCTCGACCTCGGACGTGGCTACTTTAGGCGGGATGGTCGGGAACAACTCGGCCGGGATGCGTTCGATCGTCTACGGGACGACCGCCGACCAGATCCTCTCCCTGAGGTGCATCCTGGCGAGCGGCGAGACGGTCGAGCTCCGGCCGCTCCCTCGTGGGGAGGCGGAGAGGAGGGCGCGTGGCGAGGGGGCCGAGGCCCGCCTTCTGCGCAACGCGCTCGAGATCGGAGGCCGCTACGGCGAGGAGATCCGGCGTCGCTACCCGAAGCTCGTCCGCAGGGTCTCGGGCTACGGGCTCGACGCGCTCCTCGACCCCGACACGATCGACCTCACCCGCCTCGTCTGCGGCTCGGAGGGGACCCTTGCGGTGCTCAGCCGGGCCGAGTTCACGCTGCGGGAGCTCCCCCCGGCGCGCGGCATCGCCTCCTTCGAGTTCGGTTCCCTCTCCGAGATGGCCCGGGCGACGGTGCGCTTCCTCGAGGAATCACCTTCCGCGATAGAGCTCCTCGACGACGTCGCGATAGAGCGCGCCCGCCGCGCCCCGGCCTACCGGGAGGCGACGAGCTTCGTCCGGGGCACGCCGAAGGCGATCCTGCTCGTCGAGTGGAGCGGGACCGAAGAGGAGCTCGACGAGCGCTTCGCCCGGCTGGAGGGGCTCGCCCGGGAGGTCGGGGCCTCGGAGGTCGTCCCGCTGCGCGGCAGGGAGGAGATGGCGCGCACGGTGAAGCTCCGCAAGTCCACGCTGCCGCTCCTCCTGGGTACCACCGACCGGGAGAAGCCGGTCGCCTTCGTCGAGGACGCCGCCGTGCCGCCCGGGCGCTTCGAGGAGTTCGTCGTCCGCTTCGAGGAGATAGTACGCCGCAACGGCACCTGGGCCTGCTTCTACGGGCACGCGAGCGTGGGCACGCTGCACGTCCGCCCGGCGCTCGACACCTCCGACCCCGAGGGGGTGCGCAGGATGCGCCGCATCGCCGAGGAGGTCGCGGACCTGGTCGCCGAGTGCGGCGGGTCCATCTCCGGTGAGCACGGCGACGGGCTCTCGCGCTCCGAGTTTCTGGAGAAGATGTACGGGCGCACACTCCTCGACGCCTTCCGGGAGGTCAAGCGGACCTTCGACCCGGAGGGCCTGCTCAACCCCGGCGTGATCGTCGACCCCCAGCCGATGGACCGCAACCTGCGCATCGGCCCCGGGCACCGCCGCCTGCCCGTGAGGACGGGTTTGGACTTCTCGAAGCAGGGGGACTTCGCGCGGGCCGTCGAGCTGTGCAACGGATCGGGATTCTGCCGCAAGAAGAGCGGCGGGACGATGTGCCCCTCGTACATGGCGACCCATCAGGAGAAGGACACCACCCGTGCCCGGGCGAACATGCTCCGCTCGGTCCTCGACGGGACGCTCCCGCCTGGGGAGCTCACCGGAGAGAGGATGCGCGAGGTGATGGACCTCTGCGTCGGGTGCAAGGCGTGCAAGAGCGAGTGCCCCTCGCAGGTGGACGTGGCCTCGATGAAGACCGAGGTCCTCTACCAGATGGGCAAAGAGCACGGCTTCTCGTTGCGTCAGAGGGCCGCCGGCAACATCCGCCGCGCGCTCGCCGCCGCCTCCTTCGCCCCCGGCCTCTACAACGCCGTGGCCGGGACCGGCCTCGCCCGCCGCCTCTCCGCCCTCTTCGGGATAGACCCGCGCCGCCCGCTGCCCGGGGTCGCGCGCAGGAGGTTCTCGCAGATCCTCCCGGAGCTCCCGCAGGGTGAGGGTCCGGCGGAGGTCGTGCTCTTCAACGACACCTGGAACGAGTACCAGCGGCCCACGATCGGCGAGGGAGCGGTGCGCCTGTTCGCGGCCGCCGGGGCGCGGGTGACGGTGCCGCGCATCGCCTGCTGCGGGCGCCCGATGCTCTCCGAGGGTCTCGTCGAGGAGGCGCGCCGGAACGCGATCCACAACGTCAACGTCCTCTACCCCTTCGTCGAGCGCGGGCTACCCATCGTGGGGCTCGAGCCGAGCTGCATCCTCACCATCCGCGACGACTACGAGAAGCTGTTGCCGCACGACGGGCGGGTGAGGGAGATCGCCGCGGCCACCCGCCTCTTCGAGGAGGCTCTTCTGGAGCTCGAGCCCGAGCTACCGCTCGCGGAGGGTTCGCCGGTCCTGCTGCACGGCCACTGCCACCAGAAGGCGCTCGTCGGGACCGGGCCGACCGAGCGGGCGCTCTCGCTCGCACCCGGCACCGAGGTCACGGTCGTCGACTCCGGCTGCTGCGGGATGGCCGGGCTCTTCGGGTACGAGAGAGGCCACTACGAGGTATCGATGAAGATGGGGGAGAGGGTGCTCTTCCCGGCGGTGAGGGGGTCGGATGGCGTCGTCGTCGCGCCCGGGACCTCGTGCCGGGAGCAGATCCTGGGTGGCACCGGACGCCGGGCGCTGCACCCCGCCGAGTACCTGGCCTCCCTGCTGGAGGCACGACCGCAGGACTAGCCCACCTCCGAGGCACGTCCCGCCGCCTCCTCCAGCGCCCGGAGCGCCTCCTCCTGGTTCATCCCCGTACTGCGCAGCAGGTCCACGACGGAGGAGCGGATCTGTCCGACCAGCACGCTCGTCGCGAGGTCGTGGCGTTCCTTGAGGATCCTGGTGGCCTTCGTCGCGGCTTCGAGGGCGTAGCGGCGGGCCTCGTCCGGCGGGCCGGGCTCGTCGAGGAAATGTTCCAGGGCCCGGACGGCTTGCGCCAGATCGAGCACCGCCTCGGGGAGCAGCGGTGGGATCTCGTCTCCACGGCGCAGGGCGTTGGCCGCGCCGCGGGCCAGGACGCGGGTGTTTATCACCGCGAGCTCTATGCGGATTGCGGCGTTGGCGTAGAGCCTCAGGTGGTGCAGCGCCCGGCGGCGGGTCGGCGAGAGGCGGGCGGTGTCGCTGCCCGCGGCGAGGGCCTCGTCGAGGCCGCGTATCTGGTCGTCCAGCCAGCGGGATCGCGTGAGCGCCCTCTCCGCCCGCTCCCGGTCACCCTCTGCCAGGGCCGTGGCGATCTCCTGCAGGACCGAGACCAGCTCGTCGAAGATCGGGCGTGCCTTGCGCTCGACCATGCGCTCGGGGTCCACGGGGAGGAGGTAGTGGATCGCGAGCGCCACCCCGCTGCCGACCAGCGCGTCGACCAGCCGGCTCGGTGCGAAGCCCGACTGCGGCGGCTGCAGCACGACGACCAGGATCGCGGAGATCGCGGCCTGGTTGACCAGGATGTTCCTCTCGCCGAAGAACATCGCCGCCACCATCGCCAGAGCGACGACCACCCCGATCTGGGCCGCCCCGACCCCGATGGCGAGCACCAGGAGGTCCGCGACCACGAGCCCCACGGCGACGCCGAGCGTGAGCTCCACCGCCCGACGACCGCGTTGTCCGAGCGTGATCCCCAGGGAGACCACCGCCGCCACCGGGGCGAAGAACGCCTGGGTGTTGCCGAGGATGTAGGTGGCGATGAAGTAGGAGATGCTCGCCGCCGCGGCCGTCTGGATGACCGGCCAGCCGTTCACCCTCAGGCGCAGGATCCCTCTCTCGAGAAGCCGCCTGAGGCGGGATCGGGTTCTCCTCTCCATCGTGCTTTGCCCGGGCTCCGCGTTCTCGTGCTGGTGCAGGGCAAAGAATATACAACAGATGGGACATGCACGGGAAGGAGCGGCTGCGTATAGAATACGGTCCGGCCTGACGTGATGGGGGTTGGTATGAGGATGGGTATCCGTGTCCGGTAGGGTGGACGTATCCAGGATGCGCCGGGAGTACACCCGCGCCGGTCTCTCCGAGGACGGGCTCGCCCCGGACCCGGTGGAGCAGTTCGGGCGATGGTTCGAGGAGGTACTGGCCGCGGACCTCTACGAGCCGAACGCGATGACGCTCGCGACCGCCACCCGCGACGGCCGGCCCTCCGCACGCACCGTTCTGCTCAAAGGCTTCGACGAGCGGGGTTTCGTCTTCTACACCAGCTACGCCGGACGCAAGGCGCGCGAGCTCGCGGAGAACCCGCGCGCCGCGCTCCTCTTCTACTGGGGAGAGCTCGAGCGGCAGGTGCGGGTCGAGGGCATCGTCGAGCGCCTCTCCGACGAGGAGTCCGACGCCTATTTCGCGAGCCGTCCGCGTGGGAACCGCCTGGGAGCCTGGGCCTCCGAGCAGAGCCGGCCCATAGAGAGCCGGGAAGCGCTCGATCTGCGGGTGCGAGAGCTGGAGGAGCGTTACGCCGGGCGGGAGGAGATCCCCCGCCCCCCTTTCTGGGGCGGCTACCGGGTCGTCCACGAGGCCGTGGAGTTCTGGCAGGGGCGTGAGAGCCGTCTGCACGACCGCCTGCTCTACATGCGGGACGGTGGCGGCTGGAAGGTCGTGCGCCTGCAGCCCTGAGCGCTAGTGGCCTATCTGCCAGGGACGCCCGACGTGAGGACGGTGCGGGGTGTGCCTCTCCTTCCCGAAGTAATCCTTCCCTACCACCTGTGGGCTCTCGGCGCTGCGCTCGCTCCTCTCGCGGGCCGCGGCGATGTTGCGGGGCGTGCGCGACACGTTCGGGGCGGTGTAAAGGCGCCGCGAGGTAGCACCGCATTGGGGGCAGCACGCCCGGTCTGCAACCTCCGAGATCGGGCGCACCACCTCGAAGCGCCCGCAGGAGGGGCACTCGTAGTCGTAGGCCGGCACGATCTCTAGCGCGGGGTCGCCAGGCGTCCCCGGTCGGCGCGGGCGGGGCCGTCTGCAGAGGGTCGGATGTCGAAGTCGAAGATATCCACCGGGAGCCCCACCGTGCAGCAGGCGCTCGGGATGTCCACGATCGCGCTCACCCGTCCCTCGATCGGGGCGGTGCTCAGGATCGCGTACGCCTGCTCCTCGTCGTAGCCGAACATCCCGAGGTACCGGATCGCCTTGAGGCACGCGTCCCGGTAGGAGACCGTGGCGTCCACATAGTGCTGTGTGCCTTCGTCGTCCACGGAGATCCCCTCGAAGAGCAGGTAGCGCGAGGGGGAGAAGTGCGGTTCTATCGGGCTCGGCTGCACGACGGCGTTCGCGATCCCGTAGCGGTTCATGCCGTCCTTGATCAGGTCGACGTGGAAGTCGATCCAGCCCGCGGTCTCGATGGCGCCGCAGAAGGTGATCTCACCGTCGCCCTGCGAGAAGTGGATGTCTCCTACCGAGAGGTTCGCCCCGGGGACGTAGACCGGGATCCAGGCCCGCGCCCCGCGCGAGAGGTTCTTGATGTCGTGGTTGCCGCAGTTCTCCCGCGGCGGGACGGTGCGCGCAGCCTCCCTCGCTACCCGGTCGCGCTCTGCCCCGGAGAGCGAGCCCAGGATGGCGTTCTCCTCCGTCGGGGGGTTCGCGAGCGGGGGGACGCGGCCCGGGTCCTTGGAGATGAGCTCCTGCTCCCTGCGGTTCCAGCGGGCGAGGAGGTCAGCACTCGGCGCGGTCCCCATCTGGCCCGGGTGGACGATGCCGGGGAAGCGTACACCTCCGATGTGCCGGCTCGAAGCGTAGATGCCGTCGAAGCTCCAGATCGCCTTGCGCGCCTCTGGGAAGACGTCGGCGAGGAAGCTGCCGCCGTTGTCACGGGCGAAGATCCCGGTGTAGCCCCACTGGTAGTCCGGGAGCACCCCGATGTCGAGCAGGTCTACCACCAGCAGGTCCCCCGGCTCGGCCCCGTTTACGGCGACCGGTCCCGAGAGGATGTGCACCCTGCTCAGGGGCATGTCGCGCACGTCGGAGGCGTCGTCGTTGTCCTGGATGAAGCCGTCGGTCCAGTCCTTGCACTCCACCCGGAAGACGTCCCCCGGGTTGACCGAGGCGACCGGTGGTATCTCCGGGTGCCAGCGGTTGTGGACGGGCGGATCTTGCTCCTCGGCCGGTTTGGTCAGGTCCACCTTGAGCAGGGGCTCAGGCATTGTGCTCCTCCTTACTTTTGCCTGTATTCTCTCTCGCTGACCGGTCACCGTCAACGATGATTTATCGCCGGTGTACCGCTGGATGAACCAGGCTGCTCGGGGACGGGCGGGTTTGTTGCTAAGATAGCCCGCGTGGTTCTGAGCATCATGGCGGAAAGAAGGGAGGACGCTTGAAGCTCGTCACCTACTCCACCGATGGAGGTGGGCCGAAAATCGGGTACGTCGAGGATGGCAAGGTTGTGCCGCTCGGCGGCTCCAGTATGATCGAGTACATCGAGCACGGCCGGGGCGCCGAGAGACAGCCGGGCGGGGAGAGTCTGGCGCTCGATGAGGTACGGTTGCACGCCCCGGTGCCCGATCCGCAGAAGGTCATCGCGATCGGGCTCAACTACGAGGACCACGCCGCCGAGACCGGAGCGGAGATACCGAAGAAGCCGATCGTCTTCGCAAAGTACCCGAACACGATCATCGGTCCCGGAGAGACGATCGTCGTCCCGCCGATAACCCGGCAGCCCGACTACGAGGCGGAGCTCGCCGTGGTCATAGGTCGGCGGGCGAAGAACGTCCGGACGGAGGAGGCGCTGGAGTACGTCTTCGGCTACATGAACTCCAACGACGTCTCCGCGCGCGACCTGCAGTTCTCCGAGGGTGGGCAGTGGAGCCGGAGCAAGTCGCTCGACACCTTCGCCCCGATAGGACCCTATCTCGTCACCCGCGACGAGGTCCCCGACCCGCAGTCGCTCGCGATCCGTTGCCTGCTCAACGGCGAGGTCGTGCAGGAGAGCAACACCTCGAAGATGATCTTCTCCGTCGCCGAGCTCATCGCTTTTCTGAGCGAGGGGATGACGCTCGTCCCGGGGGATATCATCATGACCGGCACGCCCCCGGGCGTCGGGATGGCGCGGGAGCCGCAGCTGTGGCTCAAGGACGGTGACGAGGTCACCGTCGAGATAGAGGGCCTCGGCAGCCTCACCAATCCGGTCGAAGTGCTCTGATGGACCTCGCCGCCGCGCTGCGGCAGATCCTGCCCCCAGAACGCGTCCGTACCGACCCGGAGACGATCGAGCACCACGGGCGGGCGATCTTCACCTACCACGAGCCTCGACCGCCGGAGGTCGTCGTCTTCCCGGAGAGCCGGGAGGAGGTCGTCTCAGTCTTACGCTTCGCGAACGAGCACCGCGTCCCGGTCACCCCCTTCGGCCAGGGAAGCAGCCTGGAGGGGCACACCATCCCGCTCGAAGGTGGGATCAGCCTGGATCTCGGCAGGATGGACCGCATTCTCGAGATACGGCCGGAGGACATGGTCGCCCGGGTGGAGCCCGGCGTGCGGCGCCTGGCGCTCGAGGCAGTCCTCAGGGGCTACGGGCTCTTCTTCCCGCCCGACCCGGGATGGGATGCGACCATCGGCGGGATGACGGCGACCAACGCGAGCGGGACCAACGCGCTGCGCTATGGCGCGATGCGAGAGCGGGTGCTCGGGCTCGAGGTGGTTCTGGCCGACGGGAGGGTGATCAGGACCGGCGGGCTCGCCGTGAAGTCCTCCGCCGGCTACAACCTGACCCCGCTCTTCGTCGGCTCGGAGGGGACCCTGGGCGTCTTCACCGAGATCACGCTCAGGCTCCAGCCCCTCCTGGAGAGCGCGGTCGCCGCGCGGACCACGTTCCACGGGATCGAGGATGCCGGGGAGGCCGCCGTCGCCGTGGTCCGCTCCGTGGCGGGGGCGACGCGGGTGGAGCTGGTCGACGCCCGCACCGTGGAGGCGGTCAACGCTTACAAGGGGACCTCCTACGAGGTGGCTCCGACGCTCTTTCTGGAGTTTGCGGGCAGCGTCGAGGGGGCTGAGGCCGACGCCCGGCGGGCGGAGGAGATCTGCCGTCGGGCGGGATGTCTGGCCTTCGAGGCCGAGCGGGACGAGGCGGCGCGCAGACGGCTGTGGGAGGCGCGGCACGAGGCGGCGCTCGCGGTGGCGGAGCTCTACCTGGGGCGGCTTCCGATGACCACGGATGTGTGCGTACCGATCTCCGAGCTTGCTGGCGCTCTGCGCCACGCCCGACGGGCCATCGCCTCGCGGGGGATGGACGGTGTGATCCTGGGGCACGTCGGCGACGGGAACTACCACGCCATCTTCCCCGTCGACCCCTCCGACCCGGAGGAGAAAGAGCGGGCCCGACGGGTCGTCGAGGAGATCGTGGATTACGCCCTCGAGCGCGGCGGCACCTGCACCGGCGAGCACGGCGTCGGGTACGGCAAGATAGCCCACCTGCGCCGCGAGCACCCCGACACCGTGCCGCTCATGGCGCAGATCAAACACCTGCTCGATCCCGCGGGCATCCTCAACCCCGGAAAAGTCGTCCCGCCGGCGGGGTAGAATAAAAGCATGGAGCGCACGATAAGGGTGGTGGTGGCGAAGGTCGGCCTCGACGGGCACGACCGGGGTGCCAAGATCATAGCCCGCGCCCTGCGCGATGCCGGGATGGAGGTCATCTACACGGGGTTGCACCAGACCCCCGAGCAGGTGGTCGAGACCGCCATACAGGAGGACGTGGACGCGATAGGAATCTCGATCCTCTCCGGGGCGCACATGACGCTCGTCCCGCGGGTGGTGGAGCTCCTGCGCGAGCAGGGCGCCGACGACATCCTGGTCTTCTGCGGTGGCACCATACCCAAAGACGACATCCCCAGGCTCAAGGAGCTCGGGGTGGGCGAGGTCTTCACCCCCGGCACCCCGACGTCGAAGGCCGTGGAGTACGTCCGGCGAGCCGTTCCGGCGCGGGACTAGGGGTTTTCTGCAGGCCAGATACCCGGAGGAGGAAGCTTTGGACTACGTCAGGGTGGAGGAGGAGGGTGGTATCGCCGTCCTCACCGTAGACCGGCAGGACAAACTCAACGCCCTGAACCCGCAGGTCGTGGAGGAGATAGGACAGGCGCTGCTCGACAGCGGGAACAAGGAGGTGCGGGCGATAATCGTGACGGGGGCGGGGGAGAGGGCTTTCGTCGCCGGGGCGGACATCGCCGCGATGAGCGAGATGGACCCGATCGAGGCGAAGCGTTTCGCGGAGACGAGCAACGCCGCGATGGCGCTTTTGGACCGCAGCCCGATCCCGACGATCGCCGCCGTGAACGGATTTGCGCTCGGCGGCGGGTGCGAGATAGCGCTCGCCTGCGACATCCGCGTCGCCTCGGAGAACGCCGTCTTCGGCTTCCCGGAGGTATCTTTGGGCATCATCCCCGGCATGGGCGGCACCCAGCGCCTGCCGCGCCTCATCGGACCCGGCCTGGCCAAGGAGCTCATCTTCACCGGACGACGCATAACCGCCGCCGAGGCGAAGGAGATCGGGCTCGTGAACAGGGTCGTGCCGCAGGGGGAGGCGCTGGATGCTGCCCGCTCCATCGCCTCCGAGATCGCCGGCAACGGCCCGCTCGCCGTCCGGCACGCGAAGGCCGCTGCGAACAAGGCGCTCGAGGTGGATCTCATAAGCGGGCTCGACTACGAGTCCGACCAGTTCGCGCTCCTCTTCTCCACCCGGGACGCGAAGGAGGGGATGAGGGCCTTCGTCGAGAAGCGTGAGGCCTCCTTCGAGGGCCGGTGATAAAGGAGGTTATCCTCCGGGCCCGCTACTCGGAGACCGACGCCCAGGGGATAGTCAACAACGCCTCCTACCTCTCGTACTTCGAGGTCGGTCGGGTGGAGTGGCTGCGGGCGGCGGGCGTTTCCTACCGGGAGATAGAACGCTCCGGGTATGGCTTCGTCGTGGTCGAGGCGCACGTAAACTACAGGAGGCCCGCCTTCTTCGACGACGAGCTTACGCTGCGCACCGGGCTCTCGGAGGTCGGCAGGGCTTCGATGCGCTTCGACTACACCCTGCTGCGCGGTGGGGAGACGGTCGTCACCGGCTATACCCGCCACGGGTGTATAGACCTCACCACCGGCCGGCCAGTGCGGGTGCCGAAGGAAATCGCCCGGCTCGCAGCGCTCCGGGAGGATGGCCCGGGGGCCGTCCCCCGATAGCGCTCCTCCGCCACTGCTTTGGCCATTCCGGGTGCACCATCCGTAGCGGGGGTGACCCACCCGGCGTGTCACGGGGAGGTCCGCCGTCTCGTCTTCTCGGGTAGAGGATGGACCTGAAGGAAGCACGAAGGAGGCTGGCATGGAGGGTGGCGGGTCCGATGCCGATGTCGTACGCTTGACCATCATGGGCTGTGCACCCCGTATCCGGGGCGGTAGGTTGCGGTGAGATCCGACGAGGCATCCGCCGCGGAGGTCTTCGAGGAGCACCGCGGGCTTCTCTTCTCGATCGCCTACCGGATGCTCGGCAGCGCCACGGACGCCGAGGACGTCCTGCAGGAGGCGTACCTGCGCTGGCGGGAGGTTGCTGCGGACGAGATCCGCTCTCCACGAGCCTACCTCTCGACGGTGGTCACCCGGCTGTGCATGGACCAGCTGCGCTCGGCGAGGGCTCGCCGGGAGGAGTACGCTGGTCCGTGGCTGCCGGAGCCTCTCGTGGTGGACGCCGCGGACGACGGCACTCCTCGACGAGACGCTCTCGATGGCGTTTCTGGTGCTTTTGGAGAGCCTCTCTCCGGTGGAGCGGGCGGTGTTTCTGCTGCGGGAGGTCTTCGACTACGATTACGCCGGGATCTCAGAGATCGTCGGCAAGAGCGAGGCCAACTGCCGCCAGATCGCGCGCCGCGCCAGAGAGGCGGTCGCCGCCCGCCGCCCCCGCTTCGATCCGGCCCCCGGGCAGGGGGAACGTCTGGTGCGGCGTTTCATCGAGGCGTGCATGAGCGGAGACATGGAGGACCTGCTCGAGTCGATGTCCGAGGAGATAACCCTCTGGACGGACGGCGGCGGGCGGGTACGCGCGGCGCGCAACCCCATCCACGGCTCCGACAGGGTGGCCCGGTTCCTCCTGGGTGTGATCCCCGAGGCTTCGGAAGAACTCGAGATCCGGTACGCCCGCGTCAACGGCCAGCCGGGGCTCATCACCTACCATCCGGATGGAAGTCCCCAGGGGGCAGTGGCCTTCGATGTCTCCGGGGGGCGCATCGCCGCCATTCGCTTCGTCGTCAACCCGGAGAAGCTCCGGAGCATCCCTCCACTGGAGGAGGTCGAGCAATGATCCCGAGGCTGGCTCTAGAACCCTTCGCCGACCAGTGGGCGGTCCTGCTCACGACCTACAGGCGCGACGGGACCCCTGTGGGGACGCCGGTCAGCATCGTCGTGGAGGGGGACCGCGCCTTCACCCGCACCTGGGATACGGCTTGGAAGTTCAAGCGCATCCGCAACAACCCGGAGGTCGAGATCTCACCCTCCACCCCGCGCGGCAGGCCCACCGGACCGGCGATCCGGGCCCGCGCCCGGGTGCTCTCCGGCGAGGAGTCGTACCACGCCGCAAAACTCCTGGCCCGCAAGTACCCGATCCTGCACGGCCTTCTGGTCCCTCTGTTCCACCGCCTGCGCGGCTACAGGACGGTGCACATCGAGCTCGAGCCGCTCGGAGATTAGAGGAGGGGCGTCATGAGAGTGCGGAACCTGCTTGCTCCCTTGAAGGTCTTCGTCCGGACCCGCTACGGGCGGGTGCCGGACCTGGTGCGGCTCCTGATCCAAAGCCCCGCCATCCTGGCGGCGGTGGGGATTTACGAGGGGGCGCTGCTCTTTAGCGGGCGGGTGGACGGCCGCACCAAGGCGCTCGCCGGGCTCAAGACGAGCTCGCTCATCGGGTGTCCCTTCTGAATGGATATCGGCTCTGCCGTGGGCAGGGAGCTGGGCGTCACCGAACAGCAGCTGCGCGAGCTGCCGCGCTACCGGGAGAGCGCGGCCTTCTCGGAGGAGGAGCGGCTGGCGATCTGGCTCGCCGAGGAGATGGCCAAGACCCCCGTGGAGATCCCAACCGAACTCTCAAGGAAGCTGCGCCGGCACTTCGACGAGGCGCAGCTCGTGGAGCTGGCCGCGGTGATCGCTTGGGAGAACTACCGGGCGCGCTTCAACCGCGTCTTCGGGGTGCGGCCGGTCGGTTTCTCCGGAGGAGATTTCTGCGTGTTGCCGGAGGAGCCGCAGGCGTGAGCGGGGACGCGGATCGCGGCGTGCTCTGGCGGGGCGGGCGGCCCAACGCAGCCCTGCGGTTCGGGTTGCGCCTGCCGGCATACCTCTACCGCTGCGGCCTTGGGTGGATCCTGGGGCATCGTTTCCTGCTCCTGGTCCACGTGGGCCGACGCAGCGGCAGGGTGTACTACACGGTGCTGGAGGTAATCCTCTACGACCCAGAAAGCAGGGAGAGCGTGGTCCTCTCCGCCCGCGGAGAGAGGGCCGACTGGTACAGGAACATCGAGGTACGCCCGGCGCTCGAGGTGAGGACCGGTCGGGAGCGCTACGAACCGGAGCACCGGGTTCTCTGCGACGGGGAAGCCTACGCAGCGCTCACGGAGTACGCCGTCCGGCATCCGCTGGCGGCGAGGGTGCTGGCCGCGGTGTTCGGCAGCCCTGAGGCGATCCGCTCGGCCGCAGCGCGGCGGGATCTCGCCCGCTCGGTTAAGCTGGTCGCCTTCAGGCCCCGGGAGGTGTCTGAGCCCGGGCGCCGCAGGCTCAGAGCCGCTCGATGACGGTCGCGGTGGACATCCCGTGTCCGATGCACATCACCTGCAGCCCCAGCTGCCCGTCGGTGGCCTCGAGCCCGTAGAGCAGCTTCGACATGAGCCCGCCGCCGGTCGCGCCCAGCGGGTGGCCGTGGGCGATCGCGCCGCCCCACGGGTTGACCTTCTCCATGTCGGGCTCGAACTCGGCGGCCCAGGCGAGGACGACTGTGGCGAAGGCTTCGTTTATCTCGATCCAGTCGAGGTCGGAGATCGAGAGCCCGGCCCTCTCCAGGGCCCGATGGGTGGCCGGGATGACCCCGGTGAGCTGCATCGTCGGGTCGCTCCCGACCGCGACCCGCGCCAGGAAGCGCGCCCGGGGCTTGAGCCCCGCCGCCTCCGCGGCCTCCCGGTCGGCGACGAGCACGGCCGAGGCTCCGTCGGAGATCTGGGAGGAGTTGCCCGCCGTGACTATCCCGTCCTCGCGGAAGACCGGCGCAAGCTGCGCCATCTTCTGCGGGTCCACGCTACGACGGACGCCCTCGTCGGAGGTGAGCTCGACCTCGTTACCCTCCGGGTCGAGGCCTCTGGTGGGCAGGATCTCGGGATGCTTACCCCTCGCTGCGGCCCGCCGGTGGCTCTCGGCGGACAAAGAGTCGGCGTCGTTACGGGTTATGCCCCACGCCTCCGCGATCCTCTCTGCGCTCTCGCCCTGGTGGACGAGTTCCTTCCTGGACAGAAGGTCCGGGTCGAGCTTCTCGAAGCCGCCGCCGATGTCGCTGAACATCGGGACGCGGGTCATGCTCTCGACGCCGCAGGCGACGACGAAGCGGGCGTCACCGGCGGCGATGGCCTGGGCGGCGAAGTGGACGGCCTGCTGGCTCGAGCCGCACATGCGGTTGAGGGTAACGGCGGGTACCTCGTCCGGAAGTCCGGCGAGCATCACCGCGAGACGGCCCACGTTCGCTCCCTGCTCGCCGGCCTGTGTGACGCAGCCGCAGATCACGTCATCGATCTCCTCCGGCGCGAGCCCGGAGCGCTTGACGAGGCCCCTCAGGGCGTGGGCCAGAAGCGAGGTGGGCCTCGTCTCCCGTAAGGTCCCGTCGCGCCTCCCGAACGGGGTGCGTACCGCCTCGACTATCACCGGCTCTGGCATTCTCATCCCTCCACTGTGGTGAGCGTAAGGCTGCTCGGGTGATCGGGGTCGTGGAAGATCCTCTGGTGGGCCACCTCGGTGCGCGAGGAGCGGGCGCCGCTCTCGCCGGTGTTCAGGTTGCGATCCCAGCGCGGGAAGCTGCTGGAGGTGATCTCGAGCCGGATCCTGTGCCCGGCCCGGAAGGTGTTGCCGGTCGCCCAGAGGTCTATCCTGTACTCGTAGACCTCGCCGGGTTTTATGGGCGAGGGGGCGGTGGGGGAGATCACACCCGGCTCCGGGTAGCTCTCGCGGGCGCTCGCCCGGATGATGCCGTCGGCTATCCCGATCGCACGCCCGTCGGGGTGCACGTCCACCAGCCGGGCGACGAAGTCGGTGTCCGGGGCGGAGGAGGCGGCGAAGAGCCGCACCCAGACCGGCCCGAGCACGGTGTAATCGTGCTCCAGCGGCCGGCTCGTGTAGCACAGGACGTCCGGGCGCTCCTCGTTGGGGGACTGGTCGCGGGCCCCGGCCCGGTAGATCTGGGGCATGAGTATGCTCCCGCCGAGGGTGGGGACCGGGTCTTTCGGGTCGTAGTCGTAGACGTCGGGCTCCCCGGAGGGCGCCTCCCGGGTGAGCGAGCCGCCGCCCGAGAGGTGCCAGACCTCCTCACGCGCCCCTGGCGGGGGCCACTCCTCGTAGCCGCGCCAGCGGTTCTCGCCCATCACGAAGACCTCGACCGGCGGGCGGTCGGCGAGAGCTTCTTCCCTGCCTTTCAGCGTGGCGTCGAAGAAGCGCAGGTGGTAGTCGGCGAGGTCCCCCCGGTAGTTGAGAAGGATGCCCGAGCTCCCGATGCCGAAGTCCAGCTCCCCGAGGGTGCTCCCGAAGTCGCCGTGCGTCCAGGGACCGACGAGCAGGCGCGGCGGTGGTGTGCCGCGCCGCTCCGCCACCTCCTTCATCGCCGCGTACTGGCGCAGCGTCTCGCCGAGGAAGATGTCGTACCAGCCGCCGATGTGCAGCGTGGCCGCCGAGACGTCACCGTATCTGCCGTCGATGTTCAGCTGCTCCCACCACCCGTCGTCCACGCCACGCTCGAAGCCCTCCCGGACGAACGGGGTGAGGCCGTCCGGGTCCGGCAGCTTCGTGAGCGGCAGCACGTCGTACCCGCCGCCGGCCTGGAGGGTGTCTATCGCGGCGACGAGCTCCGGGAGCTTACGCCCGAGCTGCTGCGGGTCGTCGCGGTAGCGCCGGAAGAGGATGTCCGGGGCTATGGTCGTGACGGCCCAGGAGTAGATGGTCCCGAGCTCGTAGGCCCCGCCGCGCATCTGGGCGCCGTTGAGGTGGTTCCCCCAGGTTATGCCGGGGACCATGCTCAGGAGGGAGGGCGGCTTCGTCACCGCGGCCTGCCACTGGGTCTTGCCGTAGTAGGAGAGCCCGAACATCCCGACCCGGCCGTCTGCGCCCGGGAGCCGCGCGGCCCACTCGACGGTGTCGTGGCCGTCCTCGTACTCGCTGGCGAACGGCTCGAACTCGCCCCCGGAAGCGAAACGGCCCCGCACGTCCTGCACGACGACGATGTAGCCGCTCCCGGCGGCGCGCACCGGGTCGAGGAAGGTGGTGTAGGAGGGGATGTCCTTCCCGTAAGGCAGCCGGGTCAGGAGGACCGGGTAGGGCCCGCCTTCGGCCGGACGGTAGACGTTTGAGAAGAGCGTCGTCCCGTCGCGCATCGTGGCGGGGACGTTCTTCTGCACGACTACTTCCCGAATCTCAGCTGGCATCAATCCCCTCCTTCTCGGGAGCGCGCGGCTCCGTTCTTCCTCGGGGATATCTTACGCCCGGATGGAGCGTTTTCTACTGGCTCTTCGCCGCCGAGTAGTCCTTGAACTGCTCGCGCAGCGCCATCTTCAGGAACTTGCCGGTCGCCGTGTGCGGGATCTTCTCGACGAACTCCACCGCGTCCGGGAGCTGCCACTTCGGGAAGTGCGGGGCGATGTGGGAGATTATCTCCTCCGCGGTGGCGCTCCGGCCCTCCTTGAGGACGACCACCGCGAGCGGGCGCTCCTGCCACTTCGGGTCCGGGATGGCAATCACGGCGGCCTCCGCGACGGCGTCGTGCGACATGATCGCGTTCTCGAGCGCCACCGAGCTGATCCACTCGCCGCCGCTCTTTATCAGGTCTTTGGAGCGGTCCTGGATCTCGATGTAGCCGTTCTCGTCTATGGTGACGATGTCGCCGGTGCGGAACCAGCCGTCCTCGGTGAACTTGTCCCTGCCCTCCTCGGTATTGAAGTAGCTGCTCGCGACCCACGGCCCCCTGACCTCGAGCTCGCCCATGGTCTTCCCGTCCCAGGGGACGAGGTCCACCGCTCCGCGCGCCCGGAACTCGATGAAAGCGGCCGGCGGGCCCTGCTTGGCTCTGATGCGGTACTTCTCGTCCTCGGGCAGGTCGTCCATCCAACTGCGCAGGTTGCACACCGAGCCGACCGGGTCCATCTCGGTCATCCCCCAGGCGTGCACGACGTTGAGTCCGTGGCGCTCCCGGTAGGCCCGGATCATGCCCTCCGGCGCCGCCGAGCCGCCGACGATGATGGCGCGCATCGCCGAGAGGTCGTGGGCCCCGGGGTTTTCGTCCAGCTCGCGCAGGACCCCGAGGAAGACCGTCGGCACCCCGGCGGTGATCGTCACCCGCTCCTGCTCGAAGTCTTCCAGCAGGCTCTTCGGGTCGAGGTGCGGCCCCGGCAGGACCTGCTTGGCCCCGACTAGCGTCGAGACGAACGGGATGCCCCAGGCGTTGACGTGGAACATCGGGACGACCGGGAGCACCGAGTCGCGCTCGGCTATCCCTAGCATGTCGGTCATGCCGAGCGAGATGGAGTGCAGGCAGATGGAGCGGTGCGAGTAGAGCACCCCTTTAGGCCTCCCGGTGGTACCCGAGGTATAGCACATCGCCGCAGCATCCCACTCGTCCGGCTCGGGGTAGGAGAAGGCACCTTCGTCGGCCTCCCCGACGAGCTCCTCGTAGTCGAGCATGGCCTCTGGGGCGCTCCCGCCGTAGGTGAAGACCACCACGTGCTCCAGGTCCACCCGGTCCCTGAACCCGTCGAGGAGGCCCAGGAGCGTCTCGTCGATCATGAGCACCCGGTCTTCCGCGTGCTCGATTATGTAGGCGATGTCATCCGCCGAGAGGCGCGGGTTTATCGTGTGCAGGACTCCCTCCGCGCACGGGATGCCGAAGTAGGCCTCCAGGTGCTGGTAGGTGTTCCACCCGAGCGTCGCCACCCGGTCGCCGGGACGCACCCCGAGCGCTTTGAGCGCCACGGAGAGCTTCTTCGCCCGCCGGACGAAATCCCGGTAGGTGTAGCGGTGGAAGCTTTTGTCCGGACGTCGGGTGACTATTTCCTTCGGGCCGTAGAGGTCGTCGGCCCGCCGGAGCATGGCCGGAAGCGTGAGCTGATACTCCATCGTGAGGCCTCTCACCGCATCTTCCTCCTGATCTTCCGTGCCGGTTCCAGGGAGGACCGGCGCCCTTTCCCTCACCAAAATGGCTGCGTTCGATGTTAACATTCACCATGATCCGGTACAACGCATGGGACGCTCGAGGTTCGTGCTGCCCGGAGGAGATCCACCACGGAGAGGAAGGGTGATGGAGTCGGAGCTCGTTCAGTTCATCCTGCTGTTGGTGCTGTTCGCGACGGTACTCGTCGGTGCCTACTGGTTCGTGTACTTCCCCGGAGGGAACGACCGCCGACGCGGCGGTTAGCGGGAGGGAGGGGTGCAGGTCTCGGCCAAGGCCGACTACGCGCTGCGGGCCGCCGTCGAGCTGGCCCGGGCCGCGATGGCCTCCGAGGGGCCGGTCAAGGGCGAGCGGCTCGCCGAGAAGCAGGGCATCCCGCGTAAATTCCTGGAGAACATCCTGCTCGACCTCAAGCGCGCCGGGATAGTGAGGACCCAGCGCGGAGCCTCCGGGGGATACTGGCTCGCGCTGCCCCCCGAAGAAGTGCGGCTGGCCGACGTGATCCGGGCGGTCGAGGGGCCTCTGGCCAACGTGCGGGGTGAGTGGCCGGAGGAGGTCGAGTACGGCGGCGTGGCCCGACCGCTGCAGCAGGTCTGGATCGCGGTGCGCGCCAACCTGCGCGCCGTGCTGGAGAAGGTGACGCTCGCGGACGTGGTCAGGGGGGAGCTACCCGAGCACGTCGTCAGCCTGACCGAGGATCCGGAGGCCTGGGTCCACCACTGAGCCCCCTTACCTGAGGCTGTTCTCCTCGATCTCCGCCGGGGTCTTCAGATAACCCAGGAACTCCAGCTTCTCGATGACCTTCCGCGCGCTCTCCTGTGGGCTCTCCTGGTCGGTCCTGAGGTGCAGCTCCGGGGCGGCCGGCGGCTCGTAGGGGTCTGAGACGCCGGTGAACTGCTTGATCTCGCCCTTGAAGGCCTTCTCGTAGAGGCCCTTGACGTCGCGCTCGGCGCAGACCTCCAGCGGCGCGTCCACGAAGACCTCGACGAAGTCTATGATCCTGCGCCGCACCTGATCACGGGCCTCCTTGTACGGGGAGATGGCGCTCACGATCACCGCCACCCCGTTGCGCGTCAGCAGGTTCGCCACGAACCCGATCCTGAGCACGTTCACGTTGCGGTCCTCGCGGCTGAAGCCGAGCCCTTTGGAGAGGTTGGTCCGGACGATGTCCCCGTCCAGAACCTCGACTTTGCGTCCCCTCTCCCTGAGCTCCCGCTCGACTATCTCGGAGATGGTGGTCTTCCCGGCCCCCGAGAGCCCGGTGAACCACAGCGTGAAGCCGCGCTCCTCGCCCGGCAGGTACCTGTACATGTTCCCTCCTCAGCTCTCTCTCATGCCTTCTATCAGGACCTCTACGACCTCCGGACGCGAGAACTCCGGCGGCGGGTACTCCCCGCGCCCGAGCATCTCGCGCACCCTGGTGCCGGAGAAGAAGACGTGTGATTCGGCGTCGTGCGGGCAGGTCTTGGTGGTGGCCATCCCGCCGCAGTTGAGGCAGAAGAAGGCGTGCTCGAAGAAGAGCGGCGTGATCCCGAGCTCGTCCGGATCGAACTCGTCGAAGATGGCCTGCGCGTCGTAGGTGCCGTAGTAGCTTCCGACCCCGGCGTGGTCGCGACCGACGATGAAGTGGGTGCAGCCGTAATTCTTGCGGCAGATGGCATGGAAGATGGCCTCTCTCGGGCCGGCGTAGCGCATCGCCGCCGGGAAGACCGCGAGCACCGTGCGGTCTTTGGGGTAGTAGCGCTCGAGCAGCACCTCGTAGGAGCGCATTCGTACGTCCGCCGGGATGTCGTCAGACTTGGTCTCGCCCACCAGCGGGTTCAGGAGCAGCCCGTCGACGGTCTCGAGCGCGCTCTTCTGGATGTACTCGTGCGCCCGGTGGACGGGGTTTCTGGTCTGGAAGCCGACGATGCGCCGCCAGCCTTTCTCGCGGAAGATCTCCCTGAGCTCCGCAGGCTCGTAGTAGTACCCGGGGAAAGGCCGCGGCGTGGGCTCTTCGACGAGCAGCGTGACCGTGCCGCCCACCAGCAACTCCCCCTGCCGGAAGAGGTTGGCCACTCCGGGGTGCTTCTCGTCGGTGGTGCGGTAGACCTCCTTAGCCTCCTCTTCCCTGTCGTAGGGGTATACCTCATCGACCGCCATCGTGGCCACGACGTGGCCGTCCTGGGCGGTGAGGGCGATCTCCCCACCCTCGCGCACACCTTCGAGCTCCTCACGGTCCGCCGCGAGCGTCACGGGCATACTCCACGCGAGCCCACCGGCGAGGTGCATGCCCTCGACGACGCTCTCGTAGTCCTCGCGGTTCATGAAGCCCTCGAGGGGCGAGAAGACGCCCGTCGAGATCATCTCCAGGTCGGAGAGCGCCCTCGGCCCGAGCCTGAGGCGGGGCAGACGGCTCGCTTCCTCCAGCCTCTCTTTTCGTTCGTCTTCCGGTGCCCGGCGGTCGACGAGTATCCCGCCGTGCGGCGCGATGGGGTCATTTTCGGTCAGCAAACTATTCTTCCTCCATCGGAGATCGATGCATGAGAGATCAAACTTACCATGTATCCGCGGCGGCTTCTACGCCGCGCTCCTTATGACGTTGGCGGCGAGCTGGTAGTAATAGGGCAGACAGTGCTCGTAGACCGCGCGCAACCCGGCCGGGAGCTCCGGGTCGCGGCGTTCTACGGGCTCTATCCCGGTGCTGTTCTGGGCCTTCTCGTGCCACTCCTCCCATCTCTCCCACTCCGGGACCTCTGAGGGGCGCCACGAGAGGGCGCCGGGGTCGAAGGGGACGCCGACCCGCTCGCAGTAGGCGGCGAGGATCCCCTCCGGATCCTCGCTGAAGCTCATCGCGTCGACGACGACGGGGCTCTCCCCGGTGCGCTCGACGAGCTTGAAGAGCCGGTAGGCCTGCTCGTAGCCGGTCTCCTCCGGCGTGAAGTCCGGCCACATCTTCCTGAGCGAGGAGATCACGTACTTCGGCTCCCGCACTATGAAGGTGTTCTGGAAGTGCGAGACGAACTCCTCGTCCATGAACCCCCGCACGTGGTAGGCCATGTCCTTCACGAAGACCCGCTTCTCGCGCGGGCGCAGGATCTCCTCCAGCACCCTCCCGTAGTTGTACTCGGGTCTGGGGGGCTCGTCTTTGTAGCGGTCGCTGCGGCGCTCCTCGCTGTAGTAGTAGGAGGCGGAGAAGGGTTCGTGGAAGACCTCGAAGTCGTCCCTCTCCACGAAGACCCTCTCGAAGGCGGTGGATATGGACCTCGGTACCGCCCACAACGCTATCGGCTTGTGATGCTCCATGTCATGCTCCCCTTTCGAGCTTCGAGCCGCTTACATAAACTGTGCGTATTCTTACCCCGGCCGCGGGCTTTGAGGCGCGGATGCCCGGGCTTTTTGACGCTTGGTTTCGAGGTGTTGTACCTTTCAGACTAGCGAATGCTGGAGAGGAAGGGAAGGTGCCCGGTGGCAGGGGTTGAGTTCTATTACGACCTCGTGAGCCCGTACTCCTACCTGGCGTACGGTCGGGTGGAGCGCATCTGCGAGAAACACGGGGCGGATCTGGTCTTGAAGCCGGTGCTGCTCGGTGCTCTGCACAAGGCCGCCGGGATAAAGGCCCCGGTGGAGAGCCCGATGAAGGCCCGCTACCAGGAGCGGGACATCCGGCGCTGGGCCCGCCGCTACGGGCTGCCGCTGCGGTTCCCGGATCCCTTCCCGTTCCGCACGCTCAAGACGATGCGCGCGGCTCTCTACTGCGAGAGCCTCGGGAAGCTCCCGGAGTTCACCCGCGAGGCGTTCGCGCTCTACTGGGAGGAGGGTGGGGCCCCCAAAGGGTTCGAGGAGGCCTGCGAGGACGGCCCGCTCGCGGAGGTGGCGCGCAGGATCGAGGTGGAGCCGGAGGAGCTTCTCGCCGGGGCCTCCGCGCAGGAGGCGAAGGACGCCCTCCGGGCGGCGACCGAAGAGGCGCTCGGGCGCGGGGTCTTCGCCGCCCCGACCTTCTTCGTCGAGGACGAGATGTTCTGGGGCAACGACCGGCTGGATTTCGTCGAGGAGGCGCTGGATGGCTGAGGAGTTCGGGGTTCGTTCGGTCGAGGTGGATCTCGGCGGGAAGAGGGCGCTCGTTACGGGGGGTGCGAGCGGGATCGGGAGGGCGTGCGCCGTCCGGCTCGCTCAGGCCGGGGCGAGGGTCGCGGTGCTGGACCTCGACGGCGAGGGGGCGCGGAAGGTCGCGCGTGAGATCGGCGGGGAGGCCATCGAGGCCGACCTCTCGGACCTCGAGGCGGTCGGAGAGCTCGGCATATCCGCCGACATCGTCGTCAACAACGCCGGGCTGCAGCACGTCGCTCCAGTCGAGGAGTTCCCGCCGGAGCTGTTCACGAAGATCATCCGGATAATGCTCGAGGCGCCGTTTCTGCTCGTCAGGCAGGCGCTGCCCGGGATGTACGAGCGGGGGTGGGGCAGGGTCGTAAACATCTCCAGCATCCACGGGCTCGTCGCCTCCGAGTACAAGAGCGCCTACGTTGCGGCCAAGCACGGGCTGGAGGGTTTCTCGAAGGTGCTCGCGCTCGAGGGCGGCCCGAAGGGCGTGACATCCAACTGCATCTGCCCGTCGTACGTCAGGACGCCGCTGGTGGAGGGTCAGATCTCTGAACAGGCCCGCCGCCACGGGATCCCGGAGAGCGAGGTGATAGAGAAGATAATGCTCGCCGAGCCCGCGATAAAGCGCCTCGTCGAGCCCGAGGAGGTCGCCGAGATGGTCCTCTACCTCTGCTCGCCCGCCGCCTCTTTCATAAACGGCGCCTCGCTCACGATAGACGGCGGCTCGACCGCCCGCTAGGCTGGTAGGATAGCCGCAGAGAGAGAGGAGAGCCGAGGGAAAGGAACGTCCGATGCAGACCGTCACCGAGGGCACGCTGCTCTGGGAGCCTTCCGAAGAGTTTAGAGAGAGGGCCAACCTGACCCGCTACATGCGCTGGCTGCGAGAGGAACGCGGGCTCTCTTTCGAGGATTACCACGAGCTGTGGAGGTGGTCGGTAGAGAGCCTGGAGGATTTCTGGGGGAGCCTGTGGGAGTACTGCGGGGTCCTCCACGACGGCTCCTACGAGATGGTCCTCGCCGAACGCACCATGCCCGGCGCCCGCTGGTTCGAGGGGACCCGACTCAACTACGCCGAGCACATCTTCCGCAAGGGCTCTCCGCAGAGGAGCGCGCTGGTCCATGCTTCGGAGCTCAGGCCCCTCGGCCAGGAGAGCTGGGGGGAGCTCGAGAGCCGGGTCGCCTCCCTCGCCGCGGGCCTGAGGGAGCTCGGGGTCGGGCGGGGGGATAGGGTCGTCGCCTACCTCCCGAACATCCCCGAGGCGATCGAGGCGTTCCTCGCGTGTGCTTCGATCGGGGCGATCTGGTCCAGCTGCTCGCCGGACTTCGGTGTCGGGAGCGTCGTGGACCGCTTCCGGCAGATAGAGCCGAAGGTGCTCCTGGCGGTCGACGGCTACCGCTACGGCGGGCGCGACTACGACCGGATGGAGGTCGTGGCGAGGATAGAGCGTGAGATCCCGAGCCTCGAGAAGACCGTCCTTCTTCCCTACCTGGGCGAGAGGCCGGACGTCGCCCGTCTCGGGAACGCGATGGGCTGGGAGGAGCTCCTCGCCTCCGGCGAGGGTGCCCCGCTCACCTTCGAGCGCGTCCCGTTCGACCACCCCCTGTGGGTACTCTACTCCTCCGGGACGACGGGGCTTCCGAAGGCGATCGTGCAGGGCCACGGCGGGATACTGCTGGAGCATCTCAAGCAGATCGAACTGCAGATGGACCTCGGAGAGGACGACCGCTTCTTCTGGTTCACGACGACCGGATGGATGATGTGGAACATCGTCGTGGCGGGCCTCCTCTCCGGGGCGGCGGCGCTCCTGTACGACGGCAACCCCGGATACCCGGACATGTACGCCCTCTGGCGCTTCGCCGGGGAGACCGGGATGACCCACTTCGGGACCAGCGCCGCGTACATCACCGCGTGCATGAAGGCGGGGATAGAGCCGGGACGCGAGCTCGAACTCCCGCGCCTGAGGGCGATAGGCTCGACCGGCTCGCCGCTGCCGCCCGAGGGGTTCACCTGGGCCTACGAGCACGTCAGGCGCGACCACTGGCTCTTCTCGACCAGCGGCGGCACCGATTTGTGCACCGCGTTCGTCGGGGGCTGCCCGCTCCTTCCCGTGCGGGCCGGCGAGCTGCAGTGCCGCGCTTTGGGGGCGAAGGTCGAGGCCTTCGACGAGGAGGGCAACCCGCTCGTGGACGAGGTGGGGGAGCTCGTCATCACCGAGCCGATGCCCTCGATGCCGCTGTATCTTTGGGGGGACGAGAGCGGCGAGCGCTACCGGGAGAGCTACTTCTCGATGTATCCCGGGGTGTGGCGGCACGGCGACTGGATCAAGATAAAGAAGAGCGGCTCGTGCGTCATCTACGGCAGGAGCGACTCCACGATAAACCGCGGCGGCGTCAGGATGGGGACCGCCGAGATCTACTCGGCCGTCGAGAGCGTCCCGGAGGTTCTCGACTCGCTCGTCGTCGACGTCCAGCGGCCCGACGGGACCGCCTACATGCCGCTCTTCGTGGTGCTCCGCGAGGGTGTGGACCTCACCGCGGAGATCGAAGCCGAGATAAAGCGGCGCATAAGGGAGTACTGCTCGCCCCGGCACGTCCCGGACGAGATCCTGGCTGTCCCCGAGATCCCGAAGACCCTCAACGGCAAGCGGCTCGAGGTGCCGGTCAAGAGGATCCTCTCCGGGACCCCGCCGGAGAAGGCTGCGAGCCGCGACGCCCTGGCGAACCCGCGCTCTCTGGACGTGTTCGTGGAGCTCGCGAGGAGGGAGGAGAGTTGAGCTACGAGACGGTCATCTTCGAGAGGCGGGGTGCGGTCGCCGAGATCGCGCTGAACCGCCCCCGGGCGCTGAACGCCTTCGACGCCACCATGCACCGCGAGCTCTACGACGCGCTCGGCCGTGCCGCGGAGGACGAGGGCGTGCGGGCCCTGCTCCTGCGCGGGGAGGGGCGGGCCTTCTCCTCCGGCGCCGACCTGAAGGACGAGGGCGTGCGCGGCGAGGACGGCTCGCTCGCGGACCTCGGGGACTACCTGCGACGCACCTACTCCCGCACCGTTCTGCTTATCGCCTCGATGGAGAAGCCGGTCGTCGCGGCGCTCGGCGGCGTCGTCTACGGGGCGGGCGTCGGGATCGCGCTCTCCTGCGACCTGAGGGTCGCCGCCGAGGACGCCCGCATCTCGGTCGCCTTCGTCAACATCGGGCTCATGCCCGACGCCGGGACGACCTTCTTCCTGCCGCGGGTCGTGGGGCTGGGGCGGGCGATGGAGCTGAGCCTGCTCGGCGACGAGATCGGGGCGGAGGAGGCGGCCCGCATCGGGCTCGTCAACCGCGTCGTCCCGGCGGAGAGGCTGCTCGAGGAAGCCCGCTCCCTCTCGGAGAGGCTCGCCGCGATGCCGACCCGCGCCCTCGGCGAGACCCGCCGGGCGCTTCGGCGGAGCTTCGAGAGCGGCCTGGAGGAGGCGCTGGAGCGGGAGGCGGAGGGACAGTCGCGCTGCGGGCGTACCCGCGACTTCGAGGAGGGCGTGCAGGCGTTCTTCGAGAGACGGGATCCCCGCTTCACCGGGCGCTAGAGTCGGAGTTGTCGGCCGGGACGCCCCTCTCCGAGCACCTCCTCGCCGGCTTGATGTCCAGGATCGGGGTGCCGTCCAGCGCCTCGAGGTCGCGCACGAGGATCCTTCCGCCCTGGATCTCGACGACTTCGACCGGGTGCAGCCCGATAGGGTTCGGCCTGTCCGGGGAGCGAGTGCAGAACACACCGCGCTCGCCCCCGGAAGGATCCCCGCGGGGTCGCACCCGCAGCACGTCCCGGCTGGCGCGGTCGAGCCAGCTGAGAACGAGGATCTCGTCCCCCTCCCTGATTCCTTCGAGCCCCGGCACCGCCCACTCCTCGAGCAAGATCCAGGCGTCCGGCGCCCCCTCGCAGCCCTGCTTCGGCGCCGACGCCCTGTCGGTGAGCGGCGACTTTACCCGTCCGATCGGGACCGGGTCTATCTCCTTACCGTCCATCCATGCCCTCCATCGTCTCCTGCCCGGTCCTCTCCTCCAGGAGGATATCCGGGTCCACCTCCTCCAGGCCCGCCACCCCCGAGAGGGCCAGCGTGAGTTCGAGCTCGGCCATCATGTGGTCGATGACCGCCCCGACCCCCTCGGCCCCGGCCAGCGCCAGGCCGTAGACGTAAGGACGTCCTATCCCGACCGCCCGGGCGCCGAGCGCGAGGGCCTTGACCACGTCTGCTCCGGTGCGTACCCCGCCGTCCATGAGGACCGGCACCCTGCCGCCCACCGCCCGGGCCACCTGCGGGAGCGCCTCCAGGGAGGAGATCGCCCCGTCCACCTGCCTCCCGCCGTGGTTGGAGACGACGATCCCGTCGACCCCCAGCTCTACGGCCCTCGCGGCGTCTTCGGGGTGGAGGATGCCCTTGAGGAGCAGCGGCAGCGCCGTCGCCTCCCGCACCCGCCGCACATCGTCCCAGGAGAGCTCGGGGAAGGAGTAGGTCGCGACGAAGCTCTGCACCGCCCGTCGTCCCCGCCCCAGGCTCCCACCGCCCAGCCGGCGCAGGGCGAGCATGGTCTTCAGCAGCGAGGGGGAAGGCCGTATCCGGGGTGATGGGCCTTCCGGGGAGTCCTCCAGCGAACCCATGAACTCCGGGTCCGTCACGTACTGGGCCAGCCCCCGCCCCTCGAGGAACGGCAGGTGACCGAGGTCCAGATCCCGGGGCCGCCAGCCGAGCTGGACCATGTCCACCGTCAGGACCACGCCGGCGCATCCCGCGGATTCCGCCCGGCGCAGGAAGCTCTCCACCACCCGCCGCTCCGTGGGGTGGTAGAGCTGGAAGAAACGCGGGGTGTCGGGGCCCACCGCGTCCATCACCCCCGCCGCGGCCTCGATAGGACGGGAGCTCTGGTTCGAGAAGATCACCGGGACGCCACGCCCGGCGGCGGCCCGGGCGACGGCGAGGTCGGCGTCGGGGTGCGCCAGCTCCAGCACCCCGATCGGGCAGAGGAACAGCGGCGCGGCCCACCGCCGCCCGAAGAGCCCCGCCTCCAGAGAGGGGGGCCCGGCCCCGCGCAGCATCCGGGGACGCAGCGCGTAGCGGTCGAAGGCCGCCCGGTTGCGGGCCATCGTCCTCTCGAGCCCCGCCCCGCCCGCCACGTACGCCCACGCCCTGCGCGACATCCTCCGCCTCGCCGCCCGCTCCAGAGCATCCGGGCGGGTGGGGATCACGGGCTTCTTCCCGAGGAGGCCCTCCAGGTAGATCTTCTGCTGGATCCTGCGTCCGATCATGGCTTTCCACCCGGGAGGCATTCTACCCCCCGCGGCGGGTATGGTGCCGCCCCATCGGGACGCCACATGCGGCACCAGGTCTTTGATCCCGTTTACCTCGATTGGAGGGGATTCCGGTGATCCTCCCCGCGGTCGCTGTGCGCGTCTGCACGGAACGTTTGTCCCGGGCTGATCTCCTCCTTACGGTGGTGGGAGGTCAGCTTATGTCCCATCCCGAACTGAGGGTGGCGGACCGTACGACGAGTGAGGACGGGGCTCGAAACCGGCCGGGCGGCCTTTTCTTACTCGGGATCGAAGAGCCGCCTCGGGTTCTCCTCGAAGATGGTCCTTATCTGCTCGTCGGTTATGCCGGCCTTCTTCATGCGGGGGACGACGTTCTCGAAGAGGTGGGTGATGTGCCAGTTCGCGACGAGTTTTTGCACCTCCTCGGGGAAGCTCAGGGGGCGTCCGAGCCAGTGGTTGACGGTGTCGTGGGAGAGGAGGATGCTGTCGGTGTGGCCGAGGCCCAAAAGCCCCACGACGCACGCCAGGCGCATCTCGTCCGGCGGCATCCCTACGAGCCCTTGCAGCCCGAAGCGGTCGAAGGCGATGTTGACCCCGTGTTCGAGGGTGGCGAGGTGGTAGGAGATGTCGGTGTTGCCGTCCATGTGTCCGATCTGGATGCGCCGGGGGTCGGCCCCTTCGGAGATGAGCAACTCCGCCTGATCCGGGGCGGCGGTGCCCTCCTGGGTGTGGGTTATGATCGGCACCCCCGTCTCCCGCTGCACCCGGGCTCCGGCGCGGAAGAACATCGCCTCGTAGTCGGTGATGCGGTCTTTGCTCGAGGCGAGCTTGATGACCCCGGCCTTTATCCCGGTGTCTGCGATGCCCCCGGTGACCTCGCGCAGCATCATCTCGTAGATCTCGCCCTCGGCCACGCCGAACGACCGGCGGAACTTGAAGTACGCCGGGGCTCCCTCGCCCTCGTAGTAGTAGCCGGTGGAGCAGACGATGTTGATGCCGCTCCTCTCCGAGATCTCGCGCAGGAGCTCCGGGTCCCGCCCGCAGTCGTTGGGGGTGGCGTCCATCACGGTGGAGACGCCGTGGGATTTGACCCTCTCCGCGACCTCGAGACCGACCCTGAGCGCCTCCTCCCGGTCGTAGGGGCCGAAGGTGACGTCCCCCTGGTAACCCGGGTAGCCGAAGACGAAGTGCTCGTGCACGAGCGTCCTCCCGAGGTCGTCGGACGAGACGGGGCCGGTGACGGTGTTGACGGTCGCTGCCAAGGTTCCTCCTCTCCTCTTCCCTCGCCGGTCATTGTTGCACCGGGAGCCGGGATGCGGCAAGTTGTCCCCGGACCGCCCGGAGGCTAACATCCCGTGCACAGGGGAATCCTGCGGGGAAAGGGAGGTTTGCGATGATCGAGAGGCACTACGAGTTCTGGCCGAGGCGGCTGCCGCGCTCGCTCTCTTTGCCCGAGACGGGCGTCTTCCACAACCTCGCGGTCTCCGCCGCCCGCTACCCGGACAAACCGGCGATCGTCTACTACGGCACGGAGATCCCCTACCGGCGCCTGCTCGCCGAGGCGGAGGGGGTGGCCTCGTTCCTGCAGCGCGAGGCGGGGGTGGCCAGGGGCGATCGGGTGATGCTCTACCTGCAGAACAGCCCGCAGTTCTTCGCGGCTTTCTACGGGGCTCTGCGCGCCGGGGCCGCGGTCGTGCCGGTAAACCCGATGCTCACGACCGGCGAGCTCGAGCACTACGTCGCCGACAGCGGGGCGAAGGTCGCCTTCTGCGGGCAGGAGCTCTACGGGCGGCTCGCCCCACTCCTCGGGCGGGAGAACCTCGAACACGCCGTCGTCGCGGCCTACTCGGACTACCTGCAGGAGGAGACGGACCTGCCGCTCCCGCCGGAGGTCGAGGCGGGGCGCGAGGTGCCGGAGGGGGCCGTGCCGTGGGGTGAGGTTCTCGCCGCGGGTGGACCTCCGGAGCCGCTCGAGACCGGGCCGGAGGACATGGCGCTCCTGCCGTACACCTCCGGGACGACGGGCGCGCCGAAGGGGTGTATCCACACCAACCGCACGCTGCAGGCGACGCTCGTGGGGGCGGCGGTGTGGAACACCGTGACGCAGGAGGCGGTGGCGCTGTGCACGCTCCCGCTCTTCCACGTCACCGGGATGCAGCACAGCATGAACGCCCCGATCTACGCCGGGGGTACGGTCGTGCTCATGACCCGGTGGGACAGGGAGGTCGCCGCCGAGCTCATCGAGCGCCACCGGGTGACCCACTGGACGAACATCTCGACGATGGTAGTGGACTTCCTGGCGAGCCCCCGCATCGCCGAACGCGACCTCTCCTCGCTCGTGTTGGTCGGAGGCGGAGGGGCGGCGCTCCCGGAGGCGGTGGGGGAGAGGCTCTACGAGCTCACCGGGCTGCGCTACGCCGAGGGTTACGGGCTCTCCGAGACCATCTCCCAGACCCACATAAACCCGCCGGACAGGCCCAAGCTGCAGTGCCTCGGCATCCCGTCCTTCGACGTGGACGCCCGGGTGGTCGACCCGGAGACCCTGGAGGAGCTCGGGCCCGGGAAGGAGGGCGAGATCGTGGTCTGCGGTCCGCAGGTCTTCCGGGGTTACTGGAGGAGGCCCGAGGAGGACGAGAAGGTCTTCTTCTGGCGGGAGGGCAAGCGCTTCTTCCGCACCGGCGACCTCGGATACTACGACGAAGAGGGCTACTTCTTCATGGTCGACCGGATCAAGCGCATGATCAACGCCGGCGGCTACAAGGTGTGGCCCGCCGAGGTGGAGTCGGTCCTCTACCGGCATCCTGCGGTGCAGGAGGTCTGCGTCATCCGCTCCCCCGACCCCCGGCGCGGCGAGACGGTCAAGGCCGTCGTCGTGCCGAAGGAGGAGGCGCGCGCCGGCATCACCGCCGAAGAGATAATAGAGTGGGCGAAGGAGAGGATGGCCGCCTACAAGTACCCGCGGCTGGTCGAGTTCGCCGACGAGCTGCCCAAGAGCGGCTCCGGCAAGATCCTCTGGCGCGTCCTGCAGGAGCGGGAGGAGAAGGCGGCCGGAGGCCGGTAGAGTAAGAGGGGAGGATGGTGAGGATGGATCTTCCGTCCACGATGAAGGCGGCACGCTTCTACGAGGCCGGGAGGCCGCTCGAGGTCGAGGAGGTTCCGGTGCCAGAGATCCGGGAGGACGAGGCGCTGGTGCGGGTGCGGGCCGCCGGGATCTGCGGCTCGGACGTGCACATCGTCTTCGAGGGCATCACGCCGACCGCCTTCACCCCGATAACCCTGGGGCACGAGCCCGCCGGGGTCGTCGCCGCGGTGGGCTCGCGGGTCGAAGGCTGGGAGCCGGGGGAGAGGGTCTCGGTCACGCCGTTCTATTTCTGCGGCGCCTGTCCCAACTGCCTCGCCGGGCACGCCGAGGTCTGCCGGGAGAGGAAGGTCGTCGGGATACACACCGACGGGGCCCTGGCCGAGTACATGGCCGTCCCGGCGCGCAACCTGATCCCGCTGCCCGACGGCGTCCCGTTCGAGGTCGGGGCGATCGTCACCGACGCGGTCGCGACCCCCTTCCACGCGCTCGCCGACCGGGCCGCGCTCTCACCCGGCGAGACCGTCGCGATCTTCGGGGCCGGAGGGCTCGGGCTGCACGCCGTACAGCTCGCCAGGCTCTGCGGAGCGCAAAAGATCTTCGTCGTCGACGTGCGCGAGGAGCAGCTCGAGCGCGCCCGCCGGGCCGGGGCGGACGTGACCGTGAACCCCGGCGAGACCTCCCCCGTCGAGGCGATCCTGGATGAGACCGGAGGGGTCGGGGTCGACGTCGCGGCCGAGTTCATCGGGCTCGGGGAGACGATCGCCCAGGCCGTAGAGTGCGTCGTCTCCGGGGGGAGGGTCGTGGTCTGCGGGCTCGGGGCCGAGCCCATCAAGATCCTCCCCCCGACGGTCTTCGTGCGGAAGCAGATCTCCTTCCTCGGCTCCTACGGGTTCACCAAGCGCAACATCGAGCGGCTGCTCGAGCTCGTCTCGGCCGGGAGGCTCGACCTGGAGCGCTCCATCACCCACACCTTCCCGCTCGAGGAGGTCAACACCGCGCTCAAGTACCTGCACGAGAAGATAGAGGATCCGATCCGGATAGCCGTAACGCTGCCGTAGCCGCTGGCTAGCCGGTGTTCCGCTCGGCCGTCATCCTGAGGATCGTCCAGCCCACCGCTCCCGAGATCAGGGACGCCAGGAGGATGCCGAGCTTGGCGGGTTCGATCAGACCGCCGTTCGAGAAGGCGAGCTCCGTGATGAAGAGGCTCATGGTGAAGCCGATCCCCGCCAGCCATGCCCCGCCGTAGACGTGGCGCCAGCCGATGCCCCCGGGCAGCTCCGAGAGGCCGCTCTTCACGGCCAGCCAGGTGAAGAGGGTGATGCCGATCTGTTTGCCCGCCACCAGACCGAGCACTATTCCCAGCGTAACCGGGCTGGTGAGCGCCCCGGCGATGTTGCCGCCGAGCGGTATGCCCGCGTTGGCCAGGGCGAAGAGCGGCATGATGACGAAGGCCACCCACGGGTGCAGGGCGTGCTCCAGCTCTTGCAGCGGGGGTTCCAGCTTGTAGGTTGCGTGGTTGAGCGCGTGAAGCGCGGCCTGGCGTTCCTCGTTGGTGAGCACGTTCTCCCCCTTGTCGCCCGCCCTTTCGAAGCGGTCGAGGATGTATCTGCCCTGTTCCAGGAACTCTCTGGCGTTGATGAACGAGCTGGCGGGCACGGTGAAGGCGAGGAGTATCCCCGCTACGGTGGCGTGTACCCCCGAGAGGAGGAAGCATACCCAGAGTCCGATGCCCAGCACGGCGTAGACCAACGTCCTGCCCACCCCGAGCAGGTTGGCCACCACCAGCGCTCCGAGGAACACGCCCCCCGCTCCCAGCGCTTCCCAGGAGATTCGCGGGGTGTAGAAGATGGCGATAACCAGCACCGCCACTATGTCGTCCACGATGGCCAGCGCCGCCAGAAACACCTTGAGTTCCACCGGCACCCTCCTTCCGAGCAGGGCGAGTATGCCCAGGGCGAAGGCTATGTCGGTGGCCATCGGTATCCCCCAGCCGCCGGCTCCTCGCGTCCCGGCGTTGATGGCGAGGTAGATCGAGGCGGGGACCACGGCTCCGCCCAGCGCGGCGAAGACCGGGAGCATCGCCCCCCGCAGCGAGGACAGCTCGCCCACGAGAACCTCGCGCTTTATCTCCAGCCCCACCACCAGGAAGAAGACCGCCATCAGGCCGTCGTTGATCCAATGGGCGAGGTCCTTGGAGATGGAGAACCCGTCCATGCTCACGGCCATCTTCGTGTGCCACAGGGCGGAGTAGCTCCCCGCCCAGGGGGAGTTCGCCCAGACGAGGGCGGCAGCGGTGGCGACCATCAGCAGGATGCCGCCGGAGGACTGCTTGTCGGCGAAGTCCTGGAAAGGACGCACGATCCTCTCCACCGGCGGCTGCTCTCGCACCGAGCTCATTCAACGAATTATAAGCTAGACCCCTGTGGCGGCGCCGAGAGATCGGCGCCGCCACAGGACGCACCTAACCGGAGACCTGTTCCTGCGGTACGGCCTCTTCGTCCTCGGGCTCCATCGGCCCTGCTCCCTCGCCGATCCCGGCGTAGACGTCCGGGTGGCGCGAGCGGAGGAACACGCCCACCAGGAGCCCCGCCAGGCCGCCGCCGAAGAGGATCACCGGCAGGATCACGGTGAGCGGGCTGAGCGGCGCCGTCGTGGAGCTGGTGATGAGCACGTTGAAGTTCGCGACGCCGAGGACGAGCAGCGCGACGAGCAGCACGCCCGCGACGTTGGGTGCTATCGTGGTGGTCCAGCGGCTGAGTTCGGCCTCCGGGTTGCGCCGGAAGTAGCTCGCGACCGCGAACGAGGTCACGGACATCAGCAGCAGCACCCCCAGGGCTCCGAGGTTGGTCAGCCAGGTGAAGAGCGTCAGCAGCGGGTTGAGCCCGAGGATGGCGAAGATCCCGAAGACCACCACCGCGAGCAGCGACTGGGAGATCGAGGCGATCCAGGGCGATCCCGTCCGCGGGTGCACCCGCCCGAAGAGGCGCGGCAGGACCCCCTCGCGCCCGAGCGCGAAGATGTAGCGGGCGACCGCGTTGTGGAACGAGAGGTTGGCGGCGAAGATGCTGGTGACGAAGAGCAGCGAGGCCGCATCGCCCCACGCCACCCCGAGACGCTCCTGCCCGGCGATGAAAAGCACGGTCGTCGGATCCGGGGCCCCGGCGGTCGCGTAGCCGGCCTTGAGCATCGCCTTCGGGTCTACCATCGTGTCCGGGCCGGCGGCGACCCCGACCATCCAGCTCGAGAGGGCGTAGAAGAGGGCGATGAAGCTCACCCCGATCAGGGTCGCCCTCGCGACGGTCTTGCGCGGGTTGCGGCACTCCTCGGAGTAGATCGCCGCCGACTCGAAACCCATGAACGAGGCGACGCTGAAGGTGAGCGTCGCCCCGGCCGCCGCGCCGAAGGCGACGAGCGGGTTGAAGCCGATCGTGGTGAGGCCCTCGGGGCCCGGCTTGGCCAGGACCGCGAGGTCGAAGAGCGCCACGGCGAGCACCTCGAGGGTGAGCAGCACCGCGAGTACCCGGGCGTTGAGGTCTATCTGCAGCACCCCGAGGACGGCGATCACCGCCCACGCGAGGAGCACCCACACCCACCACGGGGCGTCTATGCCGAGCCGGCCGGACATGAACGAGCCGAGCGCGACCCCGAGGAGGCCGTAGATCCCGATCTGCATCGCGTTGTACGCGATGAGCGCGACGAAGGCCGCACCCACCCCCCCGACCTTGCCGAGCCCGCGCGAGACGTAGGCGTAGAACGCCCCGGCGTTGGCGACGTGGCGGCTCATCGCGGCGTAGCCTATCGAGAAGATGCCGAGCACGATGCCCAGGGGTATGAACATGAACGGGACGGCCTTGTTGCCGGTCACCAGGTAGGTCGTGGCCTGACCCCCGGCGACCGCCGTGAGCGGGGCCGAGGCCGCCACGATCATGAACACCAGATGCCCGACCCCGAGCGAGCGTCGCTGGAGCCGCGTTCCTCCGGAGGGGGCGGACCCCCCTGTCGTCTGCGCCATCAGCTTTCTCCTCCTCTCACCTTGTGCTCCCTTCCTGGATCTGCAGCGTCTTCAGGTCCGAGTAGAAGTCGAGGGCGTAGTCGCCCCCCTCGCGTCCGATGCCGGAGATGCCCATCCCCCCGAACGGGGCGGTCAGGTCGCGCACCAGGAAGGTGTTGACCCACACGACCCCGGCCCGGACCATCCGGCCCACCCTGTCGGCCCGTCCGAGCGAGGAGGTGTAGATCACGGCGGAGAGCCCGTACTCGGTGGAGTTGGCGAGCGAGACCGCCTCTGCCTCGTCCTCGAACTCCTGTATCGTGAGCACGGGGCCGAAGACCTCCCGCTGGACGATCTCGGCGTCGTTGGATTTCGGGCGGATGAGGGTCGGCTCGTAGAAGAGCGGTCCCACCTCCGAGCGGCGCCCGCCGCGCAGCACCTCGTGCCCCTCGGCGCGGGCGCGTTCGACGAAGCCCTCGACCCGTTTCAGGTGGTCGGGGTGGATGAGCGGTGAGACGGTCGTCCTCTCGTCGCGTGGGTCTCCGAGGACGTGCTCGTCGGCGAAGCGGTCGAACAGCTCTAGGAACTCCCGGGCGATCGAGCGCTGCACCAGGAGCCTGGTCCCGGCCAGGCAGACCTGCCCGGCGTCGTCGTACTGCCCGGCGGCCTTCCTGGCCGCGGCCTCGAGGTCGGCGTCCTCGAAGACGATGAGCGGTCCTTTGCCGCCCATCTCGGCGGTGAACGGCACCAGGTTCCTGGCGGCGGCCTGCCCGATGAGGCGCCCGGTCTCCGGAGAACCGGTGAACGAGACGCGCCGCACCATCGGGTGCGCCACCAGCGCCGCCCCGGCCTCCTCGCCCATCCCCTGCAGGACGTTGAAGACCCCGGGCGGGAAGCCGGCCTCCTCGGTGAGGTCCGCGAGGAGGCTGGCCGAGAGCGGGGCCCACTCGGCGGGCTTGAGGATCACGGTGCAGCCGGCGGCGAGCGCCGGGGCGACCTTCCAGGTCGAGAGCATGAACGGTGCGTTCCAGGGGGTTATCGTCGCCGCGGGCCCGGCGGGCATCCTCTGCACCCGGTTCCAGGTCCCCTGCGAGCGCCAGTCGCGCTCCTCGTAGGAGGCGGCGAGCCCGGCGTAGGCGCGGAAGTTGCGCGCCCCGCGGTGGATGACCCGCGCCCGCAGCGAGCGCAACAGCATCGCCATGTCCTCGCACTCGACCGCCGCGAGGGACTCGACGTTCTCGTCTATGAGGTCGGCGAGGCGCCTCATGTAGGCGCCCCGCCCCTCGGGCCCCAGGGAAGCCCACCGCGGGAAGGCCTCTTTCGCCGCGCGTACGGCCCGGTCGGCCTCCTCCTCGCCGCCGCGGGAGACGTAGGCGATGGGCTCGCAACTCATCGGCGAGATCACCTCGAAGCGCTCCCGGCTCGCCACCCTCTCGCCGCCGATGTAGTGGTCGGTCGAGACCTCGACCCCGGCCACCTTCGCGGTGTTCTTGCGTGTTCCTACGGACATCGCTAGATCTCCTTGACGGTCTCGAGGTCGTCCACGGTGTAGCCGAGCGTCATCCGGTATCCCCGCCCGACCTTCACCGGGGCGAGGATGTGGTGCTCCTCGCCCTCGGCCGGGTAGAGCTCGAGCGTGGCCTCGCCCTCGACGGCCGTAGAGGAGGCCCGGTCCCGGCTCAGGAGCTTCACCAGCTCGTGCACCTGCGGGTCGTCGTGGCGGCCGCGGGCGAGGCGGGGGAAGTGCCGGACGTTGACGATGGGGGGCGCGTTGTGGCGCGGGCCCTCCTCCGAGGGGCCCTCCACCGTGAGGGTCATGCGCGAGATCATGCGTCCCCGCGCCGAGCAGGTCGCTCCGTAACGGGCGCCCTCCCCGAGTCCCGGGTCGGCGGCCACCCCGAGCCCGAAGGTGCGGGTCATCCAGATCGACCCGAGCTTCTTGGGGAACCCCTGGATCCAACCGCGCACGAGCGCGAAGTCCTGGTCCACCCAGATGAAGGGGCAGGTGGTGACCTCCTCGCCGTCGAGCAGGGCGTTCACGACGAGGAAGAACTCCCTGTACTGGGCGCGCACCGGGTCCAGAAGCTCCTCGCCCTCCCCGGAGCACGACTGCCAGTCGGCGAAGACCGCCGCGCACCGGCCCGCGTCGGGGTGCGGATCGAGGCCCTCCGGGAGGACCGAGCGGGCGGCGTCGGGGTCGGCCCAGTAGTCCACGACGAGGAGGTCTCCGACGTAGTGCCAGGGCGGGTGGGGGACGAGGCTCGCCCTGCCGGTGCTGGTGCGGGGGATCGAGTAACCTTTCAGGCTCAAGTGGAGACCTCCTCGGGTAGCGGATATCCCAACATCTCCAGGCTCTCGCGCTCGGAGGCTATCGCGGCCTCGTCGAAGCGGAAGTACGAGCGGGGTGGGAGCTGGCCCCAGGTGTTGGACGAGAAGCGGTCGTCGGGCCAGTGGCGGACCTCGTGGTCGTCCTCGAGCTGCTCCATGTCGCAGTAGAGCTCGACGAAGCACTCCTCCTCGACTATGCGCACGTAGGAGGCGATGTTGCCCCCGATGCCGTGCCGGACGGGGCCCCAGGCCACCCACCTGCCGCGGCGGCCCAGGTGGTCGAGCGCGGCGCGCATCTGCCCGATGTCGACGACGTCGAAGGCGAGGTGGTGGAAGTGGGAGTACCCCTTGTCCACGAGCGCCATCACGTGGTGGTCGCGTCCTATGTGCAGCCAGACCCCGCCGTCGCCGAGCCAGTCGGTCACCTTCATCCCGAGCACCCGCGTGTAGAACTCGAGCTGCTCCCGGATGTTCGCGGTGAGGAAGTTGACGTGCCCGAGTCGGCGCGGGTGGCCGGGGGCGGGGTTGGCGAGCGGCCGGGCCTGCGGGGTGAAGCGCATCCTCTCGTCCTCCCGCCGGTATCCGAGGAGCCTCACCCGGTTGCCTTCGGTGTCTTCGACCTCGAGCGCGCCTTCCTTCTCCTCCCAGCCGACGCCGCACTCCTCGAGGTGGCGCCGGGCGTCGTCGAGGGTGCACGAGCGGGAGAGTTCGTAGGCGACGTGCCCGAGGCCGCCCTTCTCCGAGGAGACGAGCTCGACGGAGAAGGGCTCGTCGTCGCAGGCCAGGCGCACCCTGTCCGCGCTCCTCTCGCGCTCGGCGAGCCCGAACTCCACGCTCCAGCGCGAGGCGGCCTCGGCGGCGTCCCGGGTCAGGAGGCTGACGTGGGCTATGCGGCGCAGCGAGATCATGCGGCCTCCACCCGGACGGGCATGCGCTTTATGCCGTTGAAGAAGTTGGAGCGCAGCCGGTCGACCTTCCCGGCGAGCTCGACCGAGCGCAGCCGCGGGATCAATTCCTCGAAGGTCACCCGGACCTCCATCCGGGCCAGGTGCGCCCCCAGGCAGAAGTGGACGCCCCCGGGGCCGAAGGTCATGTGCCGGTTGGGGTTTCGCCCGACGTCGAAGGTGTTCGGGTTCTCGAAGACGGCCTCGTCGCGGTTGCCGGAGGTGAACCAGGTCGTCACCTTCGCCCCGGCGGGGATCTTCGTCCCGGCGAGCTCGGTCTCCCGGGTCGTGGTCCTGCGGAAGTGGTGCACCGGGGTCGCCCAGCGCAGCATCTCCTCGGCCGCCGAGGGGTAGAGCGAGGGGTCGCGCCTGAGGCGCTCGAGCTGGTCGGGGTTCTCGATCAGGGCCAGCAGGCCGTGGGTTATCGTGTGGCGGGTCGTCTCGTTGCCCGCGGTGGCCAGAAGCACGAAGTTGACGTCGTACTCGCGTGGGGTGAGCCCGCCGAAGGCCATCTGGGTGATGATGTCGTCCTTGGGGTTCCTGCGGCGCTCGGCGGCGAGGGCGCGTCCGATCCTGAAGAGCTCGAGCGCGGCCGGGCTCGAGAACGGCAGCAGCCGGTGCTCGGGCCTCTCCGGCGGCCGGGCGAACTCCGGGTCCTGGTTGCCGAGGAGGTGGTCGCCGATCTCGATGATGTAGCGCCGCTCCTCCTGCGGGACCCCGAGGATGTCCGCGAAGACGCGCATCGGTATCTCCGAGGAGATCTCGCGCACGAAGTCGAACTCGCCCTTCGGCAGCGCGCCCTCTATCACCTCGCGGGCGACCTGGCGTACCTGATCCTCCCACCCCCGAACCGACTTCGGGGTGAACTTGCCCTTGATGAGCGCCCGGATCTCGTTGTGCCGGGGCGGGTCGAGGTCGATCATGGACTTGCGGGCTTCGATCTGGTCGGGTTCGAGGTCTTCGAGGGAGGTGCCGCCTATCTCCGAGGAGTAGACGTCCCAGCGGCGGTGGACCTCCCGGATGTCCCAGTAGCGGGTCACGGCCCAGAAGCCGGGGCCGTCGGGTTCGGGGTTGAAGTGCACCGGGTCCTCCCGGCGCAGGATCTCGAACCACTCGTGGGGCACCCGCTCGACGAAGGCGTCCGGGTTGGAGAGGTCTATCTCCTCCAGGCTTGCGGTCCTGGTGGCGTCGGTCATCTCCTCCTCCTTAGAGATGGTGCAGGTACTCGTCTATCTCCCAGTCCGAGACCCAGGTGCGGTGACGTTCGGCCTCGAAGCGCTTGACCGCGAGGAAGGTCTCGACGATCTCCGCGCCGAGCCCCTCCACCAGCACCTCGTCTCTCTCCAGCGCCTCGAGCGCTTCTTCCAGCGTCTCCGGCAGGGGGTCTCCGGCCTCCGGTCCCGCGGCGTGGTAGGCGTCGCCGCCGACCGGCGGCGGGGGCTCGAGGCCCCTGCGCACGCCGTCGAGGCCCGAGAAGAGCACCGCGGCGGTCGCCAGGTAGGGGTTGGCGCTGCCGTCCCCGACCCTCACCTCGACCCGGGTCGCTCTGCCGCGCTCGGCCGGGATGCGGACGAAGGCGGTGCGGTTGTCCCAGCCCCAGTTGGCGTGGGTGGGGGCGAGCGAGTCGGGCACCAGCCTGCGGTAGGCGTTCACCGTTGGGTTCAAAAACGCCATCGCGCCGCAGGCGTGGGCGAGGATGCCGGCGACGAAGCTCCGCATCAAACCGGAGACCCCGTCCGGGTCGTCCTCCTGCGCGAAGGCGTTCTCGCCCTCCCGCTCGGCCGAGAGGTGCAGGTGGAACCCCGAGCCACCCTGGTCGTTGAAAGGCTTGCCCATGAAGGTCGCGACGAGCCCGCAGGAGGCGGCGACGTCCTTCACGGCGCTCTTCAGCCGGAAGGCCCGGTCCGCGGCGGCGAGCGCCGGGCCGTGGTGCAGGTTGATCTCGTACTGCGAGTTCATGAATTCGTGGTTGGCGGCGAAGGCGCCGAGGCCCATCTTCGAGAGGTCTTCGGCGAGCCGGCGGACGACGCCCCTCGGGTCGGCCTGCGGGCCCGCGGTGTAGACCATGCTCAGGTTGTCCACGTAGCGGCGCACCCCGTTCTTCGCCTGAGGGTCGGGCACGCACAGGAAGAACTCGAGCTCGGGCCCGACCACCGGGGAGAGCCCTATCTCCTCGAAGGCGGCCACGGCCCGGCGCAGCGCCCCCCGCGGGTCGGCCGGACGCCGCGAGTTCTGGCTCACGGGCTCGAGGTCGGCGATGCAGCAGGCCACACCGGGCTCCCAGGGCAGTGGGGTGAGCGTCGAGAGGTCGGGGTAGGCGATCATGTCCGGATAGCCCTCCTCGCCGCCCACGACCGGTACGTGGCGCAGGTCGGTGCCCATGACCGCCGAGCAGAAGGCGAGCCCGTGCTCGGTCGCCCGACCGAACTCCGCGACCGGGACGTCCTTGCCCCGCGCCACCCCGTGCAGGTCCGGGTAGATCACCCGCACGGAGGTGACCGACCCGTCGAGGAGTATCTCGGGGGCCTTCTCTTCCGTCCTCTGCTCCTGAGGTGTCATGCTCTGTGGCTCCTTTCTCTCACCGCCCGCTCGAAGAACGCGTCGAAGAGCCTGAAGGCGGCTTCCTTGGCGGCGCGTTCTTTCTCCGGCGGGGCTTCGAGCAGCGCGAGCGGATCTTCCACCCCGTAGCGGGAGAGCCTGCCGGAGGAGAGGTCCTTGCGGGCCCATCCTGCGACCACGTCGACGGTGCTCTCCGGGTGGAACTGGACCCCGAGGTGGGGCCCGAACCTGAAGGCCTGCGCCGAGCGTCTGGTGCGCGCCAGCTCCTCTGCCCCGGGCGGGGTCTCGAAGCCTTCGAAATGCCACTCGAGCCAGGGCCCCGGCGGGATCTCCTCGGGGTCTTTGGTCTCTACTTCGCACCAGCCGAGCTCGGGCTCGGGCAGGGGACCGACCTCTCCGCCGAGGACGCTCGCGAGCACCTGACCGCCGAAGCACAGCCCGAGGACCGGTACCTCCTCCTCGACACACCTGCGGACGAGATCGAGTTCTGCGGCAACGGCGGGTTGCTCTTCTGCGTCGCGCGGGCTGTACTGCGAGCCCAGCGAGGCGACGAAGAGGTGGCGCCGGGGGTCGGGGGGCTCGCCGTCAAGCCAGGAGCGGCTCACCTCGAAGGGGATGCCCCTCTCGCGCAGCCACCCGGCGAGGAGCGCCGGCGGGGTCCTCTCGGCGTGCTGCCTTATGAGAACGGGCTTCACCGCACCACCTCGACCTTTATCGCGGTGGTGGGGCATGCCTCCTCGGCCTCGCGGGCCTTCTCTTCCAGCGAGATCTCCGCCTCCGGCCTCCAGCGCAGCACGTCGTCCTCGCCGAGGGTGAAGATCTCCGGCGCGATCCTGGCGCACTCGCCGCAGCTCTGGCACAGGTCGAGATCCACCTCTACTTCGAGCTTCCCGTCCATCCCCACTCTCCTTCCCGCACCATACGTTCGGCGTCTTCCTCGGGGACCGCGAGCGCGACGTGCAGCGTCTGGGCGGAGACCTGCGGCCGCTCGCCGGGGCCGTGAGAGAGGTCGACGTCCCACTCCTCGACCGTGCTGGAGAGCCTCCCTATGCCCTCTATCTCGACCTCGACGACGTCCCCGGGCTGCATGGGGCGCGAGTTGGCCGGGGTGCCGGTGAGGACGACGTCCCCGGGCTCGAGCGTGATGAGCCGGCACAGGTCGGCGAGCTGGTAGGCGACGCCGAAGATCATGTCGTCCGAGGTGGCTTCCTGCACGACCTCGCCGTTGAGGTACGTCCTGAGCGTGAAGTCCTCCGGGTCGAACTCCCCGGCCGGAACGACCGCGGGCCCGAGCGGCAGGAACCCGTCCTGCCCCTTGACCCGCAGCATCGAGCCGCGGTCGGCGTGCCGGAAGTCGTGCAGGCTGACGTCGTTGGCGCAGGTGTACCCCGCCACGTACGAGAGAGCCTCCTCTTCGGGGACGCCGTGCATCCTGCGCCCGACGACGACCGCGAGCTCCCCCTCGTAGTTGAGAAACCCCGTCCCCTTCGGACGCCTCAATACACCCCGGTGCCCGCCGAGGGAGCTGGGGGGCTTGAGGAAGTACGAGGGATGATCCGGCACCCTGGCCCCGTACTCTTCGACCCGGCTGCGGTAGGTGAGGTGCGGCGCGATTATCTTCGAGGGCTCGGCGGGCGCGAGATAGACGGCCTCCTCCTCGGAGATCCTGCCGCCGTCCTCCAGCGCGATCACACCTCCAGGCTCCAAAAGACCCCAGACGGGCCCGCCCTCGACCAGAACCCTCACCCTCGGTCCCCGCGAAAGATCCAAACCTTCCTCCTTCCTAAATCGTGGATAATGTATCCAAAAAGAGGGAGATTGTCAATGGAGTTTTCAGCTTGAATAAAATATCCGCACAATTTAAGATCGCAGGCATGTCGAACGTAAGGAGCGCTGCGGGTGGAGGGCCCATAGACGCGTCTTCGGTCGCGGACCGGGCGTACGAGCGGATCAGGGAGTACGTGCTCGGGGGGGAGGCCGAGCCGGGGACGAGGCTGGGTCAGGTCGAGCTGGCGGAGAGGTTCGGCATCTCGCGGACGCCGGTGAGGGAGGCGTTGAGGAGGCTGGCGGACGAGGGGCTGGTGGAGTTTCAGCCGAACCGGGGATATCGGGTGGCGGATCTCGGGCTCGAGGCGGTTTTGCGGCGGCTGGAGGTGAGGACGCTGCTCGAGCCGGGGATAGCACGGCTCGCGGCCGGTCGCAGGAACGGCAGGGACATAGACCTCCTGTACGGGGCTATAGAGCAGGAGGCGGCCGCCGCCGACGGGGTGGAGGCGCACGACGCGAGCCGCCAGTTCCACGTGCACCTCGCGCGGGCGACGGGCAACGAGGAGCTGGTGAGGGTCTTGGGTTCGCTCTGGATCGTGGAGGTGGGGCGCAGGCTCCTCTCGCGGCGGATGCTCACCTCTGACTGGAAGGACGAGGACGTCGCGGAGCACCGCCAGATAGCCTCGGCCGTCGCCGAGGGGCGTGCGGAGGACGCCGAGAGGCTCATGCTCGAGCACATAGAGCGGGCAATAGGCCACTGGAAGTACGAGTGGCAGAAGGGGTGAGCGGGCAGCGGCGCGGCCTGGACGCTATGGCTTGCCCGCCGGAACCGCCGAGACCACGGGGAGGCCGAGGGGACCTTTGAGGACCGTATCCCGGCGGCCGGGAGTAAGGCCGGCCGAGCGGAGCATGCGAGAGGCCGCGGCGGGCGTACGGAACGTACCGTGCAGCTTCATCGGGAGGAGCATCACCCGCAGCCAGGAAGCGGCAAAGATGTCCACCAGGACGAGAGAGCCTCCCGGCGCCAGGACCCTTCCGATCTCCTGGAGCCCTTTCTGCTGGTCCTCCCAGTGGTGGAACGAGACGGTGCTGAGGACGAGATCGAACTCTCCATCATCGAACGGCAGGTGCTCGACCGGAGCGCAGACGAGGTTCGCCGGTGTCCCACCCTCCCTGGCCGCCTCGATCATGCCGGCCGCGGCGTCCACCCCGACGAGCCCGGCGTCGGGGAAGCGCCCCGCCGCCCGGCGCAGCAGGGCCCCCGTTCCGCAGCCCACGTCGAGCACGCGGTGTGGCCGCGGCGCCATACGGGAGGCGAGCCGCAGGGTCGCCTCGTGTACCGGCTCGAAGAAGCTGGCCTGCAGCCCGCTCTTTTCGTAGGTCGGCGCCCACCGGTCGAAGCGCCCGACGTCCCGGTCTCTCACGCGCCCTCCACCTCCCTCTCCAGCTCCGAGATCCAGGCCAGCTCGTGCTCGATGGTGCTGCGGTGGAACGAGACCACCTTCGCCGCGTAAGGACTGCGCCCGTCCCCGACGCGCGGCTCCATCTCGACGGAGCGCTCCAGATGCTCCTCGAGAAACTCCCGCCTCGCTCGCAGGATGCTCCTCCTCTCTTCGGACTCCAGAAGCTCGAAGAGCGCCACCCTCACCATGAACTCCGCGTCGTTTCGCGCCAGCTCGGGCGGAAACTCCCGGAGCATCTCGCCCAGAACCTCCCGCCCCAGCCCCGTCGCCCGGTAGACGTGCCTGTCCGGCCTGCCCTCCTGACGCACGACCTCCTTCTCCACCGCCCCCATCTCCTCCAGCCGCCGCAACGCCGGGTAGAGCTGGTTGTTGTTGAGCGCGAACTCCCGCCCCAGCACCCGGCCCACCCCCCGCTTTATCTCGTACCCGTGCAGCGGTCGTTCGATCACGCTGCTCAGGATCAGGATATCCGTGTACACCGCTCACTCCTTTATGGATTAATCTAACCTAGGTTAATGTAACCTATTGGATTGGACCGGTCAAGGGACGTGCGCGGTGGGGTGGTTTCGGTTATGCTTTTCGGAAGAGGGTGCGTCTGGTGCGAGGGAAGCCGGTGAGAATCCGGCGCGGTCCCGCCACTGTGAGCGGCGATGCGACACTCCGCCTGGGGGCTCTGCCCGGTCACTGGGTCCTTTCCGGGGCCTGGGAAGGCTGCGGGGGAGGCGCTTTGGAGCCGCGAGCCAGGAGACCTGCCAGGCGCCTGAGGTCGCAGGCTCTTCGAGGAAGGAGTTCGGGCGTGGTGATCTTCTGGTCGCTTCCCGCCGGGCCCTAGAGGGCTTCTCTCTCGGGCTGGATTTCCGAGTTCGTTTCGAGGTGGGGAGGTGATTCTCTGGCATGTTCGTTAGGATGGTTTCCGTCCTGCGCGTCGTGGTGGCGTTCGCCGTGGTGGTGTTCGCGCTCGCCGGGTGCGGGGCGGGCGGGGTTTCTGGAGGGGGTTCTTCCGGGGGCGCCACGCAGGCCCGCGGTGGTGCTTCGGGGTACCCGGTCACGGTGACCGACTCGCTCGGGAGGAAGGTCACGATAGAGAAGAAGCCCGAGCGTATCGCCTCGATGGCCCCGAGCATCACCGAGACGCTCTTCGCGATCGGGGCGGGGAAGAGGGTCGTGGGGGTGACCACCGCCGACGACTACCCGCCGCAGGTCGAGCACATCACGAAGATCGGGGACTACAAAGGGGTCAACGCCGAGAAGGTCGCCTCGCTCAAGACCGACGTGCTCTTCATGTCGTTTGCGACGACCAGGCAGCAGGCGGCCGACCTGGAGAAGAAGACCGGGGCGAAGGTCGTCGTGATCAACCCGGAGAGCGTCCGGGGGGCGATAGCCTCGATCGGGACGGTCGGGAAGGTCGTCGGGGACGAGAAGAAGGCCCGCGAGGTCCAGCGGCACATGCGCCGCGAGCTCTCGCAGGTGAGGAAGGAGGTCAGGGGGCTGTCTCATCCCACGGTCTTCTACGAGGTCTACCCCAAGCCGCTCCAGACGGCCGGTCCGGGCAGCTTCATAGACGACGAGATAAAGCTCGCCGGCGGGAAGAACGTCGCCGCCGGGGCGAAGAGCGCCTACCCGCAGTACTCGCTCGAGGAGCTCGTGAAGCAGAACCCGGACTACTACCTGATCGGCAGCTCCTCCGGCGATACGCCCAAGAAGGTCGCGAGCCGTCCCGGTTTCGAGGCGCTCAAGGCCGTGCGTGAGGGGCACGTCGAGGTCATAAACGACAACCTCACGACCCGTCCGGGGCCGAGGATAGTCGAGGGGGTGAAGCAGATCGCGGAGGCGATACACCCCGGTGCCTTCAAAGTCCACAGCAAGAGATAGCCTCTGGGTGGGGGCCTCCGCCGCCGCGCTGGTGTTGGTGGCGGTGCTCTCGCTCGGCGTGGGACCGGCCTGGCTCTCCCCCGGCGAGGTCGTGCGGACGCTCCTCGGGGGCGGGGACGAAGTCTCGCGGGCGATAGTCCTGCAGATCCGTCTGCCCCGCATAGCCCTCGGGATGCTCGTCGGGGGGGCGCTCGGGGTGAGCGGGGCCGCGATGCAGGGGCTCTTCCGCAACCCCATGGCCGACCCGTACGTGGTGGGGGTCTCGCCGGGGGCCGCGCTCGGGGCGGTGCTCGCGATAGCCTCCGGGGCCTCCTTCGGGGCGGCCGGGCTCTCCGCGGTCCCGCCCGCCGCCTTCTGCGGGGGGCTCGCGGCGGCGTTCGCCGTGGTCGGGCTCTCGCGGCGCGGCGGGCGGTTTCCCATCGCCGATCTGCTGCTCGTCGGGCTCGCGGTCGGGGCCTTCGCCGCCGCGGTCTACTCGTTCGTCATCCTGACCTTCGCCGACCAGAGGATCTCCTCGGTGCTGTTCTGGTTGCTGGGGTCTCTGGCGCCTGCCGACTGGCGGAGGGTGGTGGACGCGCTGCCGTACCTCGTCGTCTCTTCGGCTGGGCTCCTGGCCCTCTCGCGCAGGCTCGACATCCTCTCGCTCGGGGAGGAGCAGGCCACCTACCTCGGGGTCGGGGTCGAGCGGGTGAAGCTGCTCGCGATAGGGTTCGCCGCGCTCGGCGCCTCGGCGGCGGTCGCGGTCAGCGGCGTGATCGGCTTCATCGGGCTCATCGTGCCGCACGTCGGCAGGATACTGGCCGGCCCGCGTCACGCCCTGCTGTTGCCGGTCTCGGGGCTGTGGGGGGCGGCTTTCCTCGTCGCCGCCGACGACGCGGCGCGCACCGCGATCCCCGCGATCGAGATCCCGGTCGGGATCATAACCGCCCTGTGCGGGGCGCCTTTCTTCGTGTATCTGCTCTCCAGGAGCCGCAGGCGTGGCCGGCTCTGGTGAGATCGTCTTCGAGGTGCGGGGCGTGCGCGTCGCCTACGGCGCGCACGAGGCGCTCTCGGGGGTGAGCCTGGAAGTGGGAGAGGGGGAGATGCTCGCCGTGGTCGGGCCGAACGGCAGCGGCAAGAGTACCCTGATCCGGACGCTCGCCCGGGCCCTGCGGCCGCGGGAGGGGGTGGTGCTGCTCGACGGCAGGGAGGTCGGGGATTGGGATGCGAGGCTCTTCGCCCGCCGGGTCGCGGTCGTACCGCAGGAGGGGGCGCCGGCCTTCGACTACACGGTGCGCGAGGTGGTCGAGATGGGGCGCGCCCCCTACGAGGGATGGCTCTTCCCCTCGGACCCCGGCGCGCCAGGGGCGGTCGGGCGGGCGATGGAGGACGTCGGGGTGTGGGATCTCGCGCACCGGAGGATGACCGAGCTCTCGGGCGGGGAGCGTCAGCTCGTCGCCCTCGCCCGGGCGCTCGCCCAGGAGCCCGAGGTGCTGCTGCTCGACGAGCCGACAAACCACCTCGACGTCCGGCACCAGCTCGCCTTCATGCGGGTCGTGGAGCGCCTGGGCCGCGCCGGGGCGACCGTGGTCCTCGTCGCCCACGATCTCAACCTCGCCGCCCGGCACGCCTCGAGGGTCGTCGTCATGCGCGGCGGTGAGGTCTTCGCCGCCGGTGTCCCGAGCGCCGCGCTGCGCCCCGAGGTGATCCGGGAGGTCTTCGGGGCGCAGGCGGAGGTCTTGGTCTCCCCGGCGACGGGGGATCTCATCGTGCAGAGTACCGCTTCCGGGCGGGTCACCGGGGGCGGGATACCGGAGGTGCACGTGATCTGCGGCGGCGGGTCCGGATCTCTTCTGATGCGCCGGCTCAGCGAAGAGGGAGTGGGGTTCTCCGCCGGCGTGCTCCCTCCTGGAGACCTCGACCACGCCGTCGCCCGCGCCCTCGGGGCGGAGATCGTCGAGGCGGAGCCCTTCGCCCCTATCCCCGGCGAGGTGCTGCGGCGCAACGCGGAGGCCGCACGCTCCGCGAGGCTCGTGGCCGTCTGCGGTTCCCCTCCGGGCGGCCGAGTCGTGCTCGGAGCGGCGTTCGAGGCGCTGGAGGAAGGGATCCCGGTCGCCGTGGTGGACCATCACGGAGGCGGGGACGCCGCGCCAGATGATCTGCTCGAGGCCGGCGCGTTCGAGGCGGGACCGGAGGACTTCGTCCGGGAGCTGCGCGGCGGGATCGGCGCGCGGGGTGGCCGGGGGGAGGGCTAGTAGAATGTCTTGGGTGGTGAGTTCGAAGCAGAGAGCGAGGGGCGTCCCTTGAGGCGGCTCGGCGTGCTGATGAGCCGCAAGGAGATCGTACCCGAGCGTCTGCCGGGGAGGGTGGCGGTCGTCATAGACGTCTTCATGGCGACGACCACGCTGCTCACCATCCTCGAGAACGGTGCCCGGCGCGTCTTCCCGGTCGGGAGCCTGCAGGAGGGCGAGGAGGTCTACGCCCGGGTGGGACCGGAGGCTCTGCGCGGCGGGGAGCAGGGCGCCGAGCGGGTCGAGGGGTACGACTTCGGCCCGCTGCCCGAGGAGTACCCGCCGGAGAAGGTCGCCGGCAGGGACGTCGTCTTCCTCACGACCAACGGGACGAGGGCTATCTCCGAGGTCGCCGCCGCGGACGTCGTCCTCGTCTCCTGCCTGCGCAACGCACCCGCCACGGCGCGCTACCTCGAATCCTCGGGGGCGGAGGTGGTGTACCTGGTGTGCGCCGGATCCGGGGGGCGGTTCGACCTCGAAGACTTCCTCGGGGCCTCGGCGATAGTCTCGCGGCTCGACGTGGAGGAATGGAGCCTCAACGACGCCGCGATCCTGGCACGGGACTGGGCCGGCAGGCTCGAAGACCCGGTGGCGGTGCTCGCCCGCTCGCGCGCCGGCCGGTGGTTCGTCGAGCACGACCGGATCGAGACGCTGCGCTTCGCGGCGGACGTCGGGGCGAGCGAGGCCGTCCTCGAGGTGAGGGACGGCGCTTTGCGCAGGGTCGAGGAGACGGGTGGAGGTTCCCGGGCGGCTGAGGACGAGCAGGGGGTCTGAAATTGGCTGAAACCATAAAGGTGCGCGAGGGCGAGGATTTCGACAGGAAGGCCGTCGAGGAGTATCTGCGGCGGCACATCGAGGGGCTGCCGGAGGGCAGCCTCGAGGTCGAGCAGTTCCCCTCCGGGGCCTCGAACCTGACGTATCTTCTCAGGATAGGCTCCTGGGAGGGCGTGCTCAGGCGGCCGCCGCTCGGCCCCGTCCCCCCGAAGGCGCACGACATGGAGCGCGAGTCGAGGCTGCTCACGCGCCTCAACCCCGTCTACCCGCTTGCCCCGAAGCCCTACTTCTACTGTGAGGACCGATCCGTCATCGGCGCGCCCTTCTACGTCATGGAGCGCAGGCGCGGCATCGTCATAGACGACTCCTTCCCGGAAGGGATGGAGCCCACGCCGGAGCTCTGCCGGGGCATCTCCGAGACGCTCTGCGACACGCTGGTCGGGCTGCACGCCGTCGACTACCAGGCGGCGGGGCTCGGGGACCTGGGGCACCCGGAGGGCTTCCTCGAGCGGCAGGTGGGGGGGTGGATCTCCCGCTACGAGCGGGCGAAGACCGGGGAGATACCCGAGGTCGGGCCCCTGACCCGCTGGCTCGCCTCCGACATCCCCGAGAGTCCCCCGCCGACGATCATCCACAACGACTACAAGCTCAACAACCTCATCCTGGACCCCGAAGACCCCACCGAAGTCCGCGCCGTGCTCGACTGGGAGATGGCCACGGTGGGGGACCCACTCTTCGACCTCGCCGTCTCCCTCTCCTACTACGTCGAGAAGGACGATCCGCCCGAGATCAAACGCGTGCTCCCCACCGTGACCGACGCGCCCGGCTTCATGACCCGCGAAGAGTTCATGCAGCGTTACGCCGAGAAGAGCGGGCGCGACCTCTCCCGGATGCACTGGTACCGGGTCTTCGGCTACTTCAAGCTCGCGGTCATCCTGCAGCAGATCTACGTCCGCTGGGTCCGCGGCCAGACGAAGGACGAGCGGTTCGCAACCTTCGGCGATCGGGTGAAGAACCTCATCCTCTACGCCTATTCGCTCTCGCGTTCCTCCTAGTCCTGCGCCGGGTCGGAGGTAGGGCTCACCAGTCCGTGCATGAGGAGGGCCGAGGCGGCCTCCGCCGAGAGCGGCTCGGAGATGTGGTTCCCCTGCCCCAGCTCGCATCCCATCTGGCGCAACTGCCCGAGCTGGCGGGGGGTCTCTATGCCCTCGGCGACGAGCTGCTTGCCGAGGGCCCGGGCCAGCCCGACGATCCCGGAGACCAGGATCGCATCCTCCGGGTTCCACTCCAGCCCCTCGACGAACACCCGGTCCACCTTGACCGTGTCTATGGGGAAGCGTCGCAGGTAGGAGAGCGAGGAGTATCCCGTGCCGAAGTCGTCCAGCGCCAGCCCCACGCCCAGGGATTTGATCCTCCCGAGCAGGTCGACTACCTCGGATGAGTCTTCGACCAGCACCTTCTCCGTGATCTCCAGCACCAGCCCGCCCGCCGCCAGCTCGTTGCGCTCCAGCAGGTCTTCCAGGTACCCGGCGAAGCTGCCCACCCTGAGCTGCATGCTCGAGACGTTCACGTAGACGCTCGGGAGGAAATTTCCGGCCTGCGCCTTCTGCCACTCCCCGGCCTGCGCGCAGGCCTCTTCGAGCACCCGACGGTCGATCTCCAGGATCATCCCCGTCTCCTCGGCCGCCGGGAGGAACTCCTCGGGCAGCAGGGTGCCACGCTTAGGATGGTCCCAGCGCAACAACGCCTCGATACCCCGGATCCGGCCGGTCCTCAGGTCGATCAGCGGCTGGTAGAGCAACCGTAGCTCGTCCCGCTCGATGGCGTGTTTGATCTCCTCGCACAGCTGCAGGAACTCGAGGGCCTGACGGTTCATCTCCGGGTCGAAGATCGTGTAGTCTTGCCCCTTGTCTTTCGCGTGATACATCGCCGTGTCCGCCTCCCGCAGCAGGTCGGAGGGTGCATCGGATCGGGAGGAGCTCAGAGCGATGCCGATGCTGCTTCCGACGAAGACCTCGCGCCCGGCGATGGTGAACGGCTCGCGCAATCCCCGGGTGATCCTCTCGGCGACCTGCACCGCCTGCTCCTCGTCCTCTACGCTCTCCAGGAGCACCGCGAACTCGTCCCCACCGAGACGGGCCACGGTATCCGACGGGCGGACGCAGGACGCGAGGCGTGCCGCGGCGGCGACGAGCAGGTTGTCTCCCGTTTCGTGGCCGAGGGAGTCGTTTATCAGCTTGAAGCCGTCGAGGTCGAGGAAGAGGATGCCGAGGCGTTCTCCCCTCTTCTTCGAACGTGAGAGGGCTTTCTCCAGACGTTCCAGGAAGAGTGCCCGGTTGGGCAGGGACGTGAGGGTGTCGTGGTAGGCCTGGTGGGCCAGACGCTCCTCCAGCGCCTTCCGCTCGGTGACGTCGCGCAGCACCAGCTGCATCGCGGCCTTCCCTCTGTAGGAGATGCTCATCGCGGCCGCTTCGACCTCCAGCGTCTTGCCGTCGAGCCGTACCAGCCGGTACGTGTAGAGCTCGCTGCGGTACCTGTTGCTGTATCCCTGGGCTATGCGCTCTGCGGCGACCTCCCTGTAGTCCGGGTGTACGAACTCCAGAACCGCGTGGCCCACGATCTGCTCCGGCTTCGAGGCGCGCATCAGCCGGAGCCCCGCAGCGTTGACGTACTCCACCTTGCCTTCGCTGTGCACCACGACCGCATCGGGGCAGAGCTCGACGAGTCTCCGGTAGCGCTCCTCGCTCTCGGCGAGCCTCTTCTCGGCGAGACGGTTTTCGGTTATGTCCCGGGCGACGAGCAGGCATCCCGAACTCTCCTCTCCCCGCGCCGGCAGCGGCCAGCGGGAGACCGCGTAATACCGGTCCCGCACTTCCACCTCCCGGCTCTCCCCCGGTCGTATGCCCGCCCACGCGGGCATGACCTCCGGGAGATCCCTGCCGAGATGGTTCTCCCCGGAGAGGGCCGGAAGTCGCCGGGCCGCGGGGTTGGTGTCGACGATGCGCCCCATCGGGTCGAGGACTATCACCACTTCGCCCATGTGCTCCAGGATCATCTCCCGGGCTATCGGGATCACGTCGAGGAAGCGGAAGCGCGAGACGGCCCACGCCAGGAACATCCCGCCGATGGAGAACGCGACCGGCGTGGTGTCGAAGTGGCGCGGGAGCCCGGAACCGGAGACGTAGAGCAGGTTGCCTATCCACGGGCACAGGAAACCGAGCAGAAGGGTCACGCTCTGCTTTCTGTAGAGACCGCTCCGCATGAGGGGGAAGAACGAGGCGAAACCGAGCAGGATCAGGACGTAGGAGTAGACCCAGTAGACCCAGAAGGCGTCCCCGTGCTCGACGACGAGCATCCTCACCCCACCGAGGCTGCCGATGCGGAGGCTGCGCCAGATCAGGTGGTGCTGCTCGTTGGTCAGGACGAGGCCGAAGGTCACCAGCGAGGGGATGGCGAGCAGAGGCCACACGAGCGGGGGGAGCCTGCGTGCCCGCCCGGTGTACAGGGTGGCGAACGCGAACAGCGCGAGCGGGATGGCGCAGATCGCCGCGTACTGAAGCTTGGCCCAGAAGATCTTGGCCCCGAGCGAGTAGGAGGCTATCTCGAGCGCGTACCCCACGCCCCACCAGGCCGCGGCGATCATCATGAGGGCGAGCGCCATCACCCCCGGTACCCGGCGGCGTGGCAGCACGTAGAGCGCCGCCGCGGCGGAGACGCACGAGGAGAGGACGAGGACCAACTCGAACGGGGAATACTGCAGCCTGATCAGAGAGAAAAGCACGTTTTCGATCATGCTGCAGTATATCTCCCTACACTGACCTCAACCACCGGTGGGGGTGCCCGAAAGCTTCCCCGAACAAATATAATGAATCTTCCGGCGCGATGCCGCCAGCAGGACGTTCTGCCGTCTCGTCTCCGGAGGGATATGCATGGAAGAAGTCGGACACGCTCTGAACGGTGAGCAGCTCTCGCAGCTCGCCCGCTACTTCGAAGAAGCCGTCACCTTCTCGAAGCACATGGGGTGCAAGGTGGAATCGGTGGAACCGGGGCGCTCGGTGATATACCTCGACGTGAAAGACATCCACCTCAACGGCAACGGTACGCTGCACGGCGGGGTCTACTCCGCGCTCATGGACAACGCGATGGGGCTCGCGGTCTCGGCGCTGGCCGGTTTCAGGACCGCGACGATCGCGCTCAACGTCAGCTTCCTCGGCGCGGTGCGCGAGGGGCGCATAACCTGCCGCTGCGAGGTGGTGCACCGTTCGCGCCGGCTGGCGACCGCCGAGGCGAAGGTCTACGACGGGGGTGGGGAGCTGGTCGCCCTGGGCACCGGTACGTTCCGGATCTTCGAGAAGCGCGGCAACCCCATCGTCTAGAGAGAGGAGGCGGTACTCTGTGGGTGCTCTGGATCTCTTCCGTCTGGATGGGAAGACGGCCCTCGTCACCGGAGGGGGACGGGGGCTCGGACGCCAGATGGCCGAAGCCCTCTCCGAGGCGGGAGCGAACGTCGTGATCTGCTCGCGCAGGATGGAGCAGCTCGAGGAGGCCCGGCGGGGGATGGAGAAGGCCGGGGGCAGGGTGCTCGCCCTCGCCTGCGACGTCACCGAGCCGGAGGACGTGGAGAGGGTGGTCTCGGCGGCCTTCGAGGAGTTCGGCGGCGTGGACGTCCTGGTCAACAACTCCGGGGCGACCTGGGGGGCGCCGGCGGTCGAGATGCCGCTGGAGAAGTTCGACCACGTCCTGCGGGTCAACGTGCGGGGGACGTTCCTGATGTCTCAGGCGGTCGGGCGGCGCATGATCGAACGCGGGAGCGGGGGCGTGATCGTCAACGTCTCCTCGGTGGCCGGGCTCGTCGGCGGCAACCCCGAGTACATGCAGACCGTCGGCTACAGCTCCTCCAAGGGCGCGGTCATCTCGATGACCCGCGATCTCGCGACCGCCTGGGCGCGCCACGGCATCCGGGTCAACGCCGTAGCCCCCGGCTGGTTCCCGACGAAGATGTCCCGCGGGCTGATGGAGATGTTCGGAGAGCGGATGCTCGCCGACATCCCGATGGGGCGCTTCGGAGAGCCGGACGACATAAAGGGCGTGGTGGTTTTTCTTGCCTCCCCGGCCTCCTCGTACATGACCGGCCAGACGGTCGTCGTGGACGGCGGGGCTACGGCCTGGTAGGGGTGCCTTGAGGGATCGCTACATAAACAACCTGCGGGTCGCGGTCGGTTCGAGCGGCGTGCCCTACGGCTACACCGTCACGATATGGACCTCGGGTGCCCTGCTCGTGCATGCGCACTATCTGCCGAGCCTGCTCGACGCGCTGCTGTTCATGGCCGGGGCGGTGCTCGGCTACGGCTTCGCCTGGTTCGTGGCCTTCGGCAGCCCGAGCGTACGCGCGGAGGTGAAGCCGCGGGGGCTCCCGGTGTGGGCGAACCTCCACTTCCTATCGATAGGATCGGCCATCGGGCTCTCGTACCCGATCTCGCACGGCCTGCAGGACGTGCTGGCCTGGCCTGCGACCAGCTTCGTGGCCACGACGGTATACCTGCTCGTGCTGGGCATCGAGTTCACGGCGACGGAGAGGAGGCGCTAGAGGGGGCACGCCCGGTGGACGCGACCCCGCGCAAGCGTAGAATATCTTCTCGTGGCGGCTTTCTGGCTGGAGGTGGTTTCGTGCCCGATGTGACGGTCATAGGCGGAGGGCTCGCCGGGAGCGAGGCGGCCTGGCAGGCGGCCGAGGCCGGCTGCCGGGTGGAGCTCTGGGAGATGCGCCCCGTGAAGCAGACCCCGGCCCACCACACCGGATTCTTCGCCGAGCTGGTCTGTTCCAACTCGATGGGTAACCTCTCTTTGGGCACGGCCTCCGGCCTCCTGAAGGAGGAACTCCGCAGGCTCGGATCTGTGGTGCTGCGCTGCGCCGACGCCAACAGCGTCCCCGCGGGGGGAGCTCTGGGGCTCGCCCGGGAGAGCTTCTCCCGGGCCGTCACCGAGGCCGTCGAGGGGCACCCGAACATAGAGGTGGTGCGCGAGGAGGCCACCGACATACCCGATGGACCCGCCGTGATCGCGACCGGACCCCTCACCTCCGACGCGCTGGCCGAGAAGATCACCGCGCTCTCCGGCGAGAGGCTCTACTTCTACGACGCGGCGAGCCCGATCCTCTTCCGCGACTCTCTGGACGACGAGAAGATCTACCTGGCCTCCCGCTACGGCAAGGGTGAGGCGGCCTACCTCAACTGCCCGATGGACGAGGAGGAGTACTACGCCTTCGTCGAGGCCCTGACCACCGCCGAGCTCGCCCCGATAAAGGACTTCGAGGAGAACATGTACTTCGAGGGGTGCCTGCCGGTGGAGGTGATCGCCTCCCGCGGCCCGGACACTCTGCGCTTCGGCCCGATGAAGCCGGTGGGGCTGCCGGACCCGAGGACCGGAGAGGAGCCCTTCGCGGTGGTGCAGCTGCGGCAGGACGACGCCGAAGGGCACCTGTTCAACATGGTCGGCTTCCAGACGCGCCTGAAGTGGGGCGAGCAGAAGCGGGTCTTCCGCATGATCCCGGGTCTCGAGAACGCGGAGTTCGCCCGGATGGGCGTGATGCACCGCAACACCTACATAAAGGCGAACCACACGCTGGAGGCCACCATGCGCCTCCGCACCGGGGAGCCGCTGTTCTTCGCCGGACAGCTCACCGGGGTCGAGGGCTACGTGGAGTCGACCGCGATGGGCTACATCGCCGGCGTGAACGCCGCCCGGGTGGCCCGCGGTGAGGAGCCGATAGAGCTGCCCCGGCAGACCATGATCGGGGCGCTGGCCCACTACATCACGACCAAGGACGGGACGCTGCAGCCGATAAACTCCAACTGGGGGCTCGTCCCTCCGGCTCCGAAGAAGGAGAACGGGCGCCGCCTCGGAAAGCAGGAGCGCCGGGAGCGGCAGGCCCAAATGGCGCTCACCGCCCTCGACGAGTTCCTCGGGGTCAGGGCGGCCGGGTAGGAGAGGCGTTCTCTTCCGGCGGGAAGCTGCTGAAGAAGAGCCGCTTGAGCAGCTCCCGCCGGCTCCTCACGCCGACCTTCTCGAAGACGTGCGAGAGGTGACCCTGCACCGTCGACTCTGAGATGTAGAGCGCGCGGGAGATCTGACGCGTCGAGTGGGCGCGCAGCACGAGGTTCGCTATCTCCCTCTCCCTCCCGCTCAGCCCGTAGGCGGCGACGTTGATCCTGGCGAGCTCCCTCGGCCCGCTCGGGGCGGCGACCACGACCGTCTGGGTCGCTGAGCCGTCCTGACCCTTGCCGATCGAAGCCTGCAGCGAGAGCCACCGCCCCGAACGCCCCCGCACGTGCAGGTGCGGGACCATCGATTCGTCTTCACCCTTGCGCGGTGCGAGCGTGCGCTTCAGCATGCCGACGAGCGCCCAGACCGCCTCCGGCAGGTCGCTCCCGTCTTCTCTGTAGGGCTTACGCATGCCCAGCTCCTCCAGCCACCGGTCCATCCCGCCGGCTCTCTGCACTACTTGCCCGCGACGGTCCAGGACGAGAACCCCGATGGGCTCGCCGTCCGAGGTCCTGCTCCCCGTTCCGGAGCGCAGCGCCGCCGCGCGCAGGCCGGCCGTGAGGTGCGGCAGGATGCCTTCTATGAAGGCGGCCTCCTTTGCCGAGAAGTCAGGATCACCCTTCTCCCGTGCCAGGCACAGCCCACCCCAGAGCTCGCCGTCCATCGTCATCGCCGCCCGCATCTCGTGTCCGAACCCCCGCGGCCGACCGAACTCCCTGTATCTCAGCGCCCGCTCCAGCCTGCCCCCCGTGCCGTCGGAGAGGCGGGCCGTGGCGAGACCCTTCCTCGCCATCCAGCCGTACTCGTTCACGTCGTCTTCGAAGTAGATGTGCTCGAAGAAGAAGCGCACATCCTCCCGGCCGCCCATCTCCCGGTTGAAGACCATCGGGCCGGTCGGGACCCCGCTCAGCGGGTCCATCACGCTCGCCGCATAACCCTCGAAGGGCACCACCTTCTTCAGCAGCACCACCGCCTCCCGGAGAAGCTCCTCCGGGGTTCTCTGCGCATGCGCCACCCGCTTCATCCCGGCGAAAACCCGCTCCCCGGCGATGCTCTGCACCCCGGTGCGCCCGGTTATCCTGGTGAACAGCAGGACCGACCTCCTCTGGGAATTTGCTACTTGTGTTGTGAGGCATTCTAGCAGGGGGGAACGCGTGGGGAATCCGCCGTTCGGGGGGTGTTTCCTCGTCCGTGGCCTGAAAACGGCAGTTTTCTGCTATATCCCCGGTTCTTCTCCGGGGGTAGAGTGAGCCCGAAGTAGCAATATCGGGTGAGTAAAGGGGCGCCATGACCGAGCGGATGGCCGCCGGGAGGCTGGATTTCGAGGAGTTGCGCCGGGCGAGCGAGCAGGGGGATGCAGAGGCTTTGATCTCCCTCTACGCCGACGACGCCGAGCTGCGGATCGTCAACAAGAACACCCCGCCGAGCCTGCCCTGCCTGCTGCGCGGCAGAGAGGCGATAGCAGACTACCTGCGGGACGTCTGCGGTCGGGAGATGATCCACCGCATCGAGGGCGAGGTGATCGGGGAGGATCGCGCCGCGTTCAGGGAGGCGTGCGAGTACCCAGACGGGACCCGGGTCCTGGCCGCGACGACGCTGGAACTGCGTGACGGCAGGATCGCCCGGCAGGTGAGCGTCGAGGCCTGGGACGAGTAGGAGACGCGATGGAGCCGACCGGCGCGTTTGCACCCGCAGTCCTCGAGAGATGGCGCAGGCGCGAGAATCTCCTGCCGGGGGCCTTCCTCGCGGCGCTGGCCGCCGCGGGCTGGGCATACACCATCCATCAGGCGCGAGGTGCGGGGATGGGCGAAGCCACGGGCCCCGCCCTCTTCCTGGCGGGCTGGGCGACGATGATGGTCGCGATGATGCTGCCGGCTACACTTCCCCTCTTCCTGCTCTACCGCACCCTCTCCCGCCACCGCTCCGGAGCGGGCGTGGTGGCCCTGCTCGCCGGCTACCTCCTCGTCTGGATCGCCGCGGGGCTGCCGGTCTACGCCTACAGCCTCCTGATGGAGGGGATGAGCCCGCTGCTTGCGGTCCTGCCGGGGCTGCTCCTCGTCGCCGGCGGAATCTACCAGTTCACGGCGCTCAAGCGTACCTGCCACGTCCGCTGCGGCAGCCCGCTCTTCTTCCTGATGCAGCGGTGGCGCGCGGGCCCGTCCGGTGCGTTGCGGCTGGGGGTGTTGCACGGCGTGGACTGCCTGGGCTGCTGCGCGGGCCTCATGGCCGGGCTGGTCGCCCTGGGGATGATGAACCCAGCCTGGATGCTCACGGCGGCCGTCATCGTCTTCGCCGAGAAGACTCTGCCCGGCGGTCACCGCCTCGTGCGCCCTCTCGGGGTACTTATGATCGCGGGCGGCGCGGTGATCCTGGGCACTGCGCTCTCTGGAGTATGGGAAGCCGTGTGAGCCCGCGGAGAGACGTGGTGGTGGAGCTGGACCTGCGGGGGAGCATCTGCCCGGGCCCCACGGTGGAGACCCTGGCCGTGCTGAAGGCCCTCCCTCCGGGAGGCAGGCTCACGGTCATCACGGACTACCCACCCGCCCGGCAGACCATCCCCCGCCTCGTCGAGCAGAGGAGGTGCTCCTGGCGGATGACAGAAGATGATGGGAAGACCTTCCACATGGAGATAGTGAAAGGCGGCTGAACATGGAGAGAGCCGACCGGAGACCCCTGATGTACGTGGGGTTGCACGGAACCGACGATCCCACGCTGGCCACGTTGCCCTTCCTCGTGGCCACGGGCGCCGGAACCGAAGAGATGGACTGCTGCATAGTGCTGGTGGGAGAAGCGGCCAGCCTGGCCAAGCCGGGCATGATCGACGCCGTGCACGGCGTGGGCTTTCCGCCGCTCGGGGATCTGGTAGAGAAGGTCAGGGACCTCGGGATACCGGTATACGTCTGAGGCTCGTGTGCGGTCGCCCGGGGGGTGACCGAGGCGGACCTCGCAAACCTGGGAGCGCGATTCACCGACCCGGTGGGCTTCTCCCAGATGGCCGCCGAACGCAGCGTGGTCTCGTTCTAGGAAGAGACGCTGCACACGACCCGGCTCACGGCGGGCGGGAGAAAGGAGAGACGGATGGCGTGGCGACTGAGGGGAACCTTCTTCGAGAACTGTTCCTGCGACATGGTGTGCCCCTGCTCCACCTCGGGGCTGACGATGCCGGCCGACCAGGAACGCTGCCGGGCGGTGCTCGTCTTCCACGTCGACTCCGGTTGGATCGAGGGCGTAGACGTGAGCGGGCTCACCGTGGCCGTGCTCGCCGACACGCCCCGGGTCATGGCCGACGGCGGCTGGCGGGTCGGGCTGTTCATGGACGAGGCGGCCTCCCGGGAGCAGGCCGGGATGCTCGAAACCGTCTTCTCCGGGCAGATGGGCGGTCCCATGGCGCTACTCGCCCCTCTGATCGGGGAGATGCTGGGCGTGGAGGCGGCGGCCATCGAGTACGCGGACGATGGTCGACGCCACCGGGTGAA
>JAIMBO010000213.1 GCA_023511405.1 Rubrobacteraceae bacterium
ACGGCGGCCATCGGGGCGGAGACTATCGGGTATTCGAGGCCGAAGGCCCGGGTGAGTTCGGTAACGAAGGGCAAGTAACCTCCTCGGTCTTCTCCTTCGTTCCCCGTATTACCATCCGGCAGAAGCCGGGGTCAAGGATTGGCGAGGGAAAAACCTTATCCTGCGATGGGGTCCGGAGATGGCCGATGATCCGAAAAATCCTCTGCCCGCTCCCGATCCTGGCGGCAGTGAACGCGCTCCTCGCCCAAACCGGGATCCAGGTGAGAGGCCAGCTCACCGAGCAGAGCTTTTACCGCCTCCCGCTCTAGCGAGTAGAAGCGCCACCTGCCGCGTTTCTCCTCGCGGACGAGTCCCGCCCCCTTGAGCTTCGCGAGATGGTAGGAGACCCTCGACTGCCCCAGCCCGAAGTGCTCCTCGAACTCGCAGACGCAGATGCCCTCCCCATCGCCGTCCGCGGGCACCCCGAGGTCGGGCAGCCCGCAGCAGCCTCTACCCGCCGCGAGCATCCCGAGCATCTTCACCCTCATCGGGTCGGAGAGGGCCTGTCCCAGGGCGGCAAGTCTGGCGGCCCTTCCGGTCTCGGAAGGACGCACGCTCCGCTCCGGTACCCCGGTCTCACTCCCCGGCATCTGAAGCCTCCTCCCGCGCAGGCTTCCTGGCCCGGATGAAGGCGCTCGCCACGGGCACTTTCCTCAAAGCCTCGACCTCCTCGGGCCCCTCGAGCCCTTCCACGGCCTGCGGGTCGTAGACGTTCTGGACTTCCACGGAGACCTCCCCGAATCCGGCTTTCGCGAGCAGCTGCTCGTACTCGGCTCTCTCCAGGGCACCGGCGATACATCCGGTCCAGAGCTCCACCTTCTCGCGCACAGGCTCCGGCAACTCCGCCCTGCTCCCGAGAAACACCACGTCGGAGACCGCAAAGCGCCCGCCGGGCTTCAAGACCCGGTAAGCCTCGGAGAACACCTTAGGCTTGTCGGTGGAGAGGTTTATGACGCAGTTGGAGAGCACGACGTCTACATGCTCGTCGGGCAGCGGCAGGTTCTCTATCTCACCTCTCAAGAACTCAGCGTTCTCCAGCCCCGACTTTCGCAGATTCTCCCTGGCGAGCGCAAGCATCTCGTCGGTCATGTCCACCCCGTACGCCTTCCCGCCCGGAGAGACCCTTCTGGCCGAGAGCAGCACATCTATCCCGCCGCCGCTCCCGAGGTCAAGTACTACCTCTCCGGGAGAGAGAGTAGCCAAAGCAACCGGGTTGCCGCACCCCAATGAAGCACCAACCGCCTCCTCCGGAAGCTCCCCGATCTCCTCCGGCGCGTAGCTGCCGCACGCGAAGTTCGTCTCAAGTCCCCCAGAGCCGCAACAGCCTTCGCTCCGCACCCCGAGAGCAGCCCTCGCGTACTTCCGCCGGACCTGCTCCCTCATCTCATCGCCCACGCTCAGCACCTCCACACTTGGATCAAATTTTGTCGATGCAATATACAACAATATTTTTTGATCGGTCAAGCAAGAAACCTGACCCTTCGTCCGGTGTCCGAGCCGCGGAGGTGCGGTAAAAATTATCCAATCATGGAAATTTTTGAGAACCTGCAGGCAAGCTCCCGGCTCCCCCGGCCGGAGCTCGACGCGTACTCGAGGACCGTAAGGTACGTCACCGAGCGTCTCGAGCCCGCGGTCATCGGCGTCGCGACCCCCGATGGAAGGGTCGGTGGTAGCGGCGTGATACTGGGAGTCAGCGGGACCGAGGCCACGGCCGTCACCAACAGCCACGTGGTGCGTGGTCTCTCGCGGCGTGGAGGCGGGGGGCTGCTCGCCGTTCTCTCCGACGGTGGCACGGCGCGGGTGCGGACAGCCGGCGACGATCCCGCGAGCGATCTCGCCGTACTGCGGTTCTCTCCTGAAACCGAGCCGAAAGTCGCGGAGCTGGGAGATGCCGGCAACCTCGTCGTCGGACAGCTCGTCGTGGCCATAGGCAACCCCTTGGGGTTCCAGCGGAGCGTGACGGCTGGTGTGGTGAGCGCGCTGGATCGTACGATCACCTCCCAGGAAGGTCGTCCGATCGAGAACGTCATCCAGACGGATGCGGCGGTCAACCCGGGCAACTCGGGAGGGCCGCTGGCCGATTCGACGGGTCATGTCGTGGGGATAAACACCGC
>JAIMBO010000053.1 GCA_023511405.1 Rubrobacteraceae bacterium
AAGTACACGGGGTTAGGAGACGGCACGCACACCTTCCGGGTGCGGGCCGTTGATTCTGCGGGCAACGTGGATCCCTCGCCTGCCTCCTATACCTGGAGCGTAGACACCAGAGCCCCCGACACGTCCATAGTGGCCGGACCGAAAGGTTTCAAGAAGTTCAACAGGGCGGTGTTCAGATTCACCTCGACCGAGGCGGGATCGAGCTTCCAGTGCAGCCTGGATGGTGGGGCGTACGGAGCGTGCAGTTCACCGCAGAAGTACACGGGGTTAGGAGACGGCACGCACACCTTCCGGGTGCGGGCCGTTGATTCTGCGGGCAACGTGGATCCCTCCCCCGCGCGCAGAAGCTGGGTCGTGGATACACATGCCCCATCCATTCGTCACCTTTATCCGAGGCCCGGATCGATAGTGAGTAGTAGGGTGCCGTACATCATGGCGAGGGTGACGGATAGGGGGAGTGGGATCACCAAGCGGGGGATTACGCTCAGGGTCGACGGGAGGCTGGTCCCCAGGCGCGAGTTCACCTACGCTCGAACGGGGAAAGTTTTGCGCTATCCGAACCGGATAGTTCGCAGCTCGCCTTTGCTTCGCAGAGGGAGGGCTACGGTTAAGATCGTGGTGAGAGATCGAGCGGGCAACGTTTCCTCCAGAGTGTGGCACTTCAGGGTGCTGTGGTAGTGTGGCGGGACCCCAGGATGGGTGTCCTCCGTTGATTTCTCTCCAGGAGCGGTCCTCTCTTTCCTGGAAGGTCCTGCCCAGCCGCTGAGCATCCGGTGAAATAGGCCGTCTGGCTGGTGTCAGGATGTGTCCCGCAGCCGATGCTCTGCTCAGGAGAGCTATCTAGGATGAGAGGGCGGTCGGATGCCAGCGTTGGAAACGGGGCAGAGGTATGCAGAGAACCATCGACTCTGAAAAGACGCCTGCTCTGAACGGCCTTGGGGGAATGACGCCTCTGGCCGGAGAGATCCCCGCGAAAAGCTTGGCCGGGTTTCGCGATCACCTTGGCTCGCTCATCCTTCTGGGCACGGATGCGGTATTGGCGGTCGCGGTGTGGGAGATCGCTGCTTTGTTCAGGCAGATCGTGGGCAGAGGGGGGATCTCAGAGATGTCCGTGGCGGCCGTCGCCTCGAGCCTCGGCGTCTGGATCGGGGTGCGCTGGCTCCTGGGGCTCTACCCGGGATACGGGATGGGACAGATCGAGGAACTGCGCCGGCAGACGCACGCCGTGCTGGCCACCATGGCGATCACTGCCATCTTCGCTTTCTCCTTCCAGGTCGGAGATACCATCTCGCGCCTGCTCCTGCTCGCCGGTTTCGCCGGACTCGCGATACTCGCACCTCCCGTGCGGCATCTGACGAAGCTTTCGTTGAGGAAGGCGAAGCTGTGGGGCAAGCCCGTGGTGGTGCTCGGTTTCGGAGACGACGGAGGCCGGGTGTTGCGTGTCCTGCAGGAGGACTGGACGCTGGGCTTGAAACCTGTGGGGGTTTTCGACGGGAAGCAGGCTCCGGTGAGTGGGGAGATCGAGGGAGTGCCTTACTGCGGGACCCTCATGGACGCCATGGTGTATGGGCGCAAACTAAGGGTCGACACCGCGATTTTCGCCATGCCACACACACGCCGGGAACACCTGGTCAGGCTCGTGGAACGGGCCCGGACGAGCTTCCGGCAGGTGATCATAATCCCCAACCTGGAAGGAGTGACCAACTCCGCCGTCGTAGCCAGAGACCTGGCGGGCATCTTCGGTGTGGAGGTCCGCCACAACCTGCTGGACCGCTGGAGCCAGCGGGTCAAGCGGACCATAGACGTCACGGTGACCATCGTCGGCGGAGTGTTGCTCCTCCCGCTTTTCGCGGTGCTCTGCCTGCTGATCCTCCTGGAATCGGGGAGGCCGGTCTTCTACCGGGCCGAACGGATGGGCAGGGACGGCAGGTCGTTCGGTTGCCTGAAATTCCGCACCATGATCCACGGGGCCGAGGATGCCCTGGAGAGGCTCCTGCGGGAGAACGAAGACCTGAGAAGAGAGTACGAGCTGTACCACAAACTGCGTGAGGACCCCAGGGTGACCCGGGTGGGGAAGTTGCTTCGCACCACGAGCCTCGATGAGCTGCCGCAGCTCTGGAACGTCCTCAAAGGGGAGATGAGCCTGGTCGGGCCTCGACCCTATCTTCCGAGGGAGTCCCCGGACATGGGCGAGGCCGAGAAGACGATACTGCGCGTCACCCCGGGTATCACGGGGCCGTGGCAGGTGGGAGGTAGGAGCGGCACCTCGTTCAAAGAGCGGGTCAGGATGGACCTCTACTACATAAACAACTGGTCCATATGGCTCGATCTCCTGCTCCTGGCGCGCACCTTCCGGAGCGTCCTGTTCGACCATGGGGCTTACTGAGCGAGCGCGGTCGTGAGCGGATCTTTCGACGAACGCCTCGTCTGCGATCTTCGTCCCCCCAGGGAGGAACTCGCGGAGCTCGAAGATCCAGGTGTCTACGCCGGGTTCTGGCGCGGGCTCTGGCGCAGGGTCAGCCGTTTGGTGAGGAGGCAGACGGGCGAACGTGAGCCGTATTGCGAGCATGCCATGCTGGCCCGGCTGGTCTTCGAGTCGCCGGACGTCGTGCTTTTGCTCGACGAGCGCGGGTTGGTGATCTACGCCAACCCGGCTGCCGGGGCGATGTTCGGGTGTGACCCGGAAGAGCTGGCCGGGGATCCTCTCCCCGGAACCCTGCAGAGGTACGGGTCCCGGCGCCGGGCGATTCACCGGCGTGACGCCTGGATCGAGAACTTCAGGTTGCAAGGTCCCGAGGGGAGCCACAGATACCTGGAGGCCTTGAGAGTGGATGTCCAGGGGTGCAAAGCATACTATCTGAGAGACATCACGGAGCGCAGGCTGCGCGAGGACGACCTCGTACGCCGGGCGTTGCACGACCCACTGACTGGGCTCGCCAACCGGGCTCTGTTCATCGACCGGCTGGAGAGGGCTCGCGCCCGCTCTTCACGCAGCGGTGAGTCCTTCGCCGTGGTCTTCCTGGACCTGGACGGGATGAAGCGGATCAACGACCTCATGGGGCACGAAGCAGGCGACAGGTTGCTCGTCGCCGTCGGGGGGAGGCTGCGGTCCTGCCTCAGGCCTTCTGACACGGCCGCCCGGCTCGGCGGGGACGAGTTCGCGCTGCTCCTGGAGGATGTCGAGGGATCGAGCGTGGGGCCGGTCGTCGAGAGGATACTGGATGCGCTGCGCGAGCCGGTGGAGACAGGTGGGTACAGGATGCGGGTCACCGCCAGCGCCGGGGTGGTGGTGGAGAGCGGTGGCCGGAGGGAGGCGGGTGATCTGCTCCGGGCGGCAGACGGGGCGATGTACCGGGCCAAGAGCGGAGGGCGGGACGGGTATCTCATCCTCCGGTAGCGAGCGACCGCACCGGGGCTTCCGTGGTAAGCTCCCTGACGCCATGAGAGATGTCCTCTTCGTGTGCACGGCGAACATCTGCCGCAGCCCGATGGCCGAGGCGATCTTCAACGCCCTGGCCGGGGACGCGGGGCTGGACTGGCGGGCGCGGAGCGCGGGCGTCTTCGCCGCCGAGGGCTACCCGATGGCCCCGGAGGCGGAGAAGGTGCTCTCCGAGGCCGGGGTCCCGGTGGGGAGACACCACTCCCGCCCTCTGACCGGGGAGATGCTTCGGGAGGCCGACCTCGTGCTCGCGATGACCCCGGCGCACGTCGAGGAGATGAGCCGCTCCTTCGGCGAGCTGCCCGACAGCGTGCACGTCCTGACCGAGTACGTCGGTTCCGGCAGCGGGGGAATATCTGACCCTTACGGGCTCAGCATGAGCTCCTACCGGGCCTGCGCCCGGCACCTCTTCGAGTGCATCGAGCCTCTGGTGAAGAAGCTCGGGGATGGGACTACTGCTTCTTCGTCTCCCTGAGGATGGCGAAGATCTCGGAGATCAGAGCCTCCCTCTTTTCGGGCGGGAGGTCCCTCGGGTGGATGGTCTGCTTGTCCGACTGGAGGTTGCGCTTCACGGCCTCCTCGGCGAGATACTGGTCGATGAGCCTCACTACGGCATCCACCTTCTCCCGGGGAAGACCATCCCCGCCGCGGGTAAGCCTGCTCCACATCTCCCTGAACACCTTCTCCTCTCGGGGGTAACGACTCGAAGATCATTATAACCCGCGCTCCGTGCCCTCTAGCGGTCCTTCCGCGCGCGCCGCGGAAAGCGGTGCTCTCCTGCGGGGACGAAATCGCCGGCTTTGGTGTTCCAGGCGTAGATCGTGATGCTCAGGGAGTCCTCCTCCACCCGCACGAGGTTGAAGCTGGAGGGGTGCCCGGACCTTCTGCGGCTCGAGATGGTGCCGGCCGTCGAGATGACGAGCCCGGTCTCGCTTATCTCCACGCTGTGGACCGCCTCCTGGTGGTCGTGACCGCAGAGGACGAGCTCCGCTCCCATCGAGGCGAAGGCGCGCAGCGCTTCCTCGGTGTTGGCGAGCCCGTGGCGACCGGAGATCTGCCCGCGAATGAGGTTGTGATGGATCATCACGATCCGGGCCGCTTCCGGCGGCGCTTTCTCGAAGGTGTTCCTTACGTGCGCGAGGTCGTCGCCGCGGACGTGGCCGATCACGCCGAGGTCGCGCAGCCGGCGGGTGAGCGAACCCCGGGTTATGCCGTGGGCCGTGTTCAGCCCCGCGATGACGACGCCCGGCACCGTGAGCGAGGGGCTGAGATCCTCGGAGATGTACCGTTTGTAGCGGGAGTACTTGTGCTCGTGGGCGCGCTGTCCGATGAAGCCGACTATCCCGAGGTTGCGCAGCACGGCCCCGAGCCAGCGGATGTCGTGGTTGCCGGGGACGACGATGTAGGGGGCTGTCCGGCCGATGTTGTCCAGGTAGGCCCGGGCCTTCTCGAACTCGGACCTGGAGCAGCGCTGGGTGAGGTCCCCGGAGACGGCCACCGCATCGGGAGAGAGCCTCACGATGGCCTCGAGCAGGGAGTCGAGCTGTTCCGAGACGGCCGGCCTGCCGAAGTGCAGGTCCGAGACGTGTACGAGGGTGGTCACGGATCCTAATATTACATCAAGAGGCCGAGCCTTCCTCCGGAGAGTACAATAGCCTGCCGTGAGGTTCCTCTACACGCTCATCCTGCTCGGCGTGACGGCCGTGTGGGGGTGGACCTTCGTGGTCGTGCAGGACGCCATCTCCGTCTACGGCGTCATGCCTTTCCTTGCGGCCCGTTTCCTGCTCGCCGCCTGCGCACTCGTCCCCTTCACGCTGCGGCGCATCACCCGCAGGACGCTCGTCGCCGGGGCCGGTGTGGGGCTGGTCCTCGCCATGGGCTACCTCTTCCAGACGCTCGGGCTGCTCTACACCACCCCGACGAACTCCGGTCTGATCACGGGGATGTTCGTCGTCTTCGCCCCGCTCTCGGACCGCCTCCTCTTCGGGGTGCATATCCCCCGCCCCGTGCTCGTCGCGGTGGTCCTGAGCTTCGCCGGGATGGTGCTGCTCGCCGGAGGCAACCCCGATGGGGTGAACTTCGGAGATCTTCTCACCCTGATCTGCGCGGCGGCTCTGGGGCTGCAGATCGCCCTCCTGTCCCGCTACGCCGCAGGACACGACTCGCTGGGGTTCGCCTCGGTCGAGACGTCCGTGATGGCGCTCCTTTTCGCGGCGGTCTGGGTCCTCTCGGGCGACGTCTCCTTCCCACCGCGCAGCGTCTGGATGGCCCTGATCGTCACCGGTCTTTTGGCCTCCGCCGCCGCCTTCTGGGCCCAGACGTTCGTCCAGCAGCGCCTGCCCGCGGCCCGCGCGGCGGTGATCCTGACGATGGAGCCGGTCTTCGCCGCGCTCTTCGGCTACTGGCTCGCCGGCGACCGGCTGGACGCGGTGCAGATAGCCGGGGCCGTCCTCATCCTCTCGGCGCTCTTCGTGGGGGAGATGCTGCCCTTCTTCTCCCGCAGGAGAACAAAGAAGGGGCTGCCCTCCGATCCCGTATAAAATCCCTGCCGTAGGCAGCATCGTCAGTCTCGGGAGGAGTCTTCTCTATGTCCGGCCGCAGAGAGGTTGCCGTACCGGAGTACGAGGTCAGGGAGAGCGTGCGGGTGGACCCCTCGCGCACCGCCCTCGTCGTCGTCGACATGCAGAACGACTTCGTGAAGGAGGGAGGAGCGCTCAGGGTCCCGGACGCCGAAGGGACGATCCCCGCCATACACCACCTGCTCGAGGTGGCCAGGGACTCCGGTATGAAGGTCGTCTTCACCCAGGATACCCACACCGAGGGCGACCCGGAGTGGGAGATCTGGGGCGAACACGCCCGCGAGGGTTCCTGGGGCTGGCGGATTGTGGACGAGCTCTCCCCGCGCGAGGGTGAGCTCGTGATCCGCAAGGTCCGCTACGACGCTTTCTACGGCACCCACCTGGAGCACTTCCTGCGCCTGTGGGGTACGAAGACCCTGATCGTCTGCGGCACCGTGGCCAACATCTGCGTGCACTACACCGCGGCGAGCGCCGCCCTGCGCTGGTTCGAGGTCGTCGTGCCCCGCGACGCGGTCTCCGCGCTCGACCCGTTCGACCTGGAGTCCTCCCTGCGCCAGACGGCTTTCCTCTTCGCCGGCACCGTCACGCGTAGCGGGGGCATAGAGGCGGCGTGATCCGGATCATCCGCGAGGGTTAGCCAGACCCGGCAGCGGGTATATGGGCCTCACCTGGAAGACTCGGTGAACGGAGGTGGAGTATGCCCTCTGCACAGCGGCGCGCGGAGGTCAGATGGAGAGGAAGCCTGACGGGAGGTTCCGGGAGCCTGAACCTGGCGAGCAGCAGGGTGATGGAGGAGACACCAGTTACCTGGGCCTCGCGCACCGAGAGCCCCGACGGCAAGACCTCGCCCGAGGAGCTGATAGCCGCCGCACACGCCAGCTGCTACGCGATGGCCCTCTCCAACGTTCTCGCCGAGAGCGGACACGAACCCGAGGAGCTCGAAGTCAGCGCCGAGGTCACCTTCGATGTAGGCCAGGTCAGGATAACGAGATCCGCCCTCGAAGTGCGCGGACGCGTGCCGGGGCTGGACGAAGCCGGATTCAGGGAGGCCGCGCAGAAGGCCGAGGGTGGATGCCCGGTCTCGAACGCCCTCAGAAACAACGTCGAGATAACCCTGGACGCCTCCCTCCTCTGACTCGAAGGTCAGAAAACGAGAATCCCCTACCGAACCCCGGTCCGTACGGACCGGGGTTCTCGTAGAGAGGGCCGTTTCACCAGGCGTGACGAACATATCTTTTGAGTGACATATAATGCTACAATTGAATTTCGGTGGGTGCGTTGGAAACCATTGGTGGAGCAAGGAGGGGTATCTGGGGATAGAGGCATGTTCGTTGTGGCTTCTGGCAGGGGATTCTCTTTTTTGGAAAGGAGGAGCAGGGTATGGCTCAGGTAGACCCCGAGCTGCGTGAAGAGATAAGGAAGATGGTGCGGGACGAGACGGCGGGACGCACGGCGCGGGAGAACCCGCCGGCGGCCCCGATCGGGGATCCCGCGCCGCTCGGGCTCGCTGCGTTCGCGCTCACCACGTTTCTGCTCAGCCTCGTCAACGCGGGGCTCCTTCCCTCCGGAGGGGTGCAGGTGGTCCTGCCGCTCGCGCTCTTCTACGGAGGAATGGGCCAGCTTCTGGCCGGGATGTGGGAGTTCAGGAACAACAACACCTTCGGGGCCACGGCGTTCAGCTCTTACGGAGCGTTCTGGCTCGCGTTCGCCGCGCTGGAGACCTTCTACGCGGGCAAGATCCCTGCGTCCGACCTCTCGCTGGTCGTAGGGTGGTTCCTCATAGCGTGGGGCATCTTCACCGCGTACATGTTCTTCGGTTCCATGCGGGTTACCACCGCCGTGATGGTGGTCTTCCTTCTCCTGACGCTGACCTTCTTCCTGCTCGGCATCGGCGAGCTCGCGGGCTCGGCCGGCATCTCCAAAGTCGGCGGGTACGTGGGGATTCTCACGGCGATAGCGGCCTGGTACACCTCGGCGGCGGGGGTCGTCAACTCCGTCTCCGGTCGTGTAGTGTTGCCCGTGGGACCCAGGACCTGAGCGGGGTCCGGTGATAAGAGGTTGCGCGGCGGGGTAAGAATGGACTGGTAGAGAAAGGAGGAGCCGGAGATGACCGAAGAGAAGACTATAGAGGCATTACTGGAAGAGAGGAGGACCTTCCCCCCGCCGGAGGAGTTCGCCGCGCGGGCCAACGTCAACGACCCCGCGGTCTACGAGCGGGCCGAGCGTGACCCGGAGGGCTTCTGGGCGGAGTTCGCCCGCGAGCTGCACTGGTTCAAAGAATGGGACAAAGTCCTCGACGACTCGGAGGCCCCCTTCTACAAGTGGTTCGTCGGGGGCAGGCTCAACGTCTCGTACAACTGCCTCGACTACCAGGTCGAGCGGGGCCGGGGGGACAAGCGGGCGATAGTCTGGGAGCCGGACGAGCCCGGCGAGGAGGGACGCGCGCTCACCTACTCCGAGCTTCTCGCCGAGGTGAAGAAATTCGCCAACGTGCTCAAGAGCCTCGGGGTCGGGAAGGGGGATACGGTCGCGATCTACATGCCGATGATCCCCGAGCTCCCGATCGCCATGCTCGCCTGCGCCCGCATCGGCGCCCCGCACTCGGTGGTCTTCGGCGGGTTCTCGGCCAACTCGCTGCGCGGCAGGATCAACGACTGCGAGGCCAAGGTCGTCATCACCGCCGACGCCGGGCGCCGGGGCGGCAAACGTGTCCCGCTGAAGGAGAACGCGGACAAAGCCCTCGAGGATGCTCCCTCCGTCGAGCACCTGATCGTCGTGCGGCGCACCGGGGACGAGGTTCCTATGCAGGAGGGGCGGGACCTCTGGTACCACGAGCTCATGGCCGAAGCCGACCCCGAGTGCCCGGCGGAGGAGATGGACGCGGAGGATCTCCTCTACATCCTCTACTCCTCGGGCTCGACCGGGCGTCCTAAGGGGATCGTGCACACCACGGGCGGCTATCTAACCTTCGTCTACGCCACGACCAAGTGGGTGATGGACATAAAGGATGACGACGTCTACTGGTGCACGGCGGACATCGGATGGGTCACCGGGCACTCGTACATCGTCTACGGCCCGCTCGCCAACGGGGCGACGAGCCTGATGTTCGAGGGGACGCCCACCTACCCGGCACCGGACCGCTACTGGGAGATAGTCGAGAAGTACGGGGTGACGATCTGCTACACCTCCCCGACCACGATCCGCTCGCTGATGAAAGAGGGCAGGCAGTGGCCCGAGAAGCATGACCTCTCCTCGCTGAGGCTGCTCGGGACGGTGGGTGAGCCGATCAACCCGCGGGCCTGGGTCTGGTTCCACGAGTTCGTCGGCGGCGGGCGCTGCCCGATCGTGGACACCTGGTGGCAGACGGAGACCGGCGGGCACATGATCACGCCGCTGCCCGGCATCACCACCACCAAGCCCGGCAGCGCGACAAAGCCCTTCCCCGGCATAGGAGCCGACATCTACGATGAGGAGGGACGGCCGATAGAGGGCTCCGGCGGCGGTTATCTGGTCCTCACCCGCCCCTGGCCGGGGATGTTGCGCACCCTGTACAAGGACCCGCAGCGCTACCAGGAGACCTACTGGTCGCGCTTCCCGGGGGTGTACTTCACCGGGGACGGGGCCAAGCGCGACGAGGACGGCTACTACTGGATCATCGGCCGCGTCGACGACGTCATAAACGTCAGCGGGCACCGCATCTCCACCTGGGAGGTCGAGAGCGCGCTGGTCTCCCACGAGAAGGTCTCCGAGGCCGCCGTCGTCGGGCGCCCCGACGAGCAGAAGGGGCAGGCGATCTTCGCCTACGTCACGCTCGAGGGCGACCTGGAGGGCTCCGACGAGCTAAAGAAGGAGCTGCGCCAGCACGTCCGCGAGGTGATAGGCCCGATCGCCACCCCCGACGACATGGTCTTCACCAGCGCCCTCCCGAAGACGAGAAGCGGCAAGATCATGCGCCGCATCCTGCGCGCCGTCGCCCAGGGCTCAACGGACTTCGGGGACACCACCACGCTCGCCGACCCGGGCGTGGTGGAGGAGCTGCGCAGGCAGGCCAACAGCCAGACCTGAGGGGCTCCGAAACGGAAAAAGGGGGCGGCGGGGGTTCCAACCCCGCCGCCCCCTTTCACGCCCGCTCAGTCTCCAGCGGGCTCCACCCGGACCGCGCAGGCCTTGAGCTCGGCCGTCCCCGACTGCGGGTCGACCGCGTTTATCGTGAGCACGTTGGTCGGGACCTGATCCGCGAAGCTGAAACCCAGAAACACGAGCCCCCGGCTCACCCGGTCGGTCACCCGGGCCTTCACCCTCGGGACGGTGCCCCTCCGCGAGCTCACCCGCACGAAGTCCCCGTCGGAGACGCCGAGGGCGCGGGCGTCCTCGGGGCTTATCTCCAGGAGCTCCTCCGGGTCCTTGACCTTCTTGTAGCTCTGGGTCATCGTGCCGGTGTTGTGGAAGGCGAGGCGTCTGCCGGTGGTGAGCTGGAACGGGTACTCCTCGTCCGGGGGCTCGACCGGGCCCTCGTGGTCGACCGGGGTGAAGGGAGCCCGCTTTTCCACCTCCTCGTCCCACAGCCAGGCGTGGAGGAACTTCGTGCCCGGACGTCCGTCGTACTCCTCGCTCCCGGTGTAGGGCCACTGGATGCCGTCGTAGCGCTCCAGCAGCTCGTAGCTCATCCCGCTGAAGTTGGGGGCGAGGAGTCGGATCTCGTCCCAGATGTCCTTGGCGCTCTCGTAGTGCCAGTTCGCCCCGAGCCGGTTGGCCACGTCCTGCAGGATCCACTCGTCCGCACGCGCCTCGCCGGGCGGGTCGACGATCTTGTGCACCCACTGCACCCTGCGCTCGCTGTTGATGAAGGTGCCCTCCGTCTCGCACCAGCTCGCCGCCGCCGGCAGCACCACGTCCGCCAGACGAGCGGTCTTGGTGAGGAAGATGTCCTGCACCACCAGGAAGTCCAGGCTCCGGAAGAGCCGGTCGGAACGGTTCTCGTCGGCGTCGGACTGGCAGGGGTTCTCCCCGATGACGTACATGCACCGGATCTCCCCGCGCTCTATCGCGTCGAGCATCTGAGCCTGGTTCTTGCCGACCTTCTGCGGCAGCGGCACCCCCCATACCTCCCGAAAGCGCCGGTGGGCCTCCGGGTCGTCCCAGCTCCAGCCGCCGACCAGCCGGTTCGGCAGGGCCCCCATGTCCCCGCCGCCCTGCACGTTGTTCTGCCCGCGCAGCGGGTTGAGCCCGCTGCCGTAGCGGCCGACGTGCCCGGTGAGGAGCCCGAGCGCGATGAGCGCGAAGACGGCCTGGGCCCCGTTGTGGTGCTCGGTGATGCCGAGCGTCCAGTTGAGGATCGCCCTCTCCGCCGTCGCGTACATCCGGGCGACCTCGCGGATCTCCTCCGCCGGGACGCCGGTCACTTCTTCGGCGTACTCTGGGGTGTAACCCGCGACCTTCTCACGATAGGCCTCGAAGTTCTCGGTCGCCCGCTCGACGAACTTTCGGTCGTAGAGACCCTCCTCGATGATGACATGGCCCATGGCGTTCGCCAGGCAGATGTCGGTGCCGACGTTGACCCGGAGCCACCTGTCGGCCTTCCTGGCCTGCTCGGTTTTGCGCGGGTCTATGACGACCATCTTCGCGCCGTTTTTCACGCCGCGGCGCATGTGGTTGTAGATGATGGGGTGGCACTCCTGGGTGTTCGAACCCCAGCAGACGATGAGGTCGGTATCCTCGAACTCGTCGTAGGAGGTGGTGGAGGCCCCCGCTCCGAACGTCGCCACCAGACCGGTGACGCTGGCGGCGTGTCAGGCGCGGTTGCAGGAGTCTACGTTGCTAACCCCCATCACCTGCCGGATGAACTTCCCGGCCAGGTAGTTGAGCTCGTTGGTCGAGCGGGAGGAACTGAAGAGGCCGAAGGCGTCCCCGCCGCTCTCCTCCTTTATCTGGCTCATGCGGCTCGCGACGAGGTCTAAAGCCTCCTCCCAGCTCGCCGGGACGAGTTCGCCGTTCTTACGCACCAGCGGGCGCGTCAGGCGCCGCTCGCTGTAGATGTGGCGCCAGCCCTCGCGCCCCTTGATGCACGCCTCGCCCTTGCTCGAGGGGTTGGACTTGCGGCCCGTGACCTTGCTGATCCTGCCCCCCTCCACCTTTACCTCGAGCCCGCAGCCGACCCCGCAGAAGCCGCAGATCGTGTGCCCGAGACGCGTGCCGGCCGGGCCGACCCTCTCCTCGCGGGTCTCCGTAGCGCTCACCTCGAAGAACACCCCTTTCCCGCACAAAGATCGCTATATTACATACATGTGCGGATTATATCCTCGCGGACGCAGTGATGTCCACGCGCCGGTGCCCTAGGCGAGGATGCGCTCGAATCCCGAGTAGACGTTGAAGCGGCCCTCGCGCAGGAAACCCACGAGGGTCATGTCGAACTCGCGGGCGACGTCCACGGCGAGGCTGCTCGGGGCGGAGACAGCGCAGACGATCGGGGTCCCGGCCGCGAGCGCCTTCTGCATGATCTCGAAGCTGCTCCTTCCGCTGACCATGAGGATGCCCTCTGCGAGGGGGATCCTGCCTTCGAGCAGCGCCCAACCCACGAGCTTGTCGGTCGCGTTGTGCCTTCCTACGTCTTCCCGCAGCGCGAGCAGGTTGCCGTCGGCGTCGAAGAGCGCGGCGGCGTGCAGCCCCCCCGTCTCCTCGAAGAGGCCCTGCGACGAGCGCAGCTTGCCCGGGAGGCTGCAGATCACCTCCCGGGAGACCCGCAGCCCGGGCGGTAGCACCCGGCAGCCGCGCACCTCGAGCTGCTCCAGGCTCGCCTTGCCGCACACACCGCAGGCGCTCGTGGTGTAGAAGTGGCGCTCGAGGGAGGAAGGATCGTACGTGAGGCCGGGGCGCAGCGTGACGTTGACGATGTTGTACTGCTGCTCGGCGCCCACCTCCGAGGAGAGGCAGTAGCTCATCTTCTCGATGTCCTCCCTCGAGGAGACGATCCCCTCGGTGAACAGGAACCCCGCCGCGAGCTCGAAATCCGCGCCCGGCGTGCGCATGGTGACGGCGACCGTCCTGCGCTCCCCCTCCGAGATCACCCGGATCTCCAGTGGCTCCTCGGTCGCGAGCACGTCGCGGCTCGACGTCACCCGGCCTTCCTCGACCCTCCAAAGCCTGATGCGCGTCTTGCTGGTGCGCCGGGCGTTGCTCGGGGTCTCTCTCAGCATGATCCTGCAGGCCTCCGGTCCTCTCGGCTCTCTTGCCTCCTCGAACGAGAGTGTAGCACCGGCCACGGGACGCAGGACACTAAAAAGGGAACTCCTCCTTTCCCTTTCCCCTGGAGTTCCCTTTCCCCTCGCCCAAGCCGTAGTGTGAACAAATTACCAAAATTCGTCCGATGGAGCAACGGCTCTGGTATTAAGTTTGGTTAAGCGGCGAGAATCGCCGGCTGCGCATCCGTTGGGGCATAGGGAGGCTCAGCGTCGCCGGTTCAGCGCGGCCCGAATGTACCGGACCTCTTCGTAGTCTCGCAGGGCATCGAAGAGCTTGCCTTCTGGTATGGTCTGTGGCCAGCGTTCCGTCCGATAGCCGTAGCGGCGCTTGAGCTCCTGTACGGAGTCCAGAGTGTAGCTCAGCGCGAAGAGGAGCCTCTGGGTCTTCCCGGCCTGCCGGGGCAGAAGTCGCTTGCGGCTCTCGGTCCACCAGGAGATCCTCGGAGCCGGGGACCGGCTCTGCTCGAGGATCAGGACGGCCTCCCACTCGACCCTTAGGGCGCTCATCTCGAAGGTGCCCGGTCGGACGTTGAGTGGGGCGAGGGAGAAGGAGTCGTCCGGATGAAAGCCGAAGGTGCGCTCGAGCAGCCGGCGGAACCTCGGGTCGCGCGAGCGCTCGTACCTGCTGCGCAGGGCGAGGAGCTGTTCGTCGGAGTAGGCCCTGAGTCCCACCAGCGTGGGCCGCTGAGGATCCAGCCCGCCGCGCCGCAGGATGCCGGCGAAGGAAGAGTACGATCTGAGGCTGCGCGCGAGCCACACCCCGTAACCGGCGATCGACAGGAAGATGCTCGTGGCCAGGGAGACGTAGAAAGTCCTGTAGGGCGACGCGGCCAGCTCGCCGAGCGCGTACCGGATACCGAAGACGCTGTAGTAGAAGGTGAGGAGGGTCGAGGTCAGGATGAAGAGCAGGACGCCGATCCCCGCGGCCGCCGCCAGCCGGCGTACGGGCGAGACGCACGAGGAGGCGAGGCCTTCCCAGGCTGCCCGCTCATCCCCTACCTCGAGAGACGGTCTCTCAAGACCCTGCATGACATCAGTATACTCTCATACGTGACCCGGGCGGTGTGTCCGCGATCGCTGGGTGTGGCTATAATCTCCTTCCATGTCGATGAAGGTCTACAGGGCCGGAGAGTTGCCCGGAGATCTGGGCGGCAGACGGCCGAACTACGCCCGGCGGCGGATGCTGCTCGCGGTCGTATCGATCGTCTTGCTGTTCCTCGGCTATCTCCTGGTTCCCATCGGGGACCAGCGGGTGCTGCTGCTGGGCAGCGACACGCGGGGAAATGGTGCCCCGGCGCGCACCGACACCATGGTTGTCTTCCGGGCCACGGGCGGGATGCTCTCCATCCCGCGCGACTCGCTGGTCAAGATAGAGGGCTACGGCTGGGGCAAGGTCAACTCGGCCTACACCTACGGCGGCGCCGACCTGACCCTCAAGACGCTCAAGGACGACCTGAACGTACCGGTGGATCGCTACGTGCTCGTCAAGTTCACCGGGGTCAAAGACGTCGTGAACGCCCTCGGAGGGATCACCATAGACGTCAAGGAGCCCATAAACCTCGGTATAGAGGGCAGGGTGTACAAGATAGACCCCGGCGTGCAGAAGCTGAACGGCGGACAGGCGCTGGCCTACGTCCGCTGGCGGGACGACCCGCAGGGAGACATCGGGCGCGAGGAGCGCCAGCAGCAGTTCCTCGACCAGCTCGTCGCGCAGGCGACCTCGCCGGCCAACCTGCCCCGCCTGCCCGCGGTGATCGGGGCGATCCTCAAGAGCACCAAGACGAACATGAACCCGGTCTCTCTACTGCGCTTCGCCCTGCAATACAAGCTCTACGGGGGAGGAGGGAAGGCCGCCCTCTATCCGGGCCACCCGCAGTACATCAACGGGCTCTCGTTCTGGATCCCGGACAAGAAAGCCGCCAAGAAGACAATCCAGGAGACCATAGGCTGAGGCTCAGGCCGCCTGCGACTCGGCGAGCTCGCGCTGGCGGGAGATGAGGCGCTCCAGCCACGCCAGAGACGGCTCGGAACCGCCCTGCATGGTGCGCTCGGCGTTGACGTACCAGTTGAGCGCCTCGCGGTGGTTGCCGAGCCGCCGGTTGAGTTCGCCCACCAGGTAGGCGGTGAGGGCCAGCTCCCTCCCGTAGAGGTCCTCATCCTCCAGCGCGCGCAGGAAGTGGCGGATCGCCCGCAGCTGGAAGGTGCTCTCGAAGGGCTGCTCCCTCTCCTTGCGGCACACCCACGAGGCCCTCAGGCACAGATCACCGAGCTCCCGGTGGGTGGCTCCGAGCTCCCTGCCGCAGATCTCCGCGGCGTGGAAGGCGAGCCAGGGGGGAGGACTGCTGCGGAAGACCTTGAGGAGCCCATCCTCCCTCAGGAGCTCCTCGAGCTCGTAGCGTTCGTCGAAGGAGAGGTCGAGCTCGCTGAAGTCCGATGCGGAGGCGAACGAGCATGCCGGGCACATCGTCACCGCGCTCTGCAGGAGGAGCGAGCCGTCCGAGACGCGCCCGGGGAACTTGGGGCACAGGTCGGTCTCACGGCCCACGGTGACGTAGGTCCCGGGGTGAAGGGTGGGAAAGATGTGCTCACATACCGGACATCTGGCGTAGACGCGTCTGATCCTGCCCAACACTCACCCTCGTCGAGAGCTTTTCGCCTTGCGCGGTGCGGTCTTCTCTGCGGGAACCAAGATAAACCAAGTGTACCACAGACCGGGCGGGCTCCTGTACAATTGATCTCCCGGCGAGAGGAGGTGGACCCGATGGAGCAGCCGAGGAAGAGCGACGCGGAGGTGGCGCTCGAGCTTATGCGTCTGGTCCTGGAACAGGCGGGCAACCGCAGGCTCTCCCCGACGCGCACGCTCGCGCTCTACCACCTCTGCCGGGAGGCCGTCTCTTACACCCCCGACGGCTCCGTCTCCGCGGAGTACCTCGAAGAGGGCCTGAAG
>JAIMBO010000214.1 GCA_023511405.1 Rubrobacteraceae bacterium
GGAGGTACGACATCCCGCTCCTGCCGCTCGACCGTCTGTACCGCTACGTGGAACACTTCGGGCGGTGGCCCGAAGAGGCGGGGGTGAGCGAGGGGGCCGGGCGTTGACCACCCGTCCGTAGAGGAATATAGTTCTCGTATTCCCCGGGGATTTCCTTGCAGGGAGAGGTTTTCGCGGGCCAGCTTTTCCAGGGAGGGTGGTTTCCGATGGCATCCGTTCCGAGGCACGGTTTGTTCTCACAGGCTAGAGGGCTCACCACGGACCAGCGCAACGCGTTCATAGCAGCCTTTCTCGGCTGGACCATGGATGCGTTCGATTACTTCCTGCTCATCTTCGTGCTCTCCGAGGTTGCGAGCTCCTTCGGGGCCAGCGTCACGCAGGTGGCGTTCGCCACGACGCTCACGCTCGTCGCCCGGCCCTTCGGGGCTCTTTTCTTCGGGCTGCTCGCCGACAGGTTCGGCAGACGCCTCCCTCTGATGGCGGACGTACTCTTCTACACCATCGTCGAGTTCCTCACGGGGTTCTCCAATTCCCTGACGATGCTTCTGGTCCTGAGGACCCTCTACGGCATCGGTATGGGTGGAGAATGGGGCATCGGAGCCTCGCTCGCGTTGGAGAAGATACCGCCCGAGAAGCGGGGGTTCTTCTCGGGCGTGCTGCAGGAGGGCTACGCCTTCGGGTACCTGCTCGCCGCTCTGATGTTCTATCTGGTGACCCAGCTGCTGGGGCTGAGCTGGCACTGGCTGTTCTTCATCGGCGCACTCCCGGCGCTGCTGGTCCTGTTCATCCGTGCGCGGGTGGGAGAGTCCGAAGCCTGGGAGCAGACCCAGGAGAGGATGCGCCAGACCAGAACCAGCCTCAGCGAGGTGGTGTTCAACCGGACGGTGCTTCGGCGGTTCGTCTACCTGGTAATCCTGATGGGCTTCTTCAACTTCATGAGCCACGGCACCCAGGACATCTACCCCACCTTCCTCGAGGAGCAACACGGGTTCTCTTCCGATATGGCCGTACTCGTCGCCGTCATCTACAACGTCGGAGCGATAATCGGCGGCATCGTGGTGGGCTCGCTCTCCGAGCGCATCGGCAGGAGGCGGGCGATCATCGCCTCGGCGCTCGTCGGAATCCCGATAGTACCCCTCTTCGCTCTCTCCTCCTCGCCCGGGTTCCTCGCGGCCGGGGCCTTCCTGATGCAGTTCGTGGTGCAGGGGGCCTGGGGCGTGATCCCGGCGCACCTCACCGAGATGTCCTACGACGAGATCCGGGGTTTCTTCCCTGGCGTCACCTACCAGCTCGGGAACCTCCTGGCCGCGCTCAACCTGCCGCTGCAATCGGCGATCGCCAGCAGCACAGGGGGCAACTACGCGCTCGGTCTCCTGGCGGTCACGATTCCCGTCCTAATCGGGGTGGCGGTGGTGACGGCGCTCGGCGGCGAGGCACGCGGGGTACGCTTCGGCAAGGGCGAGGCGGGCAGGGTCTCCTGAGACACTGGAGAGCGGCAGGATCGGGGATATAATCGCCCCGGTATGCTTGCGCTGATCTTCAACTCCTTCGTGACGCTGCTGGTGGTGGTCGACCCGCTCGGCCTCGCCCCAGTCTTCGCCGCCCTCACCCGGGGTTCCCCCAGTGGCTACAAGCGGGAGGCGGCCGTGCGGGGCACCCTCCTGGGTGCAGCCATACTCTTCGTCTTCGCGTTCATAGGAGACGGGCTACTCGCAGCGCTGGGGATAGGCATGCCGGCCTTCAGGATAGCCGGTGGCATCCTGCTGTTTTTGACCGCGCTCGACATGGTCTTCGGGCATCCCCTGGGACACCCGTCCCAGAGCCAGGACCAGGAAGGGCAGGTGATAAAGAGCGACATCTCGGTCTTCCCCCTCGCCATCCCCCTCATCGCCGGTCCGGGAGCCATAACGACCGTTCTTCTCTACACGGGCGGCCGCAGCCCGGCCGAGACCGTGGCCTTTCTCGGCGTGCTCACGCTCGTGCTCGCCCTCGTCCTCGGGTCCTTGCTCCTGGCGCCGAGGGTGATGCGCCTGTTCGGCGAGACTGGTTCGGACGTGATCTCGCGGATACTCGG
>JAIMBO010000054.1 GCA_023511405.1 Rubrobacteraceae bacterium
CGCTCGACCCACTCCTTGAACTTGTCCACGATCTCCTCTTCTGCGGTCTCCTCCATCGACTCCTCGAAGACCACGGCCGCCTCCTCTATCACCTCGTCGGCCGCGAAGATCTCGGCCCCCGAGCGTACGGCGAGGGCTATGGCGTCCGAAGGCCTGGAGTCTACCTCGACGGTCCGGCCGTCGATCTCGAGCGTGATCGTGGCGTAGAAGGTCGAGTCCTCGAGCTTGGTGACCGTGACGCGCTCCATCCGGGCCCCGAGCTCTTTCACGAGGTTGACCGTCAGGTCGTGGGTGAGCGGACGCGGGAACTCCTGGTTCTGGAGCTTCATGAGGATTGCGCGGGCTATGTCCTGCCCGATCCAGATCGGAAGGTAGCGGTTGTCGTTCTCGACCTTGAGGATGACGATCGGAGTGGAGCTGAAAAGGTCCATGTTTATGCCGTAGATGGACATCCTGGTGAAGCCGTCGGCGCTCACTGGCTATGCTCCTCTCAAGCTGCGAAGCCTTGGTCTTACACCCAACATCGAGCAGATTTTACTTCCGGGCCCCCTTCTCTTCAATCAGCTTGTCAGGTGAGCCGGGGTGTTGTACATTAGTTGCGCCGATCTTCGGGCCTGTAGCTCAGCCGGTTAGAGCGCTTCTCTGATAAGGAAGAGGTCCCTGGTTCGAGTCCAGGCAGGCCCACTCTGAAAAGCCCTGCGAATGGCGGCAAAACGAGGGAGGCCCCGGTACACCACCGGGGCCTTTGTGCGACAACCGTGCGGCGACGCAGCCGATCTCAGGGAGCCGGGATTCCCAGCTGCTCACAGGGCTTGCGTGCCGTGGGGTTGTCTATCTCCGTGTGGCGGGGCTCGCTGGCGCCGGGTTCCTTCTCTTGTGTGCGCCGGGGATCCCCGCTTCGGATGGGAAGCCCTTGATGACTCTCCAGAATAACCAGAATATAAGCAACACCTCGCCCACGAACGTGAACGCAGCGATGTTCAACGCGTAGTTGGGGATAAGGATCTTGCCGAACGAATCGATCAGGTATCCACCTCCGGCGATGACCACGAGGATGCCGAGGAACCTCGGAAAGTACGCCGACCGGAAAAGCAGGAATCCGAGGCCCAGGAGGTGGAGGCCGAAGATTGCCAGGGCGATGCCGGTCCAACCGTTGTCGAACGAAGCGATAGAGGACATCACTTGCGTCTGCAACTGCGCTGGTTGGAGTGCCACGCCCTCAGAGCCGCTCACGAGCTGCGCGACATCGATGAGGTTCACCAACGCGTACCCGAATGTCGCTGCAAAGGCCAAACGCAGCCAGGCCGTCAGGAGTGCGAGGCCGGAATCGACCGTCCTGAGAAGGATGTAGAACGCCCAGGCAAGCAGGATATCCAGCATGATCACGACCAAGAAGGCAGCAATGCCCGCCCGGAAAAGTCCCGCGGAGGCAGTAATGTTCTCGACCGTTGTCGCCGGATCCGCCGGCACGATGAGGTTCTCGAGCACACCAAACTGTACGAGAGATGCCAGTATTGCCATGACCAGCAAGCCGAGTCCCGCGATCAGCGCGACCTTGCGCTGGGGGATGTCGGCATTAGGCCGTTCCGTGATCGTCGTGTGGGTAGTAATGTCAGTTCCTCTCCTTGATGATGTCAACGACAGGCGGCTGCCAACCGACCTGGCGGCTTGGCCCAGGTTCGTACAGCGTGTCCTCCAACCGGTCACCTTCTCTCCGCTGCTTGAGCGCTGCTGCCGGGCTGTGCGTGTCCAAGCCGATTCTTGTTCAGTAAGGTCGCATGTGTACGATTTTCACGCGTTCTCACTTGGATACGAGGATCGCGATCTTTCCTCGGGCATGTCCGTTTTTCAGATACTGAATGGCCTCGGGGACCTCGCTCAACGGGTAGACGCGATCGATGACTGGCGCGACCTTCCCGGATTCGATGAGCTCCTTGAGGACGAGGATGTCCTCGTGGTTCTCTTTAGAGATGAACGTGCGCAGGTTCTGGCCTACGAACGGAGACAGGGCGAGCGCTCTGAGCTGGCGATCCGTGCCTTCGAGCCACCGTCCCTCCGTCTCGCCACCGACGATGACGAGGGTGCCCTTGGGGGTGATGGCATGTCTGAGGCGCGTTAGCGATGTGTTCCCACCGATGTCGAGGATCAGGTCGTAGCGCTGTTTCCCATCGGCGAAATCGACCCGGGTGTAGTCGATGACATGATCGGCGCCGATGGAGCGGACCAGATCCACCTTGGTGCTGCGGCATACACCGGTGACTTCTGCGCTGAACGCCCTGGCTATCTGCACGGCAAAGGTGCCTACACCGCCCGACGCGCCGATGACGAGCACCTTTTGCCCCTGCTCGAGTCGTCCATGGTCCCGCAGGCCTTGGAGGGCAGTCAGGCCGGAGATGGTTGTCACCGCCGCCTGCTCGAATGTGAGGAGCTCCGGTTTGTGGGCGAGTGTGTCCTCGGTCGCGCATGCGTACTCAGCGAACGAGCCCTTGGCGGTGCCGAATACCTCGTCACCGGGCTTGAACCGGGTCACGTTCTTGCCGACCGTCTCCACGACTCCGGCCACATCCATGCCCAATACGGGGTTCCTGGGCCCACGCAGACCGTAGCCTGCGAGTCGTACGGGGTACGGCAGGCCCTGCATGAGATGCCAGACTCCCCGATCCATGCCTGCTGCGTGAACCCGCACCGACACACCCTCGTCCGGGATCCCGGGTTTTTCGATGTCTCTGAGTTCCAGGACATCCGGTGATCCATAGGTGTGCCGGACCATGGCTTTCATAGTGGCCTCACAGACCATGGCGGCCTTGGCGCAGGATGTTCATGGTCGTCGTTGTCTCCTTCGTTGTCACCGTTTTGATGTCGAATGCGTCTGCTCCATCGGTTTTGGCGCGGATGGCCGAGATCGGCGGCATTCTCAGAGTCCGTACTTCAATATCGATTACCACTACTTCGTATTTTTGTATCTGATGCTCCATGCAGGGGGAGTATAGCTCCGGTTTGGCATCGACGAACAGACACTTTAGTGTTGGGTGGGAGTGTTGTTTTGGTTCGGGGGGTAGAGGATGTTGAGGGATCTGGCTTTCCCCACGGCTTGGGTGCGCCTTCGTACCTGGAGCTTTCTAAAGATTCTGCGGTTGTGGCCTTTGACCGTGTCCAGGGCCAGGAAGAGCCTCTCGCTGATCTCTTGATTCGAGAGCCCCTGGGCGATGAGCTGTAGCACTTCTAGCTCGCGTTCGCTCAGTGGATCGACTAAAGGTTGATGAGGTGTGGAGGGCGAATGTGAGCTGTCTTCGGTCTTCCGTGTCTCGGCTTGGAGTAAGATCAATAGAGCAGCTTTGTCCGCGAAGATGCGGCAGTGGACATCCGGCTCGACCAACATCGGGGCGCATCCTGGTGACGTGTGAGATGTAGGGCTTTCACCTTGCGTCTTGCGGGCAGATGCTGGCAGCGCCAGGATGAGAGCGTGCCCCACCAGCTCCCTGGAGGGGGGATTATTGGCGCGTTCCGAGGTCATTCCCCGATCGGCCAGAAGCCGAATGCCACAGCGATCACCACGGCTCGTGGGCGCCGAGCAGGCCAAAGCGATGAGATGCGCCACTTGTAGTACTCCATCCAGATTTTTGGTCGTGTGCCTCTTCAGGTGGCGGTGGCGTAGAGCGGCCTCCATTCCACCCGCGACGAACCTCTCACGTACCCTCGCGACCGTGGAGCGGCTGACTTCCAAGGCATCTGCAATCTTGGTGTCGGGCCAGGCCTTGCCGGATAAAGTCCGTTCGGGACCATGCCTGGAGTCATGGATGGCTCCAGACTCAATCTCGCCCTCGTCAGCCTTCAAGAGGATGCGTGCCCGGGTCAACTCTCGTGCTGGAGCACGGCCGCCTTTGAGCATGGCTCGCAGTTTCTGGCGATCCCCGGCGGACAAACGCACGGGTTTGTTTCTCTTCCTCGGCACGGTTGAAACTCCTCACGTTTGTTTGCCGCCGCGGATTCAATATGGAGAACACGAAGCACAGAATAACAGAAAAAAGGTATTGATGCAAATAGACCATGTCGAAACACCGGAATCCTACAGATTGCACTCTTCGCCCCATTAGCCCGGAGCAAAGTTCTGCGTGAGATCAGACGCACGTCCTGCCGGTTTTCTCCCGGATTTTCTGAGGCGATCCTCGTAGCGGTCGGGAACCTTTTGCCTCAAAAGCTGACACTGGAGATAAAGCAAACCCCTGAGACGATCCGCGATGGACTCTACAAATTACGAGTTTCCACGACGCCTCGGAACACTCCGACCATCCGAGATCCCTGATGAAAAGGAGAGCCCTGGTTCGAGTCCAGGCAGGCCCATCCCGGTCTTCGCCATCTACCGGCCTTTGCGGCCGGCGGCGACCATCTCGCGTACGGCCGGGGCCACTTCGGAGCCGAAGAGTTCCATCGAATAGGCGTCGTCGGCCATCAGGATGAAGCCGCTCATACCGTAATCCAGCGTGAGCCGTGCCAGCTCTTCGGCCCACTGTCGTGGTGGCCCGGTGAGGGGGGAGCGGCCTCCGCCGGACGTGAACCTGCCTGCGAGGTTGATCAGCCGGCGTACCTCGGAGGGATCGCGTCCAGCGGCGGCTGCACCTTCGTCGATGCGCGCGTTCATCTCTTCGAGGTCGGAGAACCCGCCTTTCAGGTAGGGCAGCGAGGGGAGCCATCCGTCCGCCGCGCGCCCGGTGAGCCGCAGCATCCTGGGCCCGTAGGCCCCGATCCATATCCCGATGTCGTGCGCGGGAGACGGACCGCGCTTGGCGCCCTTTATCCGGTAGTGTTCGCCTTCGAAGTAGATCCCGCCGCGCGTGGAGGTGTCCCAGACCGCGCGTACGATACCGATGGCCTCCTCCAGCGCCTCGACCGCCTGGCCCGGCTTGCGCCGGGGACCGCCCATGGCCTCTATGGCATCCCAGAACGAACCCGCTCCGAGTCCCAGCTCGATGCGACCTCCGCTCAGCAGGTCCAGGCTCGCGGCGCTGCGGGCGAGCAGTACCGGGTGTCTGAGGGGCAGGTTGAGGACGTTGCCGCTGAGGTGGATCCTGGTGGTGCGTGCTGCGGCGTAGGAGATCAGCGTCCAGGTATCGAGGAAGGCCGGCTGGTATGGATGATCCTGGAACGTCACCAGATCCAACCCCGCCCGCTCCGCCGCCTGCGCGAGCTCGACCGCGTGGTAGGCGGGGTCGGCCGCCGGTGTTATGAACGCACCGAAGAGAGGTTCGTGCCCGTAGTCCGTCATGTCGTGCTCCTTGGGATTTCCCGCCGGTGTGAGGTGCCCGCCGGGGCGAGGTTGAAGTTGTCCCGGAAGACGTTGTCGGGATCGTAGAGGGCTTTCAGCCTGCGCAGGCGCGCCAGCGTCCGCGGGGGGAAGGCGTCGGCGAGGCGTTCTGGGCGTAGGTCGGTCTCGAAGCTGAGGTAGAGTCCCGAGAGATGGCGGTAGACTCCGCCGTCCCATACGGCGTTCAGGGCCGGCTGGCTCGCCCCGAACGCCGTGAGGTGGAAGTTGGCCCGGCGGTGGGCGTAGGCCGTGGCCTCGGGGTCCACGTCCGAGACCGCTCCGCCGACGGATCGGACCTGAAAATAATACGTGGCGCCGCTCTGCAGGAGGCGCGCGACCTCGGAGGCGAGCCCGGGCGTGATGTGCCCGGCGAGCCCCGAACGCGCGCTCGGTTCGCCCCGCGCGTCGTGGTAGCTGCCCCGGGCGTTCGCCATGATGTCCGCGTAGGGCGTGATGACGACGTTCTGGTCGTAGACCGGCGCGACGCCGGCCAGCGGTTCCAGGCGGTCCAGGATGGTCTGCGGCTCGTCGGAGTCGACCACGGCGAGCACGTAGCCCACAGGCGGCCTGCGGCGGGATGGGCTGATGATGAGAAAGCTCGTGAGGTCGCGCGGAGACGCCTCGACCACCGCGCCCCACCTCTCCAGCAGGCCGGCGGCGTCGCCGGCGTCCACGACGAACTGCGCCCATCCGACCTCGCCCACCTCGCAGGCTTCGAGCTCGAACGAGGTCGCGATGCCGAAGTTGGCCCCGGCGCCGCGCACGGCCCAGAAAAGATCCCGGTTCTCCTCCTCGCTCGCGTGCACCACCGAACCGTCGGCGAGTACCATCTCGACGGCTCTCAGCCGGTCTATGGTCAGCCCGTGCTCCCGGCAGAGCCACCCGATGCCCCCCGCCGTGGCGAGCCCACCCACGCCGACCCCGCCGTAGTCCCCGGAGCTCAGCGCCAATCCGTGCGGAGCGAGGGCGGAAGCGACGTCCATCCACCGTGCTCCCGGCCCCAGTTTCACCCTTCGGCGCGCTGCGTCCGAAACCTCTGTGGCGTTCATCCGGGAGAGGTCTATGACGATGCCGCCGTCGTTGGTCGAACGCCCGCTGATCCCGTGCCCCCCGCTGCGGATGGAGAGCGGTACGTGCGGGTGCTCGCGAGCGAAGGAGAGTGCCTCGACCACCCCTCCGGTGTTCTCCGGACGCAGGACGAGACCCGGGGATCCGCCGCGCAGGTAGGTGGACCGCACCCTCTTGTAGCCCGGGTCTCCCGGCTCCACCGCGCTCTCCGCGAGCGAAGGGGGGATGCGCTCGTAATCTATGCCGGCCCTGCGCCGGGCACGCACCGCAGCTCGCCGCCTCGGGGGTCTCGGAGGGATGCCGGACGGTCTTTTCGCCGTGACTTCACGCAGCACCGGCGCGACCCTGGAGGCGAACCGTTCCATGGCGGAGATGTCCCCGGTCTCGAGCAGCAGCGTGCGCACGCCGCCTTCTTCCACGAGCGGCGACAGCTCCCCGACCCACTCGTCCGGAGTTCCGGAGTGATCCGGGATCACGATCGCCCGCCGGATCTCCCGCGGGTCACGCCCCGCCTCGCGCGCCGCACCGTCGAGGATCTCGTTCGCGGCGTGAAGCTCTCCCGCGTCTCGGACGCCGGATACCCAACCTTCTGCCTTCGATCCCGCGAGCCGGAGCAACCAGGGCTCGTCTCCCTCGACCCAGACCGGCACGTCACGCTCGGGTGCGGGCCCGCCGCGCGCACCATACAGGCCGTAGTGCTCCCCTCCGTAGCGCAGCGGCCCCTCCGGCGCGTCGAGCATGCCGCGTACCACGTCCAGGGCCTCGCCGAACGCTCCCTCGGAAACGTCAGACCCGAGCACGAGGCGTACCCTCCCCGAGGAGAGTAAGTCCAGGCTCGCTGCAGCCCGCCCCAACACCGCCGGCACCCTGAACGCGAGATCCTTCACCCCCGCCATGATGCGTACCCGGCCGGTCCGGGCTCCGACCCAGGCCGAGAGCGTCCACACCTCGATGCCACCCGGATGGTCCGGGTCGTCCCGCAGCATCACGAGGTCATATCCGAACCCCTCGGCCTTCTGCGCGATGCCGGGCGCAGCCTCGCCCGGCCTCAGACAGACCCCGATCTCGACCGTGTGAGCGTAGTCCACACCACCTCTCTTTCAAGGTTGACTGATCAACCATTTTATCATTATGGTTGATCAGTCAACTATAATCCGGAAGATGGAAGGTGGGATCACGCGGGAGCAGGCGGCTCTCTGGGAGAGCTACCGGAGGATGAGTGTGCGGTTGGGCGAGAGGATCGGGCGGGAGCTCGCTCGGGGGGCCGGGCTTTCGGAGGCCGAGTTCGAGATACTCGAGGCGTTGGTCGAGGCGGGGGAGGAGCCTGTGAGGGCGCTCGCCCTGCGCTGTGGGCTCGAGTGGGAGAAGAGCCGGCTCTCCCACCAGCTCCGCAGGATGGAGCGGCGGGGGCTCGTCGTACGGGAGGAATGTCCGGAGGACAGGCGGGGGGCGGTGGTTCGGGTGACGGAGGTCGGGCGGAGCCTCGCCCGGCGGGCCAGGGAGCGCTACGAGCTGGTGGTGAGACGTTATGTGGTGGAGGCTCTGACCGAGGAGCAGCTGGAAGCTCTGGGGGACATCGCGGAGAGCGTGCTCGCCGGTTTGAAGGAGAAGGACGAGGTTTAAAGACGAGTTATCCCTCTTTTAACCCGGGTTTCACCCGGTGTCTCCGGCTCCGGCCTATACTCGGCGCGGTCACGCGAGAGGAGAAGGAGCGGAGGATCTATGATGCTCGTGGGGATAAACCTCGAGGGTTGCTTCATGGTAGGGTGCGAGGAACTCTCCGGAGCCGTGAGTGAGCTCTGGGAGGCCGAGCCGGACTTCATCGAGGTCGCACCACACCTGCTCGGGGTCATTCTCGGTGGGCGTCTGGAAGAGACCAGGGTGGAGGAGGTGCGCCGGGTGCTCCTCGAGACGGGGCCGTCGTACACCGTTCACGCTCCGCACAGGATCAACCTCATGTCTTCCGACCCGGTGGAGCGTGAGCTGCACCTCGAGGTTCTGAAGTCCAGCGTGAGGTTCGCCTCCGAGATCGGAGCCCGGGTCGTGGTGTGTCACGCCGGGTTGCGCAGGAACGCGCGCGACGGTGGCGTAAGCCTCGACGAACAGCTCGAAGGCGAGCGGCGCGCGCTCGCCGAAGCCGGAGATCTCGCCCAGAGTCTGCGGGTCACCATAGCGGTCGAGAACACCTATCCGGAGCCTTCGTTGCTGAGGGGGGATCTGTATGCCTACGCCGTGCGCCCGTCTGCGCTCGCGGCCCAGCTGGCCGTCCTCGATCACCCGGCGGTTCGCATGTGTCTGGACGTCGGGCACGCGGCCATCGCCGCGAGTGCTTACGGGTTCGACCTGGTGGGGGAGTGCCGGGCCGCCGCGCCTATGGTGCACCACGTCCACCTGCACGACAACTTCGGGGTGCCTGATTACCACGCCGAACCCCTCGTCTCGGAGCGCTGGGCCCTGGGGCGCGGGGATCTACACCTTCCACCAGGCCGGGGCAGGTTGCCGCTCTCTGAGGTCTTGCGCGCTCTGGAGCCCCGCGGCGGGCACACCTGTTGCGTAGAGCTCGCTCCCCCCGCCCGCCCGGCCGTCCGCCCGGCGCTGCGAGCCGCGCGAGAGCTGGTGAGGAGAAAGGCGGCGCCGGTCGCATGAGGCCGGGCTCCCGGCCGGGTGTTCTCAGAGGCGGTTGCCGCGTCCGCGCACTCTCTCCTGGAGTCCCTCCACGTCGAGCTCACCTTCCAGGAACCTGCCCACCAGATAACCTATTATGCCGAGCACTATGGCCACGACCGTGATCCCGACCCCGAGCGTGGTGCCTACCAGCACCAGCCCGACACCGATTATCGCTCCCCATTCTCTGTAGCTGAAAGCTCTCAACTGCCGTTCTCCTTTCTTTTGAGTTCCGGGTTTTCAGGTGCGTTACTCGATGGAGCGCCGTCCGGAGGTCTGGAGCGTCCTACTGACGATCACCTCGACCTCACCCGGAGGCACGTTTTGCTTCTCGAACTCCTTCGTGATGTACTCTCTTACCTTCTGCGCTAGGGAGGAGAGGTCCGTGTCCGTGGGGGCTTCTATGGTGCAGCGCACCCTGTTACGGTCTCCCTCGCCGCGCAGCACGACGTCGGCAGAGAGGGCTCCGGCCTCGAGGGCCGCTCCCTCGGCCATGGCTTTCAGCGCGCGCGGCTGGATGCGCACCTCCCTGCCGGGGGACTCGTCGATCACGACGTCGTCGGGACGGTTCACGCTCGGCAGGAGCTCGCGCAGGAACAGGATGAAGAAGACGACGGCGGCTATTATCCCGCCTATCCCGAAGACCGTGCGCGAACTCCTTATGGTGGAGACGGAGAACCCTCCCAAAGCGCGCAGCACCGCCTGGTAGTCGAAGTAGGAGTCGACCCGCGCCGGCGGGATCACCCCGTAGCCGATCAGGATGAGCAGCACGGGGACCGCTATCAATATGAGGGCGAAGATGATCATGACCAGCCGGTTGAAGATGTTCACCGCCCTACCTCACCCTCCTTCTCACGCTACGGGGGTCGGTCTCCCCGACGTCCACCTTTACCTTCTTCGCGATCTTCTGCGGATATCCGAGGTCTCTGATCCTCTCGTGCACGGCCTGCGCCAACGCCCTCTGGACTTCTGAACGATCGCCTTCGCCCCTGCGCATCCTGGCTTCGACCCTGATCCTGGCTCTCCCCCTACGCAGGGGCTTCACCCTGGCGGAGGATTCCAGGATCCGCCGGTCCTCGTCGACGCACTGCAGGATCTCCTCTTCGAGCGTGGAGCGGGTGGTGTATAGGCCGTCGCCCACGCTCAGGTAACGCGGCCTCGGAGGCTTGAGCTCCGCGATGAGCAGAGCCAGCCCGATCAGGGCGATGACCACGAGCACGACCGTCTCGAGCACCGTGAGACTCTGCCCGTCCACGTCCCGGACGAAGGCCTCGAGCCCCGAGTAGAAGGCGGTGCCGGAGAGGTTTCCCCGGAGCGGCAGCCCGGAGAGGCTGTACCCGAACAGCCCGAAGGAGTAAACGAAGAGGAAGGCCCCGGCCACGGTCAGAGCGGCGAAGACGAGCGCCATGAGGATGCGGTTGAAGATTCTCATCTCTCGGAAGCCTCCTCGACATCGTCTATGACGACGTTCACCGTGCGGCCCCCCACCTCGCGGGCCACCCTCTCGCGCACCTCGCCGGCGAGCTCCGGCAGAGGCCTGGGCGGGGGGTAGCCGACCACCACGTGCACCTCCACCCGCTCCTTATCGACCATCACGCCGACGACTTTCTCCCCCGCCCCGTACGTCGCGGCTTCGGCGTACAGACCCTGGCCGAGACGAACCACGCCCTCCGTGGCGAGGGCGGCATCCGAAGCCGCCCTCGCCACGCGGAGAGCCTCGTCTTCCACCCGAAGCTCTCGCCGCCGGTCGTCGTTTTTGCCTGTCTCGGACACCCGGACTACTGCACCCGGCCGCTTCTGCCCTGCTCTATCTGGCGGCTCTCCTCGTCTGCTTCCTCCTGCTCCTCCTGCGGGAAGTAGATGTCCGCCACCTCTATGTTGACCTCCTTCACCCTGAGGCCCACGAGGCTCTCGATGCGGCTTATGACGTTCCTTCTGACCGCCTCCGCCAGCTGCGGTATCGGCTTGCCGTACTCGGTCGTCATCACGAGGTCGACCGCGGCTTCCTCCCGACCCACCTCGACGGAGACCCCACGGGTCTGGCCACCCGACCCGGAGACGCTCCCGATCAGGTTGCCCACGGCCCCGGCGGCGCCACCCCCGCCCATCTTGACGCCCTCTATCTCCTGAGCGGCTATGCCGGCTACCCTCGCCACCACGTTGTCCTCGATGCGGGTCGTGCCCCTGCCGCTCTGCAGGCTACCGCCCTGCTGCTGCTCCCTGTTCTTCTCTCGCTGCTCGGTCATCGTTCCTCCTTTTCGTCTTCCTTTTCTCTGCCCCGACTTTGCTCCCGTCTCTCGGACGGCGCTACTTTCCGAACTTCTCCTTCACGTCCTCCTTCTTCTCCTTGAGCTTGCCTTTTGCTTTGTCTGCGAGCCCTTCGGCCCTGTCTCGTCCGCTCATCTCGTGCCTTTCTCGCTCGATCTACGTGTCGTCATGCTTTAGAAGATAGAGCGTTATATACCCAACTATTCATTTTAGTAACTTCATGATCCCTACACCTCTTGTGGACATGCTCGCATTGGTGGAAGGACGCCCCTACCTCCGGCGGCCGCCAGAATAACCCCTGCTGCCCGCCACCAGCCGGTAGATCACGAGCAGTATCACCGCGCCTATGACCGAGACGATGACCGAGGCCACGTTGACCCCGCTCACCCCCGGACCTCCGAGCGCTCCGACGATGGCCCCTCCTATGATCGCCCCGACGATGCCGATGACGATCGTGACCACGATCCCACCCGGGTCTCTTCCCGGCATGATCCACTTCGCTATGGCGCCGGCTATGAGCCCCAGCACTATCCACGATATGATGCCCAAAAGAGCTTCTCACCTCCCTGGTTTCGTTTTGCGCCTTCTGTCCGATTCGACAGAGCGTTCCGCCGGGACGTTACAGCCGGAGGAAAATTTTTTCGTGTGAGCGGTCGGGGCCCTGATCCAGGCCCTCATGTGACCGTAATAAGCCGTATATGAGCGCTGTCTATCCCAGATGGGCCATCCCGTGCGGGGTTCGATCCAGGGATGTGTGTTGTAGGCGCTTTGCGGGAAGAGGTGTTTTGCTTGGACCTGCCACACGGCTACAGGTTGGACATGAGCGATCCCGACATCTTCCTCCTCGTCCGGGAAGATGGAGAGATCGCCGGCAGGTTCTCCGCGCTGGGTGCGGATCCCGGGGAGATAGAGCGTGCGGCCTGGGAGGATTTCCTGGAGCGTTCCGGCGAGGTACGGCGCGGGAGACGCCCCTGCCACGGAGAACGCGGCAGGGAAGACGGCTCGGGCTGAGCGTCGGGACGAACAGGTATTTGTGCACTTTCACAGAAGACACAATGTCAGACGTGTGTCAACATACGCCGACCGGTCGGGAGAGATGTTCTCCGGTAACGCGAGAAGGGTGAAAGCTGTCGAATACCGGTGATACAAAATTGAGCGACGCCGCGCTCGTGGCGCGGACGCTCTCCGGGGACAGGAAGGCCTTCACCCGGCTGCTCAGGCGCCACGAGGGCTCCGTCTACCGGGTCTGCTACCGGATTCTTGGCGACCGCGAGGACGCGAAGGACGCAACCCAGGAGGCTTTCATCCGGGCGTACGAGAGACTGGAGAGTTTCGAGGGACGCAGCGCGTTCCGCACCTGGCTGCTGCGCGTCGCGGTGAACGTCAGCCTGAACATGAGCAAGAAGAACCGCAGGGAGAGCGCGCGGGAGCTTCCCCCCGAGAGGTTGCTGGGGGCGGACCCGGAGCCCGGCCCGGAGCAGAGCGCGGTGAGCTCAGAGCGGCTCGAGCAGTTGCACCGGGCGCTCTATCACCTCGAGGACAACCATCGAGCGGCCGTCGTACTGAGGGATCTCGAAGGGCTCTCCTACGCCGAGATCTCGCAGGTTCTCGACGTGGCGGAGGGTACGGCGCGGGTGTGGGCCTTTCGAGGCCGGGCGAAGCTCAAGGAGATCCTGACCTCATGAACGAAGGAGAGGTCCACGAGATGATCCCCGCGTATCTCGCCGGAGAGCTCTCCGAGGAAGAGGCGAGGAAGGTCGAGCGGGCGATCGAAGGCTCCGAGCGGCTCAGGCGCGAGCTGGAACGCTACGAGAGGCTGTTCGTGCTGCTCTCCGCCGCTGCATCCCAGGAGATAGATCCTCCCCGGGATCTCGAGATGCGCATCCGCTCCCAGGTGGCCATGAGGATCTACCTCAAGGCGGCCTTCGAGCTGGCGGACGGGCTCCTGGGAACCTACGGCCGGGCACTTGTCTATTATCTTGGGCTCTCTTGAACGAGACGAGGAGGTAAAAGGCTTTGAGCGAGGCGGGATCCACCCTTCTTTCCTACATACCACACGTCCTCGGGGCGCTGGCGATCCTCGTGGCCGGGGTCGTACTCGCCATCCTGGCGAGAGGTGGCTCGCGGGTGGTGCTCGAGAGGCTGCGCTTCGACGACGCCTGCGAGCGGGTCGGGATAACCTCGATCATGCGCGAGGGAGCCATAAACCGCACTCCCACCCAGCTCGTGGCCCTGATCATCTTCTACGCGATAATCCTCATAGCCGTCCTGGCCGCCCTCGGTCCGCTCGGGCTGGACTTCCTTGCCACCACGCTGAACAAGCTACTTCTGTATGCGCCGAAGGCGCTCGCTGCTGTTTTGATCCTCTTCCTCGGCACCTCGGCTTCCGGGCTCCTTGCCGAGCTCACCAGCCGGGGGCTCGCCAGCGCGGGGGTGAGACGTACCGGGGGGCTCTCCACGATAGTGCGTGTGGGGGTGGTGACGGTCGCCGCGATCCTGGCCGCAGCGATGCTCGGTATAAACGTCTCCATCCTCATAGCCATAGCCGTCGTCGCCCTCGGGAGCGTGGGGCTCACCGCTTCGCTGGCCTTCGGGCTCGGGTTGAGGGATCTCTCGCGCAACATAGCCGCGAGCCGCTACATCTCCGAGAGGATCTCCGAAGGGGACCAGATAAGCCTGGATTCCGTCTCGGGGACGGTCGAAAGCATAGGATTCGCCACTACCACCGTGCGCGACGCCCGGGACGGCTCCCTCTACATCGTTCCCAACGCCCGCTTCATGGAGCACGTCGTGGTGAAGAAACCGGATGGAGAGGGGGAGCGTGCTCGAATATGAAGAGGCCCCATTTTAGCCACTTGGCCAGCTGCATTCCCTGACCTTTAACCTATAATGCGACGATCGAAAACCGAATACATTGAGACCACCACGATCGGTGGAACCTCAGCTCAGGGGTAGAGGCGTCGAGCTCCGCTTCCCGTATGTGGGCACCTGGGGCGGAGGGAGCCAGTGGTGCAACCGGCTACCTGGGACACTTGAGATGGTCCCTGGTAGCCCTTGTTTTTGGATGAGGAGAGGGGAGGTGATCGGACAGCACTTGGAGCATTCGTGCGGGTGAGGCACCAGGTTGCAGTGGCAATTTTGTGGACGGATGCTCCCGGTACCTTCAGCTCCGTCGTTACCTACACCGTGACGGCCAGATAGACGCGGGGCCGATGCTCTTCAGGTTCCTCTTCGCCGGGCGGCGGGTACGATCCGCTGCGAAAGCAGCGCCATCGTCCCGAGCAGGGCTATGATGATCCCCATGGGCAGCGCCGTGTGGGCGCCTCCGATCCCCACGAGGGGTGCCACCAGCGCCCCCACAGCGAACTGGAAGACCCCGAGCAGGGCGGAGGCCGTTCCCGCTTCCTGCGGGTGGTTCGTGAGGGCGAGCGCCGTGGCGTTGGGCATCACGAACCCGAGGCTCGAGACGACCACGAAGAGGCATGCGAGCACGGCCGCCATGCCCAGCTTCCCGGAAGCCACCACCGCGAGCAGCCCGACACCTCCCGCCGCAGTTGCGGAGAGCCCCCGGATCAGCAACCACTCCGGCGACAGCTTCCCGACGACCAGGCCGTTGAGCTGGTTGGCCAGCGCGAGACCGAGGGCGTTGATGCCGAAGAGCAGGCTGAAGGTCTGGGGAGAAACCCCGTAGATATCCTGCAGGACGAACGGGGACCCGGAGATGTAGGCGAACATCGCGGCGAACCCGAGCCCACACCCCATGGCCCGCCCGACGAACGCCCGGTCGGAGACCAGGACCCGCAGTGCCCGCCCCGTCTCTCCTCCGATACTTCCCGGCCGACGCCTTGCAGCCGGCAGCGTCTCCGGCAGGCGGCTCGCCGCAACGAACAACGCGAGCCCTATGGCGGCGAGCAGGGCGAATACCACCCGCCAGCCGGCGAACCTCAGTATCTGTCCTCCGATCAGAGGGGCGAGTATGGGGGCAAGCCCGTTGATGAGCATCATCGTCGAGAACATCCTCGCCGCCGCCACCCCGGACCTCAGATCCCGCACCATGGCGCGGGCGATCACGATGCCCGCGGCCCCACCGATTCCCTGCACGAACCTCATGGCTATCAGCAAGTACACCGAAGGCGCCACCAGACACAGCACCGAGGCGGCGGCGTAGAGTGCGACCCCGAGGAGGAGAGGTCGCTTGCGCCCCAGCGCGTCGCTCGCGGGCCCCGCGTACATCTGCCCCAGCGCCAGCCCGGCCAGGCACGCCGTGAGCGTGAGCTGGGTGAGCGAGGCGGTGCTGCCGAGCGAGCGTGTCATCGAGGGAAGCGCCGGCAGGTACATGTCGATGGA
>JAIMBO010000055.1 GCA_023511405.1 Rubrobacteraceae bacterium
TTGACGGGCACGAGGGCCAGCGGCTCGTAGCTCGCGTTCAGGGTCAGGCACCGCGCCACGAATAGAATTCTAGCATAACGGGGTACGCCGGGATATCGGCGACTTCAGCGCCCGATAGCCCTCGTCTCAGGCGCGGCGAGCACAGCCTCGAGGATCGGTGCGGCGGACCACCTCAACGGATCGGTGACCGGAAGTCCGGTCTCGTCGGAGAGAGCACCGATCGCTTCTTCCGCCTCTCTCTCGGAGAGAGCGGAGGTATTGGCGCTTATGGCGACGACGGGGGCGGGCTTGACCAGCGCGGCGACCTCCTCGTAGAGCCGCGCCGCGCGCGAGACCTCCGGCCGCGGGACGCCGGGCACGATATCCTCCCCCGAGAAGTCGGCGCAGAGGATCAGGCAATCCGGGCACGAGCCGTGCAGAAGCCCTAAAGTGACCCCCGAGTAGGCCGGGTGCGCGAGCGAACCCTGTCCTTCGACCAGGATCAGGTCGGGCCCGCTCCTCGCGGCCTCGAGCACGAGCTGCTCGGCGGCGCCGGCGATGAAGTCCGCGACGACCGCGTCGACGCAGATCCCCCACCCGGAGACGACGATCCCCGTCTGCCCCGTCGCGGCGAACTCGGCCTTCACCCCGGCCTCCTTCGCGGCCCGCTCGACCTCGAGCGTCGCGGTCATCTTGCCGACCGCGGCATCGGTGCCCACGGTGAGCGCGACCTTCGGCTCGACCGAGAAGCCCTCACCGGAGAAGAGCGGGATGTCTTTCGGGGGCTCGCGCACGTCCCAGACCTTTGCCCCGGGGAGCTCCGGGCCGAGGCGCTGGTGCAGCCCGCTGACGATCTCCACCCCGGCGGCAGCGGCCTCCTTCAGGCTCTCCATCCACTCCTCAGGCAGCCTCCCCCCCGCCGGGGCGAGCCCGACGAGGACCGAGGTCGGAGAGAGCTCGAGCGCCTCGCGGATCGAAGCGACTATCGGGGCGTCGCGCCGGGCGTCGGGCAGCACCTCGAGCACCCGCCTCCCGGCCAGAGCGGAGTCGACGACGCAGACGACCTCGTCCGAACCGTAGCGCAAGAGACCGTGGGCGGTCTTCGCGTGTCGGTCGGTGAAGCAGCCCTCGGCGAAGAGGGCGTAGCGGCGCTCTCTGCGTCCCCGCCGCAGCCTCATCGGAACTCCACCCCGAGCCCCGGGGCATCCGGAACGAGCAGACGCCCCCGCTCGAATACGAGCCCCTCGAAGGGGTCGTCGGCGAGGAGCATCGGCCCGTCGAGGTCCACGTAGTCCACGAGCCCCGAGAACTGAGCCGCCGCGGATATGCCGAGCGAGGTCTCGACCATGCAACCGACCATCACCCGCATGCCGCAGGCGCGGGCGGTGTGGATCATCTCCAGCGCCCTGCGGATGCCGCCGCACTTGGCGAGCTTGACGTTGACCCCCGAGACACACCCGACGAGGGGCGGGACGTCGGCGGCGACGAGAGCGCTCTCGTCCGCGATCACGGGGACCGGAGAGGCCGCACGGGTCACCTCTTCGAGGGCCTCCCTGCCCTCCGAGGCGGCGACCGGCTGCTCGATCATGGCCACCCCGATCTCCCTTAGCTCCCGCACGGCTTCAACGGCCTCCTCCGGCGCGAACGCCTCGTTGGCGTCCGCCCAGATCTCCGCCTCCGTCTCCCCGGAGAGGGCCCGCAGCGTCTCGATGTCCCGCCAGCCGCCGAGCTTCACCTTGAAGATCGGGTACCCCGCCCGGGAGCGGGCCCTGGAGAGCGTGGTCTCCCGGTCAGCTATCGCGAGGGTGTAGGCGCTCGCCGGACGCGGCCGGGAGAGCCCCAGGAGTTTCCAGACCGGGATCCCCAGACGCTTCGCCGCCAGGTCGTGCAGCGCGGCGTCCAGGGCGGCGAGCGCGCTCGCGGAGAGGTCTTCGTTGAGCCGGAGCGTTCCCTCTATGTCCCAGGGATCCTCTATACGCACGGACTCCAGGGCGGCGCGGTCCGTATCAGGGTCCTGGCCGTAGTAGCCGGTCGAGGCAGCCTCGCCGAGGCCCATCAACCCGTCCTCCTCTACCTGCACCACGGCCCGCCGGAAGGTGTCCGAGGAGCCGCGGGCGATCGCGAAGGTCTCGCTGGTGTGGACGGTCAGTATTCGAGCGGATATCTTCAGCGGGCTCGTGCCAGATCTCCTCTCCGGATGCTCCCGAACACCTCGCCATTTTAGCCCCTGCGAAGCGGTCTATTCCAGGGGAAGGAGCGATGAAGCACGCCCCGGCACGGTTTATACTCTTGTTTGCAACGATCGTATTAGCGCGGAGCCATCCGGACAGGAGAAGGGTGCGTTTGGTTGAGAAGAAGGCAGAGATCCTCGTGGTGGAGGACGATCGGGTCATCCTCGACACCCTCGCTTACAACCTATCGCGGGCCGGCTACTCCGTAAACAAGGCGACGACCGGGGCCGAGGCGCTCAAGCTGGCCAGAAGCCGCCGGCCGGATCTGATCCTGCTCGACATCATGTTGCCCGGAGAGTCGGGGACGAACGTCTGCCGCCGGATCCGGGAGGAGGACGAAGAGGTGGTCATCGTGATGGTCACCGCCAAGGACGCCGAGCGGGACAAGGTCAAGGGCTTCGAGGTCGGAGCCGACGACTACGTCACCAAGCCCTTCGGCATGAAAGAGCTCCTGGCGCGGATAAACGCGCACCTCAAGCGCAGCGGCGTCATCGGCAACCGGGGAAAGATCATCGAAGCCGGCGACCTCCGCCTCGACACCAAGAACTTCGTGGCCACGGTCGCCGGCGAGCCGGTCTCGCTCAGGCTCAAGGAGTTCGAGCTCCTCGCGGCCCTCGCGGCGCACCCCGGTGAGCTCAAGAGCCGGGAGGAGCTGGCCAAGGAGGTCTGGGGACACGCCGGGGTGGGCTCCTCGCGCACGATAGACGTACACATCAGGCGGGTGCGGGCAGCTCTCGCCGCACGATCTTCCTACGAGTACATACACACCGCAAGGGGGCTCGGTTACCGCTTCGAGGCCCGGCCCCGGCAGGAGAGCGCGCAGGAGGCGAACGGGAAGAGCTAGGAGCGAATGCTCAAAGACGACCCGAGAGAAGAAGACCTCGAGGTAAGCGCGAGAGAGCTCAGGCGGATCAACAAGATCCGGCGTGACTTCGTCGCGAACGTCTCCCACGAGCTCAAGACCCCCGCGACGAGCCTCAAGCTCCTCGCCGAAAGCCTGGTGGAGATAATAGACGAAGATCCGGAGCAGGCCCGCTACTTCGCCCTGCAGCTCAAGAGCGAGACCGATCGCCTCAGCCGCCTCATAAACGATCTCCTCGACCTGACGCGCCTGGAGAGCGAGGAGAAGGTCACGGACCCGGAGCCGGTCGACCTCCGCGGGGTTTTGATGAGCGTGCTCTCGCGGATGCGTCCGGCGGCACGCCGGAAGAACATCACGCTGCGCTGGCGCAGGGCGGGGGGCACCGACTACACCGTCATGGGAGACGAGACCCAGCTCGGCTCGATGTTCGCCAACCTGGTGGACAACGCCATAAAGTACACCCCGGAGGGCGGTAGCGTGGAGGTCTCGGCCGAGGCGGACGAGGACTCGGTCTGGGTGCGGGTCTCGGATACGGGCATCGGCATCCCGGAGAAGAAGCTCCCGCGCATCTTCGAGCGGTTCTACCGGGTGGACAAGGCACGCTCCAAGGAGACGGGCGGCACGGGGCTCGGGCTCTCCATCGTGCGGCACGTGGCCGAGAACCACGGCGGGAAAGTCACCGTCGAGAGCACCGAGGGTGAGGGCACGACGTTCACCGTCCACCTACCGCGCGGCAACCGCTCCCACTAAAGGGTTCCACCACCAGATCCGATAACCAACCAGGATGGTCCTCGACGACCGGTGAGGTGAGTTGACGAGAACAGAGGAGAGCTTCCGCAACCTGAGCGATGCCTCCTTCGAGGGGCTGGTCATCACGCACGGCGACACCATCGTCGAGACGAACCGCGCCTTCGACGAGATGCTCGGCTACGCCCCCGGTGAGGTCGTGGGCATGTCGGCCTCAGATTTCGTCGCCCCGGAGTCGCGCTCCACCGTGCTCGAGCACCGCTCGAAAGCCTCCACCGAACCTTACGAAGCCAGGCTCAGACGCAAGGACGGTACGACGTTTACGGCCGAGATAAGAGGGAAAACAGCCCTCTACCGGGGACGGAAGGTGCGGGTGACCGCAGTCCGGGACATCACCGAGCGGATCCGGGCGGAGGAGGAACTCGGGCGGCAGGCCAGGCTTCTGGACCTCGCGCGGGACGCCATATTCATAATAAGCCTGGAGGGCAGGATCTCCTACTGGAACCACGGAGCCGAGGAGACCTACGGCTACGACCGCAGGGAAGCCGTGGGGAAAATCTCCCACGAGCTGCTCAGGACCCGCTTCCCGCAGCCCCGGGAGGAGATAAAAAAGAAGCTCCTGCGGGAGGGGTACTGGGAGGGAGAGCTCGTCCATACCGCACGCGACGGCACACAGAGGATCGTGGCGAGCCGGTGGACGCTGGAGGACGGAGACCCGCCGCGCGTGCTGGAGATAAACAACGACATAACCGAGCGCAAGAAGGCGGAGAAAGCGCTGCGCGAGCGGGAAGCCTTGCTCGCCGAGGCGCAGCGCCTCGGCAACTTCGGTAGCTGGGAACTCGACCTGGAGACCGGGAGGCTGCGCTGGTCGGACCAACTCTTCAGGATACACGGCTACGCGCCCCAGGAGTTCGTTCCCACGGTCGAGAAGCTGATGCAGTCCATCCACCCCGAGGACCGGCGCCTCCTGCAGGAGGCCATGGAACGGGGCGCGAAGGAAGGCAAGGCCGGCGACCTCGTCCTGCGCGTCGTCCGACCGGACGGGAGCGTGCGGGTCACCTCGTCGAAGTCCGAGATAGCCTTCGACGAGGACGGCAAACCCGTGCGGGTGATAGGCACGGTACAGGACATAACCGAGCGCAAGCAGGCCGAGGACGCGCTCCGGGAGGCCGAGGCCCGCTATCGGGCCCTGGTCGAGCAGATGCCCGCCATCACCTACACGAACCCGCTCAAGCCCGGTGGACCGAGCACCTACATAAGCCCGCAGATAGAGAAGATACTCGGCTACTCCGTCGAGGAGTGCAAGGAGGATCCGTCCCTGCTCGATCGGGCGCTGCACCCGGACGACCGTGAACGGGTGGAGGCCGCCGAGGCCCACGCCGAGGCCACCGGTGAACCAATGAGTCTGGAGTACAGGATGCGCACCCGGGACGGCCGGGAGGTGTGGGTACAGGACGAGCTCGTCCTGGTCAGAGACGAGGAAGGAAGACCGCTCTTCTGGCAGGGCATCCTGCTCGACATCACCGAGCGCAAACGAGCCGAGGAGAAGCTCCGGAAGAGCGAGGAGCGCTACCGTTCGATCCTGGAGCAGATACACGACGTATACCTGGAGACGGACCTCAAAGGCAACTTCACCTTCTTCAACCACGCCCTCGTCGAAGCGCTCGGCTACACCGAGGAGGAGCTCCGGGGGATGAACTACCTCCAGTGCACGGTGAAAAGGTGCGTCCCCAGGCTCCGCAAAGCCTTCGAGGAGGTCTACCGCACGGGCATCCCGGCCCGCAACCTCGGCTGGGAGATCATAAGGAAAGACGGCCAGAGGAGATACGTCGAGTCGACCACCTCGCTCATAACCGACGAGCAGGGACGCAAGGTCGGCTTCCGGGGGATCATCCGCGACGTCACCGAGCGCAGACAGAACGAGCGGGAGCTCGAAGAAGCCCGCCGCGCCGCAGAAGAGGCCAGCCGGGCAAAGAGCGAATTCCTGGCGAACATGTCGCACGAGATCCGCACGCCGATGAACGGCGTGATCGGGATGGCCGAGCTCCTGCTGGACACCGACCTCACCCCCGAGCAACGCGACTACGCGGAGACGATCCGCTCCTCCGGAGAGACGCTGCTCGCCGTGATCAACGACATCCTCGACTTCTCGAAGCTCGAATCCGGCAAGGTGCAGCTAGAGACGCTCGACTTCGACCTCTACGAGACCGTCGAGGAGGTGACGGCCCTGTTCGCCACGCTCGCCCACCGAAAGGACATAGAGCTCGCCGGCTTCGTCGAGCCCGACGTCCCGGCTCGGCTGCGCGGCGACCCTTTCCGGCTGCGTCAGATCCTGACGAACCTGATCAGCAACGCCGTGAAGTTCACCGAGGAAGGGGAGGTATTCGTGCGGGCGAGCCTCGCCCGGGAGTCCCCCGAGAGGGTGCGGGTGCGTTTCGAGGTGAAGGACACCGGTATCGGGATGAGCCAGGAGGAGATCTCGAAGCTCTTCCAGCCCTTCACCCAGGCGGACTCCTCGACGACCCGTCGCTACGGGGGCACGGGGCTGGGGCTGACGATCTCGCGACGCTTCGTCGAGATGATGGGTGGCAGGATCGGGGTGGAGAGCGAGCCCGGGAAGGGCAGCACCTTCTGGTTCGAAGTCCCACTCGAGAGGGCCGAGGAGTCCGGGCAGCAGCGGGCGATCCCAGGAGACCTGAGCGGCGCCCGGGTCCTCATCGTGGACGACAACGCCACCAACCGGACCATCCTGCTCAAGCAGACCGCCGCCTGGGGGCTGGAGAACGCCAGCGCGGCAGACGGCCGGCAGGCGCTCGCCATGCTCGGCGACGCCGCGGCGGTGGGAAGACCATACGACCTGGCGATCCTCGACATGCAGATGCCGGGCATGGACGGGCTCGAGCTCGCCCGCAGGATAAAGTCTGAACCGTCCCTCTCATCGACCCGTCTGGTGCTCCTCACCTCGCTGGTACAGGCGGGGATCGGGGCGGAGGCAGAGAAACGCGGTATAGAGGCCTACCTCACCAAGCCGGTGCGCCAGTCTCAGCTCTACGACGCGCTGGCCACGGCCCTCGGCACCAGGGAGGAGAGTACGAAACGGGAGCGAAAAGAGAGGCCCGCCGTCAGGAGAAGACAACTCCCCCCGTCCTAGTCGTCGAGGACAACCTGGTCAACCAGAAGGTGGCGCGGAGGATGCTGGAGAGGCTCGGGTACGACGTCGAGGTCGCCTCCGATGGCCGGCAGGCGCTCGAGGCCGTCTGTGGGAACCGCTACGCCGCCATCCTCATGGACTGCCAGATGCCCGTCATGGACGGCTACGAGGCGTCCCGGGAGATCCGGCGCCGCGAGCAGGAGGGGGAACGCTTCAACGAGAGCGGGCACCTGCCGATCATCGCGCTGACCGCAGGCGCGCTCGCAACCGACCGCGAGAAGGCGCTCGCCGCCGGAATGGACGACTACATCCCCAAGCCAGTAAAGCCCGATGAGCTGCAAGAGGCACTCGAACGCTGGCTCCCGGACGAAGGAGGACCCCCGCTCGACCCCGCCACCCTCGAAAACCTGCGCGAGCTGGCCGGCGAGGAGGACCCCGACCTCGTTTCGGAGCTGGTCGAGATGTATCTGGAGGACGCCCCGCGCAGGATCGAGGAGATCCGACGCGCCCTGCACGCCGGCGACGCCCACGCCCTGGCACAGGCCGCCCACACCCTGAAGGGCAGCTCCGGCAACATGGGCGCCACACGCGTGCAGGAGCTCGCCGCCGGGCTGCAGGAGGCCGGCGACTCCGGCGATCTCTCGGGCGCGGAGGAGAAGCTCGCCTCCCTCGAACGGGCGTTCGATCGGGCGAAGGAGGCGCTCCTCGCGCTCGTGCGATAGGGGCTCATCCTTCCGCGGTCCATATAGAATAGTTTCAGAGAGCGTTGCACAGACGAGAGCGGAGGCAGCATGCCCGAACCGATAGACCTCTACTACTGGCCGACCCCGAACGGACACAAGATCACCATATTCATGGAGGAGACCGGCCTCCCGTACAACATCGTCCCGGTGGACATCACCGCCGGCGACCAGTTCCGGGAGGAGTTCCTCAGGATAAGCCCGAACAACAAGATGCCCGCCATAGTCGATCCGGAGGGCCCGGATGGTAAGCCCATGAGCCTCGCCGAGTCGGGGGCCATCCTGATCTATTTGGCCGAGAAGACCGGAAGGCTCCTCCCCTCCTCCCCGCGCGCCCGCTACACCACCCTGCAGTGGCTGATGTTCCAGATGGGGCACGTCGGCCCGATGCTCGGCCAGGCGCACCACTTCCGCAAGTACGCCCCGGAGAAGGTCCCCTACGCCATAGAGCGCTACACCAACGAGGCCGCCCGGCTCTACGGGGTGATGGACCGACGCCTCTCCGAGGCCGAGTACTTCGCCGGGGACGAGTACACGATCGCGGACATCGCGATCTACCCCTGGCTGATCTCCCACGAAGACCAGGGTCAGAGGATGGAGGACTACCCGAACCTCGCCCGCTGGTTCGAGAAGGTCGGCTCGCGTGAGGCGGTCCGGCGGGCGCTCGAGGTGGGCAGAGACCTGAGGAAACCCCTGGAGGAGCTCGACGAGGAGCGGCGCAACCGGCTCTTCGGCATCAAGAGGGGCTAGTATGGCGGCGAAGGAACGGGGCTTCACCGCGGAGCTCTGGCGTTCGATCGAGGACATCTACGCCGCCATCCTCGCCCACCCGTTCATCGGAGGGCTCACCGACGGGACCCTCACCGAGGAGCGCTTCCGCCACTACGTGATACAGGACGCCCTCTACCTGCGCGACTACGCCCGCGCCCTCGCCCTCGCCGGGGTGCGCTCCCCCGACGAGGACGCCCTGGTGATGTTCGGCGAGCACGCGACCGGCGCGATAACCGTCGAGCGGAGCCTGCACGAAGGGTTCTTCCGGGATCTCGGCGTCTCCGAAAAAGAGCTCGACGAGACACCCCTCTCCCCCACGAACCTCGCCTACACGAGCTACCTGCTGCGCGTCGCCTCGCTCGGCGACTACCCCGAGGTCCTCGGTGCGATCCTGCCCTGCTACTGGATCTACGCCGAAGTCGGAGGCTCCCTGCTCGAGCGCGGCTCGCCGAACCGGCTCTACCGCCGCTGGATCGAGACCTACGGCGGGGAGGACTTCGGGGAGCTGGTCGCGGCCGTGCTCGACCTGACCGATCGCGTCTGCGAGGGGCTGAGCCCGGAGCAGCTGGCGGCGGTCAGAGAGGCCTTCGTGACGACCAGCCGCTACGAGTGGATGTTCTGGGATGCGGCCTGGCGGCTCGAGGGCTGGCCGGTGTAGGGGCTAGCCCTTCTCCACCCACTCTCCCCGCTCGTTCTTCTCGTACTTCTGCTCCACGGCGCTCCAGGCCACCCGGTGCGCCCGGCTCTCCTCGCCGTATTGCTCCTCGGCCGAGTTGAACGCCTCCTTGTAGATCTCCTGCGCGTGCTTCGGGAGGTTGCTCCTCACGCTCTCGGGCAGGTCCGTGATCCTCTCGTAGGGCATCTTCCGTCTCCTCCTCGCCTGCAGGGACACCATCTCTTCTACCCGCGAAGAAGAGATCCAATCCTACCCGAAGTGGTCCCACCCGGAGAGCCCCTCCACGGCCTCCCCTCCCCTGATGAAGCTCACCCCCTCCTCGACGACCTCCCCGACCACGCTCACCGGCACCTCCGAGGCGGAGGAGAGTTCCTCCAGCACCCGCTCCGGCGCGGCGATGAGAAGCTCGTAATCCTCACCCCCCGTCGCAGCGAGAACCTCCGGGTCGCGCCCGAACGATTCGGCCAGCTCGCGCACGTCCCCCGAGACTGGGAACCTCTCCAGCTCCACCCGGCACCCGACCCCGCTCCTCCGGCAGACGTGCCGCACGTCGGAGGCGAGCCCGTCGGAGAGGTCTATCATCGCGTGTACCCCCAGGCGGGAGGCGAGCCGGCCGGCTTCGACCCGTGGCTCTGGCCTGAGGTGGCGCCGCACGAGCCGCTCCGGCCCCCTCTTCCCGCCCTCGAGCGCGAGGAACCCCGCCGCGGAGGCCCCGAGCTCCCCGGTCACCGCGAGCAGGTCTCCGGGGCGCGCCCCGGAGCGCAACACCGGCGGATCCGGAAGCTCCCCCACCACCGCCACGTCCACCGTGAGCGCATCGGACGCGGTCGTATCGCCGCCCAAAGGGTAGACCCCGAACTTTTCGCAGGCGGCGAGCACCCCCTCCATGCAGCCGAGCGCCACCCCGGAGTCCGGCGCCCCGCCGGAGACGAGGATGAAGCGCGGCACCCCGCCCATCGCCGCCACGTCCGAGACGTTGACCGCGACCGCCTTGTAGCCGACGTCCTCCGGGGCGGCCCACCCCTTGAAGTGGTGCCCGAAGACGAGCATGTCGGAGGCGAGCGCCCAGCGAATCCCCCCGAGACGCACCACCGCGCAGTCGTCCCCGAGCGGGACCTCGACCTCCCCGGGCCGCGCGCCGAGCCGGGCGGCGATGCTCTCTATGAGCTCGAACTCGTTCATCCCCGCTCCCGCAGGAGGTGCCGCACGGCCCACCAGAGCGCATCGGACTCCCGCTCCGTGTACCAGGTGCGCAGAGAACGCCACTCCTCTTCGGTGACCCAGCGGCAGGCGTCATGCGCGCCGGCCTCCGGGGTGATCTCCCCGCCGGGATGACGGGCCAGAAACCCGACCCCCGCGTAGAGTTCCGGATCGTCCGGGGAGCGCCAGGGCTCGACCCGCGCCCACCACGGCAGCTCGGGCTCGGCGCGGATGCCGGTCTCCTCGTGGAGCTCGCGGCGGGCGCAGGCTACGAAGTCCTCCCCCGGCTCGAGCGCCCCGCCGGGGTTCTCCCAGAGACCCACCGGAGGCTTCCTGCGCCGCAGCAGGAGCGCCCGCGGCTCTTCTCCCGAGAGATCGACGAGCACCGCCCCGGCGCCCAGGCGGGCGCTCACCACCCCTTCGACGGTCTCCCGCGGCGGCGGAGGGGCGGGGGAGGGCTCCCCCGGCAGCGCCCGGAGGATCTCCGGGACCCTCAGGATGTCCTCGCGCGACCACCAGCTCGGGACATCGAGCCACTCCTCGACGGTGAACCACCGGGCGCCGGAGTGTTCGGGCGTGATCCGTGGTTCCTCCTCCCCGACCCGGCCGGCGTAGGTGACGCTCGCGAGCGGCTCGCCGTCCGCGCGGGTCCCGACCCACGTCGCGAGCATCATCTGCGGGGCGACGAGGAGCCCCGTCTCCTCGTAGACCTCGCGCACCGCCCCCTGCTCGAAGGTCTCGCCGGGGTGGAGCCTCCCGGCCGGCGGCTCCCAGGTCCCGGTGGCCGGGCGCAGTAACAGGAGCACCCGACCGTCGCGGCGGACCGGCAGGATCCCGGCGGCCAGGTTCGCCCGCACCATCATGGGAGGAGCGAGCGCAGCTCGCGGGCGGCCGCCTCGGGATCTTCGGCGTCCATCAGGGCCCGGACGACGGCGAAGCCGGGCGCACCGGCCTCTGCCACCTCGGGCGCGGTCTCGAGCGTCACGCCGCCGATGGCGAACCAGGGCACCGGAAGCCCCTCGCTGGCGAGCCTCCTCACGAGCTCCAGCCCGGCGACCTCGCCCTCCGGCTTGGTCGGGGTGGCGTAGACCGCACCGACCCCCAGGTAGTCCGCGCCCTCCTCGACGGCCTCCCTGGCTTCCTCGAGGCTCCCGGCCGAGCGCCCGATGATCGCCGCCTCCCCGAGCACGCGGCGGGCCTCGGAGATCGGGGCGTCCTCCTGCCCCAGGTGCACCCCGTGCGCGCCGCTCTCGCGGGCGAGCTCCACGTCGTCGTTGACCGTGAAGATCGCCCCGGCCCGCTCGCAGACCTCCTTCAGCTCGAGCGCGAGCGGGAGGAGCTCCTCCCGGGAGGCTTCCTTGTCCCGAAGCTGCACGATGTCCACCCCGCCGCGCAGGGCGGCCCCGACCCGCTCGACGAGATCCTCGCGCGGCGCGGTCACGAGCAGAAGACGCGCGGATCCGAGCCTCTCCTTCATCACCCCACCTCCTCCGGAAACCAGGCGACGACCTCCAGGTATCTGGCGAAGTGCAAAAGAGGCTCCCCGGAAGGCTCCTCGAGCCCCACCTGGGAGGTCATCTCCAACCGGTCCACGTCGATCTCGGCGAGCTGCAGCGGCCAGGGGCGGTGCCGTATCGCGGCGCGCATCAGCCTCCCGCCCCTCCCCGCGGAGTACAGCAGGTAGCGTCCGGTGAGAAAGTCCTCGAGCGAGCCGGGGGCGGCCTCGAAGACCGACCCCCTCGGGCGGTAGCGCCCGGCGAAGCGCGCAGGCGGCGCCCCCCGGTGGGTGCGGACGCTCTCGTAGCGGACCCACCCTCCCTCCGGGTGGCAGGACATGCGGGCGTCGAAGTACGGCAGGCCGTAGAAGGTCCTCGCCAGGCGCACGGCGAGCCGGCTCGCCGCGTCCAGGCTGAAGAACCACACCCCAGCTTCTCCGTCCGCACCGACGACGTAGGTGCGCAAATTGATCTCCGGGAAGTCGGAGATACGTTCCACGGCCGGCAACGGGCGCGGACGCACCCCGCTCATCCGGAACGGAACCACCCCGAGCCAGGCACTCCCCCCGAAGGTATCCACCGCGAGGGAGCCGGGGATCATGGGACGCAGCACCTCCTCCGGTACCGGCCAGTGCATGAACAGCAGATCGTGCCAGCGCATCGAGAGCGCCCACGGACCACGCGGGACCACCGGGGTACGCACCGCCGCCCGGGCGCTCAAGCCGAAACCTCCTCCACGCGCAGCCTGCCCTCCAGACCCTCCGGATTCCCCGCGAGCGAAGCTATCGCGTCGAGCAGGCGCGGCTCGAAGGTGCCGGGACCATCGGCGAGCGGCGCGGCGGCCTCCCCCGCGAGCCCGAAGAAAGCCAGCGCCCCGGCGATGGTCTCCGCGTCTCCCCCACCCGCGGCGGCGAAGCACCCGATGACCGCGGTCGAGGCGCAGCCGCTCCCCACGACCCGCCCCATCAAGGGGTGCCCGTTCGAGACGGCGAAAACCCGTCCCCCGTCGCTCACGTAGTCGGTGGGGCCGGTCGCGGCCACCGTCGTGCCGAGCGCGCGGGCGGCCCCGCGGACGGCCTCCTTCGCATCCCCGGCGAGGCTCTCGACCCCGCGAACCTCGGCCTCGAGCCCGGCGAGGGTCGCTATCTCCCCGGCGTTGCCGCAGACGGCGGCCATCTCCACCTCCGAGAGGAGCCTGTGCGCCATCCGGGAGCGGAATGAGGTCGCCCCGGCACCCACCGGGTCGAAGACGACCGGCACACCGCGCCGGTTGGCCTCCTTCCCCGCCCGGAGCATCGCCTCTATCCACTGCGGATCGAGCGTGCCCATGTTGATGACGAGCGCGCTGGCGGAGGCGACCATCTCCTCGACCTCCTCCACGGCATGCGCCATCACCGGCAGCGCCCCGGTGCAAAGGGTCACGTTCGCGACCAGGTTGACCGTGACGTAGTTGGTCAGATGGTGGACGAGGGGCTTCTCCTCCCCGATCCTGCGCAGGATCTCCTCCGCTCTCATCCCTCTCCCTCCATGAGCGGCCCGAGCACGTTCACCGGTCCCGCCCCGCGGCCTATCCCCGTGAGACCGTACTCGACGGCCTCGGAGGCGATGGCGCGGGCCCTCCGGGCCGCCTCCTCGAGGCCGAAGCCGCGCGCGAGGAAGGCGGCCAGAGCCGAGGAGTGGGTGCAGCCGGAGCCGTGGGCCGCTCCGCTCTCGTGCACCGGGCCTTCTATCTCCACGAAATGCTCGCCGTCGTAGAGCAGGTCCGCACCGGAGGCGCGGTGCCCGCCGGTGATGATCACCGCCCCCGGCCCCAGCTCCGCGAGGTCGCGGGCGCACCCGTGGACCTCCTCCGGATCTTTCTTCCGCCCGGCGAGGACGAACGCCTCGTCGAGGTTCGGGGTGATGACGTCGGCGAGGGGCAGGAGCTCCTCGCGGTAGGCGTCCACGGCCTCCGGTTCGAGCAGCGTGGCCCCGCTCTCGGCGACCATCACCGGATCCACGACGACGTTCTTGAGCCCCAGCCGGCGGATCGCCCCCGCCACGGCCGAGACGATCTCGGCGTTGAAGAGCATCCCGGTCTTCACCGCGTCCGCCCCGATGTCCGAGACGACCGCTTCGATCTGCTCGATCACCACCTGCGTCGGCAGCGCGAATATGTTGCTCACCCCGACGGTGTTCTGAGCCGTGATCGCGACTATCGCGGTGGTTCCGTGCACCCCGCAGCGGGCGAAGGCCTTGATGTCCGCCTGGATGCCCGCCCCACCTCCGGAGTCGCTCCCGGCTATGCTGAGCGCGGTCTTCATCTCTCCTCCCTAAGCATGCCTCGATAACTCCAGCTGCCGCCGCGAGGGCCGCGCCGCCCCGAGCGCCCGCAGCAGCACGACCACGACGGCGAGCGTGATCAGGAGACTCGGCACCAGGTACCCGGCGTTGTACGCGGCGGAGTAGAGGTATGGGTTCCAGCCCTTCGGGGCGTAGGAGGCGAAGAAGGCGACCCCGCTTATGAAGTGGCAGACGAAGCGACCCGCCACCGCGGCCACCGTGCCGAGCACCGCCCCGCGCGGGGTGGGCCGGAAGAGCCCGGCGAGCCCCATCGCGGCGAAGGGGAGCGGGTAGTCGAAGAGCACCTGCACCGGGTTGAGGACGTATGGGTCTGAGATCAGATCCAGGACGCCGTACGCCGCGCCCGCAACCGCCCCGACGCCGGGGCCCTGACGCAGCGCGAGCAGGACCAGCGGGATCATCTCGAACGAGATCGAACCGCCCTCCGGCATCCTGAAGATCTTCACCAGCCCCAGCACGAACGCGAGCGCCACCGCTAGCGCCGCCTCGGTGAGCACCCTCGTGTCCCTGAACCCGCTCACGGCCCTCCTCTCACGGGGTGCGCGAGGCTTCTCTCCCTGCGCCGGCATTACCCGGATCAGGTTCGACGGGTCGGCGCATCCGCGCCCTCTCAGCCTCGCGGCTCCCCGGATCTCGTTCCTCGTGCTACTCTACCCCACCACTCCGTGGCCCACAACCTCCGGCGACCCACGAGATCCCAAGGACGGTGGCGGCGTCGGTTATCTCACCGGCAGCGACCTTCTCCAGCGCCTCGCCGAGCGGCACCACTACGGAGCGCAAAAACTCCGTGGGCTCGGGGGCCGGCCCCTTTTCGTCCGGCAGAGCCCGGCATCGGAAGAGGTGGCAGACTTCGTCCGTGCGCCCGGTGCTCGTGTGCACGGAGACGAGGCGCTCCAGCCCCTGGGCCCGGTATCCCGTCTCCTCGAAAAGCTCCCGCCGGGCGGCCTCCTCAGGATCCTCCCCGGCGTCCACCGCTCCGCTCGGCAGCTCCAGCGTGAACCGCCCGAGCGGCTGCCGCCACTGCCGCACGAGCACCACCCCACCATCGTTCGTGAGCGGCACCACCGAGGCGAACCCGCCGCTCTCGAGCACGCAGTAGTCTATCGTCGCCCCGTCGGGCAGCCTCACCTCGTCCACCCGCAGGGCGCACCAGCGGTTGCGGTAGACGTAGCGGCTCGCGAGCGTGCTCCAGCTCCCGTCGGTCATACGGAGGGAGAGTATAGACGAAGACCCCGCCGGAACGGGCGGGGTCTCGCGGTGACGTACTCTCCGGACTGCCGGCTCAGCCGGGCTCCTGGCCGGAGAAGTCGTACTCCTGAGCCTTGGTTATATAGCTCTGCATGTCCTCGGGGACCTCGTCCTCCGGGAAGATCGCCTCGACCGGGCACTCCGGCTCGCACGCCCCGCAGTCGATG
>JAIMBO010000215.1 GCA_023511405.1 Rubrobacteraceae bacterium
AGGGCTATCGAGTGGTCGCCACCGAGTGCGATGGGGACCACACCCGCACGATGTATGACCTCAAGCTCCCTACGGATCGCCTCGTAGCTCTCCTCTATGTACCCGGGGACGATGGGCATGTCCCCAAAGTCCGTAACCGAGATGTGGTCGAAGATCCCGATTCCTTGCAGGGGATTGTAGGGGCGCAGAAGGTGCGAGGCGCTCCTTATTCCCTCCGGCCCGAAGCGGGCCCCCGCACGGAACGACGCCCCCGTATCGAACGGGATGCCGACGACCACCGCGTCGCTGTTCGGCAGGTCACGGGCGTTGGGCAGCCTCATGAACGTCCTCACCCCGGAGAAGCGCGGGCTCTCGAGAGAGTCGCGGGGAGCGTACCGGCCCATGAGCTCAACTCCTCCCCGTCGCCGTCAATGCCCGAACCCCCTCGTCTATCGGGAAACCTTCCAGGACGTGCCCGTCCCGTCCCCGGACCGTATCGGCCTGGAAGAGGGCGTTCAGGGCTGCTTCCTCGGTCGCCTCCGTCACGGCCTCGAAGACGAGATCCATCGGAGAGCCGTGGGTCCAGAACTGTCCCTCGACGAGGACGTCGATGTTGATCGTCCCGGAGGTGGTTCTGCGCGGTACGCGGTGAGCCGTCGTGAAGGCGATGAATATCTCCCCGGAGCCGTCGTTGCCCACGCTTCCGGTCCTTATGAGCCCGGCGTCCACCCTGCGGGCGAGCCGCTTCAGCTGCCTCGGGTGCAGCGGAAGATCTGTGGCGACGACCCCGATGCACGAGCCCTCCCTGTGCTCTTGGGGCATCCCCCGGTGCAGGGTCATCCCGACCGGTGTCCCCGCGATCTGTAGCTGGTGCCTGCTGCCATAGTTCGTGTTGAGGAGTACGCCGATGGTGTACTCCCTGCCTCCTATCTCAATCACCCTCGAGGCGGTGCCTATCCCACCCTTGAAGTCGAACTGCTGGGTTCCCGTCCCGGCGCCTACGGCTCCCTCCCCAACCGGGCCGGATGTTGCCTCTTCCAACGCCTGGTGGACGTCCTTATCCCGCAGGCCGAGAACGCGGTTGTCGTTGAGATAGCCGTCGTCACACTCGGCCACGACGGGCATCAATACATCATCGACTCCGACCGCATCGTCGAGCCGGCTCATGTACGAGACGGCGGCTTCGTAGCATACCCCGACGTGTCGGGTGTCGCACAATATGATTGGGGATCCCAGCATCCCCCACTCCTCCACCACGAGGTCCGAGGTGAGGATCCCGTAGCCGTTGAACACGCTCGTCGCTGCATATACACGTTCCCTGAAGGGATTTCCTTCGTGGGGCCATATGGCGGTGACCCCGGTGCGTATGCACGGCTCTTCCCTCCAAACCGTACTGTGACCGACTCTGACCCCTGCCACGTCGGTGATGGCGTTTTGGGGCCCGGGCTTGAGGTATCCTACCCCGACCCCGAAGTCTCGTACCCGCCCTCGTGGGGCGGGCGGCTTGTCGGTGCCCATCTCTATCCCTCCTCCAGACTCTGCGCTGCCTGGGGTTCCAGAATCTCTTCATCAACGTGGGGCACCCACCGTTGCGGGCGGCGGCGAAGATACACCACGTAGTAGCCCAACCCAACCACGAACAGCGCCAGCAACACGAGGAGGTCGCCTGGCTTCTGCTGGGTCAGGGCGATGACCACGCCGGCGAGCGCGATGATCGGGGGTGCAGGCCAGAACCACATCTTTGATGGCCTCCTCAGGCGCCGATCGCGGACCCTGCTCACCAGCGCGGAGATGGCTACAAGCCCGTACATCGTGACTATGAGCACGGCCGTGAAGGTTACGGCCGTCACCAGGCTGGCTGCGAAACAGAGCACGGTTGCTACGGTGCCCATGATGAGCGTCGCCACCCAGGGGGAGTGGTAGCGTGGGTGTACCCGTCCGAGCATTTCATTCACCGGCTGTGGCCAGGCCTGATCCCGCGCGCTCGACCATACGATGCGGGCAAACTGCAGTGTGATTGCCAGAACGGCGTTGAAGAGGGCGAACAGCGCCCCGACGATCATCACCTTCGCGAGAGCAG
>JAIMBO010000002.1 GCA_023511405.1 Rubrobacteraceae bacterium
AGGGCGGCAGCCTGCGTCAGCAGCAGCCGCTCCACGCCCCTCACCTGCACCCTCCCGAGCCTGAGCGCGATCGCCGCGGCCACCAGCCCGCCCAGCGCCCCCACCCCGAAGAGCCCCTCGCCCAGGGCGTCCACGAGCACCCCGCCGAAGAACCCGAGCAGGAGCCCCTGCACCTCCTCGAGCCCGAAGGCGCAGACTGCGACCGCGATCAGGGTGAGGTGCGGCGAGATCGTGCCGAAGGTCAGGTACGGCCCGATTATCGCCTCGACGACGGCCGCCACCACGACGAGCAGGGCCGACCTCCCGAGCGAGGTGCGCTCTACCATCCCGTGATCACCCGCACTTCCTCCAGGTCACCGGGGTGCACGGCGGGGGCCACGACGATCTTCTTGTACTGGTTGATGTCCTGGGAGCTCACCGACTTCACCCTGCCGACCAAAAGCCCCTGCGGGAACATCAGCTGGTACCTGCCGGCCCTGCCGCTGGTGACCACGTAGTCACCGGTGTGCACGTTTGCGCTCTGGTTCACGTAGTCGACCCCGAGATACCCCCCGTAGCTGGCCTCCAGCAGCCCCTCGGGCGTCGAGCCCGAAGCGCCGCCGGATTTCCTGGGCACTATCTCCACCCCGGCCTTGAAGCTCTGGTCGGTCACCAGTATCACCTCCGCGGTGTGGGCGCTCACCTGCGCCGTGCGCCCGACGAGGATGTTGTCCCCGACCACCACCGGCTGCCCCGGCCTGACCCCGTCGCTCGATCCCACGTCTATCATCACCCGGTCGGTGAACTGCCCGCCTATCGGGGAGATCACCTGCGCCAGCGGCGCGTAGCGGTAGTTCGGACGGCTCCCTTTGAGCATCGTCCGCAGCTGGTCGTTCTGCCGGGTGAGCGTCGCCACCCGGGCGGAGAGCGCCTCGTTCTTCTGCCGCAGCCGGGCGAGCTCCCGGGAGTTCGCCCGGTTGCCCCCGAAGAGCCCCGAGAGCGCGTCCCCGGCGGACTTGAAGGGGTGGGAGACCGCCGCCACCGCCGTGCGCCCCGGTCGCAAAGCCTCCGCCGCCCCGAGCTGCACCGTGTGCAGCGGGCCGGAATCACCCTCCTTGGTGTAGATCGTGAACAGCGCCGCGCTCGCCACCAGAAGGATGACGAACGTGAGCAACCCGCCGGAGGAGCCGGAGCGCTTGCGCCTCCCCATCATCCCCTAAGCCGGGGAGAGCGCGCCGCGGTAGGAGTCTATCTCCTCCAGGTAGCGGCCGCTCCCGATCGCGACGCAAAGCAAGGGGTTCTCGGCTATGTGCACCGGGATGCCGGTCTCGCGCCGGATCCTCTCGTCCAGGTGCCGCAGAAGCGCCCCGCCGCCGGCCAGGACCATCCCCTGGTCCACGATGTCCGAGGCCAGCTCGGGGGGCGTGCGGTCCAGCGTGTCGCGCACGGCGGTCACGATCGCCTCCACCGGCCCGCTTATCGCCTCCCGGATCTCCTCGCTCGTGATCACGACGCTCTTGGGCAGCCCGCTCACGATGTCGCGGCCCCGGATCTCCGCCGACTCCTCCTCTTCGAGCGGGAACGCGCTGCCCAGGTCTATCTTGAGCTGCTCGGCGGTCTGGCTGCCGATGATGAGTTTGTACTCCTTCTGGATGTAGCTCGAGATCGCCTCGTCTATGTCGTCCCCGGCGATCCTGATCGAGGACTTGGTCACGATCCCCCCGAGCGAGATCACCGCGACCTCGGTCGTCCCCCCGCCGATGTCCACGATCATGTTCCCCTGGGCCTCGTTCACCGGCATCCCGGCGCCGATCGCCGCGGCGAGCGGCTCCTCGATGGTGAACGCCTGCCGGGCCCCGGCCGCCTCCGTCGCCTCCCGGACCGCCCGGAGCTCCACCCCCGTCACCCCCGACGGCACGCAGACCACCACCCGCGGCCCCACGAGCGACTTCAGGGGCCGGCGCTTGGGCTGCGCCTTGTGGATGAAGTAGCGCAGCATCTTCTCGGTGACCTCGAAGTCCGCGATCACGCCGTCTTTGAGCGGGCGCATCGCGACTATGTTCTCCGGCGTGCGCCCCAGCATCCGCTTGGCGGCCGAGCCCACCGCGACCACCCGGTCGGTCCTGGTGTCGATGGCGACGACCGAGGGCTCGGAGAGCACGATCCCCTGACGCTTGACGAACACCAGCGTGTTCGCCGTCCCCAGATCCACCGCAACGTCGCGCCCAAAGAGTCCTAACATACCGCTCCCCGCCCGCTAAGGTTACCGGCCCCTCGCCCGATAGACAAGCTCAGAGGAGCCCCTGCTCTTTCATGCTGCAGTACCCCTCGCCCAGGATGACGTGGTCGAGAAGCTCTATCCCGACTATCCCTGCGGCGTCCACCATCCTCCTCGTGACCTCCTTGTCCTCCCTGCTGGGCTGGACGTTCCCGCTGGGGTGGTTGTGCGCCAGGATGACGCTGGCTGCACTGGCCCTTATGGCAGGCTTGAACACCTCCCGGGGATGGACCAGCGTCGCCGAGAGGGTCCCGACCGAGACCGTGGAGACCTCTATGACCTCGTTCCTGGAGTTGAGCAGCACGGCCACGAAGTTCTCCCGGTCCAGGTTGGCTATACGCCCTCTCAGGAGCCCGTTTACGTCCGCCGGCGATGATATCACGGGACGGCTCCCGCTGCGAGAGACGCCGAGGCGCCGGCCGAGCTCGACGGCGGCGAGCACGATGCACGCCTTGGCCTCCCCGATGCCCTTCATGCGGGTGAGCTCGTGCACGGAGGCGCCGTAGAGGCCGTGCAACCCCCCGGCCTCGGAGATGACGTGCCCGGCGAGCTCGACGGCGGTCTTCTCCCGGCTGCCGTTCCCGAACAGGAGCCCGAGGAGCTCGGCGTCGGAGAGCGCCCCCGGACCGGCGGCGAGCATCCGCTCGCGCGGCCTGAGTTCCGGCGGGAGCTGCTTTATGGTGTATCTCCTCTCCCCGGCCACGGCTATCTAGTACCAGCACAGCCCGCGCTTTTCAAGCATCCTGAGCGCGATGGAGAGCGGCAGGCCGACCACAGCGGTGTAGTCGCCCGAGATCCACTCGACGAAAGCCCCGGCTCTCCCCTGTATGGCGTACCCGCCGGCCTTCCCGACCCCCTCCCCGCTGGCGGCGTAGGCTTCGATCTCCTCCCGCCCGAGGGCCCGCATCCGCACGGCGGTGACGGTGTGGGCGAGCGAGAGCTCCCCATCCCCGGCGACGGCGACCGCGGTGTAGACCTCGTGCCGCCTCCCGGAGAGCAAACCGAGCATGCGAGAGACCTGCGCAGCATCCTCCGCCTTGCCGAGGACGCCCTCCCCGGGCAGGTAGACCACGGTGTCCGAGCCGAGCACCACGGCCCCATCCTCCCCGGAGGACACGGCGAGCGCCTTGCCCCGGGCGTTCTCCCGCGCGGTGCGCGCCGGATCCTCGAGCTCGACCTCCTCGAAGCCGCTCTCGCGCACCTCGAAGCGGAGCCCGACGCGCTCGAGGAGCTCCGCCCGCCGGGGGGAGGCGGAGGCCAGGACCAGCCTTGGCTCCCCCCGGCTCAGGACCCGAAGAAGAGCTCGAGCTCCCGCCTGGCGCTCTCGGGGGAGTCCGAGCCGTGGACCAGGTTGTCCGGCATGCTGAGCGCCAGGTCGCCGCGGATGGTGCCGGGGGCGGCCTTCGCGGGGTCGGTCGCGCCCATGAGGTTGCGCACCACCCCGATCGCCCCCTCCCCCTCCACGCGCATCGCGACGACCGGCAGGGAGGTGATGAACTCGACCAGCTCCTCGAAGAACGGCTTCTCTCTGTGCTCGGCGTAGTGCTTCTCGGCCAGCTCCCGGCTCACCCGCATCATCTTCATCTCGCGGATCACGAGCCCCTTCCGCTCCAGGCGGCCTATGATCTCGCCGACGAGGCGCCGCTCGACGCCGTCGCCCTTGATCAAAAACAGGGTCTGCTCCACCAACCTTTCCTCCCTCCGAAAGAGTTCTTTTCGGGTTCAGTACTCGATCTGGCCGCTGTTCTGGTTCACGCCGCAGTAGGGGCAGATCTTCCATTCGAGGTCCAGCGGCCTCTCGCACTTCACGCACGGCTTCTTGAGCTGCCAGCTGCACTCCGGGCACACCAGGTAGTCCCGCTCGACCATCGCCCGGCAGTTCGGACACAGCAGGACCCGGCTCCGGAGCTCCCGCTCGAGCACGGCGAGCTCGAGCTCGCGCTCGCGCGAGTCCAGAACGTACTCCGGCGGGCGCACGATCAGGTAAACCAGCGTCCCGACGAACGGGAAGACGATCGCCACGATCAGCCACACCAGCCGCAGCGCCCCGCGCCGGGAGGCGTCGGCGTAGGTCCAGTAGACGAGCGCCAGCCAGACGATCACGATGAAGAGCAGGATTATCTCCCCGGCTATCTTGAGCGCCGGGCTGGAGAGGAAATTCGAGATGGCCCGGAAGGGATCCGTCTGAGCGAGCGCCATCATCCCACGAACCTCAGCACCAGTAAGTACCCCAGAACGAACGCGGCGGCGAAGGCCCCCAGGAGGAGGAGCCCGGCGGCCCTCCAGATGCTCCTACCCCTCACGCAGCCACCTTATCGCCGCGGCGCAGGTGTAGAGCGAGCCGGTCACCAGCACCACCCCCCCCTCGCGCCGCATCTTCTCCACCATCCGGCCCACGGCCTCTCCTACCTCCTCCACCACGACAGCCTCCTTCCCCCGGCGGTCCCTCGGGTCATGCTCGACGATCAGCCGGTGCGGGTCCGCGGCCCGCCCGCTCTCGGGCCGGGTGAGAACCAGCGCGTCGGAGGCCCCGGCCACGGCATCAAGCATACTTGCAACTTCCTTGTCCCGCAAGCACCCGAAGACGACCCCGAGCGGCCGCCCGCCGAAGCGCGCCGCCACGGCCTCTATGGTGGCCCGGATGCCGGGCGGGTTGTGCCCCCCGTCGACGACGACCGGGACCCCCTCCCTCTCGTGCACCTCGAAGCGCCCGGGGAGCACCCCGGCGGCCCGCTCGAGCGCTTCTTTCCGCTCCCGATCTCCGAGAGCCCTCCCGAGCACGACCTCCGCCGCCCGGAGCCCGAGCGCGGCGTCCCGGGCCGCGTAGGGGGCCAGCCGGTCCCACTCCACCGCACCGGAAGCCGGAACCAGCCGCGCCCCGGTCTCCCCGCACCGCTCGCGGGCCAGGCGGACGACCAGCGGGTCTCCGGTCCCGAGCACGAGCGTCCCGCCGAGCTGCACGCTCGCGAGCTTCTCGCGCGCGATCTCCTCGACGGTCTCCCCCAGGTACTCGGTGTGGTCGAGCCCGACGTTGGTCAGCACCACCACCGGCGGACGCACCACCGAGGTCGCGTCGTGGCGGGCGCCCATCCCCGCCTCGAGCACCGCCCACCCGAGCCCGGCCTCCCGGAAGAGGAGCAGCGCCCCGGCCGTCAGGATCTCGAACTGCGACGCCCCGACCCCCATCTCGTCGTCGAGGCGCATCACGCGGTCCATCACCCGGGCGAACTCCTCCTCCGAAACATACCCCGAGGGCAACAGGATGCGCTCCGTGTAGGAGATGAGGTGCGGTGAGAGGTACGCCCCGGCGGGGTGCCCGCAGGCGGTGAGCGCCGCGGCCAGGGTGACGGTCGTCGTCCCCTTGCCGTTCGTCCCCACGACCTGTACGTTTTGCAGCCCATCCTGCGGCTCCCCGAGCAGCGAGAGCAGCCGCTCCATGCGCTCCAGGCCGAGCGTTATCCGCTGCCGGGCGTCGAGCGCGGCGCAGACCTCGCCGTAGCCGCGGAGCTTGTTACCGGAGCTCTTCAAGGCGCTTCGAGAGCGTCTCGAGCGTGCGGCGGTTGGTCTCGAGCTTCTCGCGCTCGCGGCCGACCACCTCGGCCGGGGCCCGCTCGACGAACTTCTCGTTCGAGAGCTTCCCCTCGGCGCGGGCGATCTCCTTCTCGACCCGCCCGATCTCCCTGCGCAGCCGCGAGAGCTCGCGCTGCCTCAGCTCCTCGGAGAGCGAGAGCTCGACGAAAGACCCGCCCGCCGGCAGCGTGGCCTTCGCCGCACCGTCCAGGCTCTCCGCCGGCCGCACCCCGGCGAGCGCGGTGAAGACCTCGGGCTCCACCCCCTCCGGGACGAGCCCCTCCAGCTCCCCGTCCACCCCGCTCTCGGCCCGGAACGCCCGGACGGCGGAGACCGCCTCCATGGTGCGCCCGAGCGTCTCCTCGGCCTCCTCGTCTTCGAGCGCCGGATCGTAGCGGGGGAACCCCTGCTCCACGAGCATCCGCTCGTGCCCGAGCAGACGGGACATCTCCTCGGTCGCGAACGGCATCACCGGGTGCAGCAGCCGCAGTATCCCGGAGAAGACCTCGCGCAGGACGCGCGACGTCTCGGCGGAGGGCGCGACCTTGGCGATCTCGATGTACCAGTCGGCGAACTCGTGCCAGGCGAAGTCGTAGACGAGGCGCATCGCCTCGGAGAACTCGCATTCCTCGAGGAGCTCGTCGTAGCGGCGGGCGGTGCGGTTGAACGCCGAGAGGATCCAGCGGTCCGAAACGGAGGGTCCCCCCTCCCCCGCCCCCTCGTACCCGGCGATGAACCGCATCATGTTCCAAAGCTTGGTTATGAAGCCGCGGCCCATCTCGGCCCGCTCGTGCGAGTAGGGGAAATCCTGCGTCGAGGACTGGTGCAAAAGCCCGAAGCGCACCGCGTCGGTCCCGTACTCCTCGAAGAGGTCCAGCGGGTCGATCGTGTTCCCCTTGGACTTGCTCATCTTCGTCCCGTCCTCGGCCAGCACGATCGAGTGGACGTTTATCTTGCGGAACGGGATCTCCCCGCGGAACCTGAGCCCCATCATGATCATCCGGGCCACCCACAGGTACATTATCTCGCGCGCCGTCGAGAGGAGGCTCGTCGGGTAGAAGTATTTCAGCTCCTCGGTCTCCTCAGGCCAGCCGAGCGTGGCGAACGGCCAGAGCGCCGAGGAGAACCAGGTGTCGAGCACGTCCGGGTCCTGCTCGAAGCCCTCCCCCGGGGGCTCTTTGGCCGCGACCACCTCCCCGTCGGGCCCGTACCAGATCGGGATGCGGTGCCCCCACCACAGCTGCCGGGAGACGTTCCAGTCCTGGATGTTCTTGAGCCACCGGATCGTCTCGCGCCGCCAGGAGTCGGGGTAGACCGTGATCTCACCCTTCTCGAGCGCCTCTATCGCGGGCCTCGCGAGCTCGCGCATCGAGATCCACCACTGCTCGGTGAGCCAGGGCTCGATCACGGTCCCGCACCGGTCGCAGTGCCCGACGCGGTGGGTGTGGTCCCTCACCTCCCCGAGCAGCCCCTCCTCCGCCAGCGCCCGCACGACGGCCTCGCGCGCCTCTCCGCGGTCGAGCCCGGCGAAGCGCCCGCCGTTCTCGTTGATCGTCCCGTCGGGGTTGAGGACGTTCACCGGCTCCAGCCCGAGCCGGCGTCCGATTTCGAAGTCGTTCGGGTCGTGCGCCGGGGTGACCTTCAGAACCCCCGTCCCGAAGGACGGGTCCACGTAGGGGTCGGCGAAGACCTCGATCTCCCGCCCCACGAACGGCACCGCCACCCGCCGCCCGACGAGCTCCCGATACCGATCGTCCTCGGGGTTGACGACGAGCGCCACATCCCCGAGCATCGTCTCCGGGCGGGTCGAGAAGACCTCGGCGTAGGGCCTGCCGTCCGGGCCGGGCCCCTTACCGTCGACGAACGGGTAGCGCAGCCCGTAGAGCTTCCCCTCGACCTCCTCGTAGTTGACCTCCAGGTCGCTGATCGCCGAGCGGTCGCGCGGGCACCAGTTGGTGATGCGCTCCCCCCGGTAGATGAACCCGGCGTTGAAGAGCTCGATGAAAGCCTCGAGCACCGCGTCGGCGTAGCGCTCGTCCATCGTGTAGCGCAGCCGCCGCCAGTCCACCGCCGCCCCGAGCCGCTCGAGCTGCCCGAGGATCCTGTGCCGCGACTCGTCGGCGAACTCCCGACACAGCTCGACGAAGCGCTCCCGCCCGACGTCCCACTTGGAGAGCCCCTCCTCGCGGGTGAGCTTGCGCTCGACGACGTTCTGCAGCGCTATTGAGGCGTGGTCCACGCCCGGCAGCCACAGCGCCTCGTACCCCTTCATCTTCGCCCGCCGGATCAGGGCGTCCTGGATCGCACCGTTGAGCGCGTGCCCCATGTGCAGCGCCCCGGTGACGTTCGGCGGGGGCATGACTATGCAGTAGGGCTCTCTCTCCGGGCTCGGGTCCGCCTCGAAGACCCCGGCGCGCCGCCACTCCTCGTAGACGCGCCGCTCGACCGAGGCGGGGTCGTAGGTCTTGGGGATCTCGCTCTGCTTCAACTCTCCTCTTCTTAGGCCGTCTCTTCCTCGTCGTAGGTGTACTTGGACTCGCCGGAGTGGGTCACGAGCGTGGGCTGCACCCCGTCGGTGACGGTGTCGGCGTCCACCACGCACCGCGCCACGTCCGACCGGCTCGGCAGCTCGTACATCGTCGGCAACAGGGTCGCCTCGATGATGCTCCTGAGGCCCCGCGCCCCGGTGCCGCGCTCGAGCGCCTTGCGCGCTATGGCGGCGAGCGCCTCCTCGGTGAAGGTGAGGTCGACTTTGTCGTAGCGGAAGAACTGCCGGTACTGCCTGACCAGCGCGTTCTTCGGCTCGGTGAGGATGCGCACCAGGTCTTTCTCCCCGAGACCCCGCAGCGTCGAGATGACCGGCAGCCTGCCGACGAACTCCGGGATGAGCCCGTACTTCAGAAGGTCCTCCGGCTGGACGTGGCGCAGGATCTCGTCCGGTTCCTCCTTGCCGCGCGCCTCGAGGCTGCTGCCGAAGCCGATGCTCTTCTTGCCGATCCGCCGGCGGATTATCTCCTCGAGCCCGCCGAAGGCGCCGCCGCAGATGAACAGGATGTTCTTGGTGTCTATCTGCAGGAAGTCCTGGTGGGGGTGCTTGCGGCCCCCCTGCGGCGGGACGCTCGCGACCGTCCCCTCCAGGATCTTCAAGAGCGCCTGCTGCACGCCCTCCCCCGAGACGTCGCGGGTTATGGAGGGGTTGTCGGCCTTGCGGGCGATCTTGTCGATCTCGTCGATGTAGATGATCCCGGTCTCCGCCTTCTTCACGTCGAAGTCGGCGGCCTGGATGAGCTTGAGCAGGATGTTCTCGACGTCCTCACCGACGTAGCCGGCCTCGGTCAGAGCGGTCGCGTCGGCTATCGCGAAGGGGACGTTGAGGATGCGGGCGAGCGTCTGGGCAAGCAGCGTCTTGCCGCTGCCGGTCGGCCCGATGAGCAGGATGTTGGACTTCTGCAGCTCGGTGCCGTCGGGCGACTCGGAGCCCATCTGGATCCTCTTGTAGTGGTTGTAGACCGCCACCGAGAGGACCTTCTTCGCCTCCTCCTGCCCGATGACGTACTCGCTCAGGATGCGGTTTATCTCGCGGGGCTTGGGGAGGTCGTCCTCCTTGAGGACGTCCGGCGAGGAGAATTCCTCGTCTATTATCTCGTTGCAGAGCTCGATGCACTCGTCGCAGATGTAGACGCCAGGACCGGCGATAAGCTTCCTCACCTGCCGCTGGCTCTTGCCGCAGAAGGAGCACTGCAACTGGTCGGACGGGTCTCTCATCGCATCCTCCCCAGGCTCTCGCTCGTCATGCCGCTAGTGACGCCGGATGATGTTGTCTATGACGCCGTACTCGACCGCCTCCTCCGGGCCCATGATGTAGTCCCGGTCGGTGTCGCGCTCGATCCGCTCGTAGGGCTGCCCGGTCCTCTCGGCGAGGATCTCGTTGAGGCGGCGCTTGGTCCTCACCAGCTCCTGCGCGTAGATCTCGACGTCGGAGGCCTGCCCGCCGATGCCCTGCGTGCTCGGCTGGTGCAGGAGTATCCGGGTGTTCGGGAGCGCGTTGCGCTTGCCCTTCGCCCCCGCGGCGAGCAGGAAGGCCCCCATCGACGCGGCCATCCCGAGCGCGGTCGTGACGACGTCGGGCTGGATGAACTGCATCGTGTCGTAGATCGCGAGCCCCGCCGTCACGCTCCCGCCGGGGGAGTTTATGTACAGGTTGATGTCCTGCTCGGGATCCTCGCTCTCCAGGTGCAACAGCTGCGCCATTATGGCGTTGGCGACCTGGTCGTCCACCGGCGTCCCGAGGAAGATGATCCTGTCCTTCAGAAGCCGCGAGTAGATGTCCATCGCCCGCTCGCCGCGCGGGCTCTGCTCTATCACGTAGGGGATGACCCCCTGTGGGTCGAACCTCTGCATCTCCTCTTACTCCTCTCCGGTTGCGCTCTTCTCCGCGGCCCCGCCACCCTCGGCGGCGGCCTCGACCTTCTCTTCTTCCTCTTCGGGCATCTCGGTCGGGACGGCGTTCTCCACCAAAAAATCGAGCGCCTTCTGCCGGGCGAACTCCTCCTCGAGGATCTGGTAGGTGCCGTTCCTGCGCATCGTCTCGGCGACCTCTTCCGGCTTGCGACCACCGTCCTCGGCGATGTGGCCTATCTCGTGCTCGATCTGCTCCCTGTCGGGCTCGATGCCCTCGGCCGCGACGACCGCGTCGAGCACGAGCTCCTTCTTGACCGTGTCCGCGGCGTCGTCCCGGACGCGCTCCTTCATCTCGTCCCGGCTCACCCCGGCCATCCGGTAGTAGCTCTCTGGGTCGACCCCCTGCGCCCGGATGCTCCGCTCGAAGCTCTCGACCATCTCCTCGGCCTTGTCCTCGACCATGACCTCGGGAACCTCGACCTCGGCCTCCTTCGCCACCGCGTCGAGCACCGCCGTGCGGAACTCGCCCTCGACCTGCCGCCGGGCGGCCTCCTCGAGCTCCTCCCGGATGGCCCCCCGCAGCTCATCGAGCGTCTCGAACTCGCTCGCCTCCTTGGCGAACTCGTCGTCGAGCGGCGGGAGCTCACGCTCCTTGATCTCCTTGACGTGCACCCGGAAGAGGACCGACTGCCCGCGCAGCGACTCCTCCTCGTAGTCCATCGGGAAGGTGACGGCGAACTGCTTGCGCTCCCCGGCCTTCATCCCGACGAGGTTCTTCTCGAAGTCCTCCAGGATCTCGCCGCTCCCGACTTCGAGCATGTAGTCCTCGGCCGAAGCCCCGGGCACCTCGCCCCCGGTCATCTTCTCGCCGTTGAAGTCCAGGATGACGAAGTCGCCCTCCGCGACCGGCCTGTCCTCGACCGCACCGAGCGTGGCGAACTGGCCCCGGAGCTCCTCCAGGCGCGCCTCGACGTCCTCCTCGGTTATCTCGACCTTCCTCTTGGGGACCTCGAGTCCCTTGTAACGGCCGAGCTTCGCCTCGGGGCGCACGGCCACCGTCGCGGAGAACCGGAAGCCCTCCTCCTCGTCGAGCGGCTCGTCGAAGTGGATCTCGGGCCGGTCTATCGGGCGGAGGTTCTGCTCGATGACGGCCTGCGAGTACCAGGAAGGCAGCCGGTCCTGCAGCGCCTCCATGTAGATGTAGTCGCGGCCGAGATGGCTCTCGAGCATCCGCCGGGGGGCCTTGCCCGGCCGGAAACCGGGGACCCGCACCTTCTGGCGCAGCTCCCTGACCTTCGCCTCGACCCCCTCCCTGACCGCCTCGGGTGGAACCTCCACCTCGATCCGGACCTTGTTGTCTTCCAGTTTGGTTACGTTCGCCGTCATTTACTCCAACTCTTCTCGTCTACAGGCCGCTTCTTCAGCTCGTCGCGTCATGCGCAGTGCGAGAGGCGGGATTTGAACCCGCACGCCCGTGAAGGGCACTAGATCCTAAATCTAGCGTGTCTACCGTTCCACCACTCTCGCACTCCCGAAAACATAAACCGCAAACGATTATAACAGCAGCCCTGCCCCCGCCCCGTCAGGCCCCATGGTTTACGCTACGGGCGCACGAAGGACGCCGGGGCCTCAGATCATCTTCTTCCAGTACAGGTAGAAGATCATCGCCACCCCGAGCAGCATCATGACCCCGCTCACGATGTACATGCCATAGGGGTTGTGCTGCGCGAGGAAGTTCTCGTGGCTGAAGTTCATCCCGTAGACGCCGGTGATGAAGGTGAGCGGGAGGAAGATGGTCGAGATGGCCGTCAGCCGCTGCATGGTCTTGTTTATCCTCTGGGTCTGCTGCGTGGTGTAGATCTCGAGAGACCCCGCGAGGTAGTCGCGCATGGTGTCGATCATGTCCACCACCCGGTCGAGGTGGTCGCGCACGTCGTCGTAGTGCATCCGGCTCTCCTCGGGGATGAGCCGGGTGGTCGGCCGAAGCAGCACGCTTATCACGTCGCGCAGAGGCACCGCGAGCCGCCTGAGGGCCGTCAGCTCGTGCTTGAGGTGGAAGAGCGAGTCGAGCACCGGAGAGTCCGCGTCGGCCTCTTCGGCCAGAAGCCTGTCCTCTATGCCGTCGACCATCGCCGAGAGCCGGTTCATTATCGGGAGGTACTCGTCGACGACCGCGTCGAAGACCGTGTGCGCGACGTTGGCCGGAAGCGCCGAGACGAACTCGTCACCCTTGAGCAGCCGCCTCCTCACCCGTTCGAGCTCCCGCAGGGGCCGCGGGTGGACGCACACGACGTAGTTGGGCCCCACGTACATGTCTATCTCGACGGTCTGCACCCGGCGGGTCTTCTCCGAGAGGTGGAAGGAAAAGAGCGCGATGAACAGGTAGTCGTCGTAGATGTCCACCTTGGGCAGATGGCTCCTGGTGAAGCAGTCCTCTATCGTGAGGTCGTCGAACTCGAAGACCTCGCGCAACAGCTCGCCGTAGCGCCCGTTCTGCCCCCCCTCCACACTGTAGATGTCGCACCAGATCAGCGCCTCGGGATCAGCGAGATGCTCGGGCAGCTCCTCCACCCCGACGTCGGTCCGCAACACCCCCGACCCGTCGAGGACCAGGATGTCGACGCTCTCCGGCAGGTTCTTGGTCTTCGTATACTCCACGACGTCACAGATTCTACCAGCCCACCCCCCTCGAACGGCCCACAAACAAAGAGATCCCCCAGACGATGCCTGCCCATCTCTTCATATTGCCGTATAATCATCAAGGTATGATTCGTGGAGATCTTTACAGGAGAGCGAGGTGAAGATGGCAGGAGCCGGAAGACGCAGGCTCTCTGAGGAGGGCTTCGAGCTCGTGGCCGAGCAGTTCAAGGTGTTCGCCGAGCCGATGCGGCTGAAGCTCGTCTATGCGCTCATGGACGGTGAGAAGAAGGTATCCGAGCTGGTGGAGGAGACGGGGGGGCTGCAGGCCAACGTCTCCAAGCACCTCGGGATACTGCTGGACGCGGGGGTGGTGAAGCGTCGCAAGCAGGGGACGAGCTCCTACTACCGCATAGCGGACGAGAAGGTCTATGAGCTGTGCGATCTCATGTGCGGCTCGGTGGAGAGCCGGCTCTCCGGCCGTCTGGAAGGGCTCGTGCTCTCCTCCTGAGGATATCTGCAAGACAAGAAGAGGGGGGGGGGGGGGGCGCCCCCCCCCCCCCCCCCCTCTTCTTTACTCCAGAATCGGCCGGGGATACCCTCTCAGGCCACGCGCCCCTCGAAGGGGAGCCCCTCCTTCTTCCAGCTCCTGACGCCCCCCGAGACGTTGGCGACGTCGACGCCCCCCTCGGAGAGCATCTTCGCCGCCATCGCGCTGCGGCTCCCGGAGCGGCAGATCGTCAGGATCTGGCGCTCCTGCGGAAGATCCTGGCGGCGCTCCTGCAGCTCGCCGAGCGGGATGTGCAGCGCACCGGGGACCCGGCCGGCCTCCCACTCGTCGTACTCGCGCACGTCGAGCAGCACGGCGCCGTCGGAGGAGAGCTTCTCGTAAGCCTCGCGCGGGGAGAGGTCCGGCACCGAAGACCCGCCGCCGAAGAGCCACCCGAACATCAGGCGGCCTCCCCGGCGAAACGCTCGAGCCCGAAGGCCTCCTCTATCATCCCCTTGGGCAGGGCCCCGACGACGGCCTGCGGCTGTTTACCCGGCTCGAAGAAGGCGATCGTCGGTATGCTCGATATACCGAACCGCCCCGCTATACCGGGCTCGGCGTCGACGTTCACCTTCGCCACCTTGACCCGGCCGTCGTACTCCTCGGCGATCTTCTCCATCACCGGCGCCACCGCCCGGCAGGGAGCGCACCACTCAGCCCAGAAGTCCACGATCACGGGGACGTCGGAGTTCAGAACTTCCTCCTCGAAATTCTCTTCTCCGACCTGTACCGGAACTGCCATCTCTCGAAAACCTCCCGTCTCTGAAAATCCTCACGAAGCCCGGCGGGCGAGCTCCTGGTCGATGCGCGGCCGGTCGAAACCGACGATCCACTTGCTGCCGATCTTTATCACCGGCACGCCGGCAGAGCCCGTCTTGCGCACCAGATCCCGCGCTGCCGCCGGGTCACGCTCTACGTTGATCTCTTTGAAAGGAACCCGCTTCTCCTGCAGGTACCGCTTCGCCCTCCTGCACCACGGACAGCTCGACGTGGTGAAGACCACGACCTTCGACATACCGCCCCAGAACCTCCTTACTCCTCACCACCGGTGAGCTCGCCCACGATGCGCTCGAAGTCCCCCCGGACCCGCCGCGCGATCGGGTCGAGCTTCTCGTTGCCCACCACGGAGAGCATGGTCTCGGGCTCGACCGCAGCCACCACCGTACGCCCATCCTGCCGGTAGACGGCCAGGTTGCACGGTAGAAGCGCCCCGAGGTCGGGCTCGGCCCCCAGGGCCTCGTTCGCCAGCGGCGGGTTGCAGGCCCCGAGGATCACGTACGGCTCACGCTCCACCCCAAGCTTCTCCTTGAGCTTCGCAGCGACGTCTATCTCACAGAGTACCCCGTAACCGGCCTCCGCCAGCAGGCTTCGCGCCCGCTCGACGACCTCCTCGAAAGGAAGCCCGGTCCTGCCGGAGATCACATACCCTTCACGCGTCACGCTCATCTTGTTAAAACCTCCCACTCGCACTCACTTTACGAAGCTTTATATTACTACATACTCATGCAGATACAAGAAGGCCTGGAAATGGTGCAGCAAGGGGCCGAAATTCTGGTAGAGGATCACGGAGGAGAGCCCGATGAGGAAGAGGGCGAGCCCCCGCTGCAGGCCGCGTTCGGGCAGCGCGCTCGCGAGGCGGGCGCCGGCCAGGCTCCCTGCGACAGCCACTGCGACGAAGGCGGCCAAAAGGGGCCAGTCGAGGCTCACCTGCCCCAGATAACCGGCGAAGGCGGCGGCGGAGTTGAGGAAGATCACCAGCAGCGAGGTTCCCGCAGCCTCCTTCATCGACATGCGCGCGGCGAGGACGAGAACGGGGACGATCAAAAACCCCCCTCCGACCCCCACGAGGCCGGTGAGCACGCCGACGGCGAAGCCCAGCGGGGCGAGCACGATCACCCTCCTCAGCCCGCCCGGTGCCTCCGCTCCATCAGATCCTCCGCCCCCCCTCGCGGCGTCGCGCACCAGCATCATCACCGCCGCCGCCAGCATCACCAGGGAGAACAACAGCATCTGCTCCGGCCCGCTCATGAACCGGGCCAGGTGCGCCCCAGCAAAGGCCCCGGCCATCGTCAAAAGCCCGAAGGAGAGCGCCAGCTTCGTGTTTATGAACCCCCTCCTGAGATAGGCCCAAGACCCGAGCAGGCTCGTCAGACCGACCATCACCAGGCTGGACGCCACCGCCTCCTTTACCCCGAAACCAAGCAGATATATGAAGACCGGCACCGCCAGAATGGACCCCCCGGCCCCCATCACGCCCAGAGAAACCCCTATGAGCGCCGCAGCCCCAAGCCCGACGAAAACCATCTCTCCCATGCACCAACCCTTCACTCGCTCTTAATTTCCTATATAACGATTAAGTTGATGAAGGATATTCTACGTGAGCGATGGGGTGATGGAGCGTGGGATGAGAAACATTTCACGTACTTTTTACGCCGACGGGTTCAGAGGAGCCAGATCCCGGCTCTCCAGGCGAAGTAGAGGCCGGAGACGAGGAGGAGTAGGCCCAGGGCTTTCTCCACGGCGAGGCGGTAGGCGGTTCTCAGGCCTCCCTTGCCGCCGACCAGCGAACCTCCGAAAGTACCTGCGACGACGAGCACGGCCCCCTGTCCGAGGCCCAGGGCGAGCATGGTGAGGGCTCCGACGAAAGGGTTCCCGCTCGCGGCGACGGCGGCGAGCGCGGAAGGGAGGATCAGGGCACAGGACGGACATCCGGCAAGCCCGGACGGAAGCCCCAATAGATACGCCCCGAGCATCCCCCGGCGGGCCTTCTCAGGGTCCGGTGAGGTGAACAGCGGCAGCTCGAAGCGCACCAGCCCGAGCAGCCTCAGCCCCATCACCAGCAGAAACGGTGCGAGCAGACCGTACCAGAGCCACACCGAGCGGTTGAGCAGGTTCATGAGAGCCAGCCCCGCAAAACCGAAAGCCGCCCCGAGCAGCATGTACGTGGTGCTCATCCCCAACACGAACGCGGCGCTGATCCACGACGCCCGCAGCCTGGTCCCAGATCCACCACCGGCCGTACATCCCACCACGACCGGCATCATCAGGTACGTGGCCGGGGTCAGCCCGAGCGCCACACCGGCCACCGCCGCCAGCCCGACCCCCACCACAGACCCCTCCCGCAGATACCCTATCCCCCACGACATGTACGGCTCGAGCCATACCAGCAACCGCGCCACGAGGTCCAGTATCCACCGGCCTGCCTGGTCCACGACACCCTCCCACGAACTTTGCATGAATACATCGTCAGATAGCATTATAATGCCGATCATGGAACCTTCCGGCACATATCCTTTTCTGAGGGAATCGGGCCTGCGCGGGATGATACGGGGGGCTCTCTCGCTCCTCGCCGCTCTGGTGTTTCTGGCGGTCCTCTCCGGGTGTGGTGCGGGGTCCGGTGGTGGAGGGAGTTCGTCTGCAGGTACGTCGGGGACGCAGGCGGAGGTTGGTGGAGGGAGGCTCCTCGGGTCGCCCTCCCTGGGGCGCCGGGATGCACCGGTGACCATAGTCGAGTACGCCGACTTTCAGTGTCCGTACTGCGGGCGGTTCGCCCGTCAGGTGGAGCCCAGGATCGTCGCCCGCTACGTACGCAGTGGTGAAGTCAGGCTGGTGTGGCGTGACTTCCCCTACCTTGGTCAGGAGTCGGTCAACGCTGCGCTCGCGGCGCGGGCGGCGCAGGCCCAGGGCAAGTTCTGGGAATACCACGACCTGCTCTACGAGAACCAGGGGCGTCCCAACTCCGGGGCGTTCTCGGATGCGAAGCTGATCTCGCTGGCCCGGCAAGCCCACCTCGACGTCGGGAAGTTCAGGTCTGACTTCGAGGGAGCGAAGTACGCGGGAGCGGTAAAAAGAGACTTCGCCCGGGGGCAGAGCCTGGGGATCTCCGGCACACCGACCTTCTTCATCAACGGCCGGAGGCTGGTCGGGGCGCAGCCCTACCAGGTCTTCGTCCGGGCGATCCGACAGGCCAGCAGGGAATCCGGGCGCTGAACCATGGTTCAGGCCTCTCTGGCCGCCGCGTTCTTCGGTGGTCTGCTGTCGCTCCTGAGCCCGTGCAGCGCGCTTCTGCTCCCGGCGTTCTTCGCCTACGCCTTTCGGGAGAGACGGCGGCTCCTCGGGATGACCGTGGTCTTCTACGCCGGGCTCCTCGTCACGCTCGTCCCGCTCGGCATGGGTCTGGCCGCCGCGAGCAGGCTCTTCTACGGGCACCGCCAGGCCCTCATCGTGGCCGCGGGAGCGCTCATGATCGCCTTCGGGGTAATGCAGGTCGCCGGGAGAGGATTCGCCCTCGGGTCCGCGGTACGCCTGCAGCAGAAGATCCCGGTCGGCTCCGCGCTCTCCACCTTCGCCCTCGGGACGGTCTACGGATTCGGAGGGTTCTGCTCCGGACCGATACTCGGCGCCGTCCTCACCATCGCAGCGTCCTCCGCGAACGCGCCGTACGGGGCGCTGCTGCTCGCGGTATACGCAGCGGGGATGGCGGCGCCGCTCTTCGCGCTGGCGCTCCTGTGGGAGAAGATGGATCTCGGGCACAGGCGCTGGCTGCGGGGGAAAGATGTCTCGCTCGGCAGGTTCCGGTTGCATAGCACGAGCCTGATCTCGGGGGCCATGTTCTCGCTGCTCGGGGTCCTGTTCATCGCCACCGGGGGCACCGGCAGCCTTCCGGCACCGGCCGGCGAAGGCCTCTCCCTCACCCTGCAGAACGCGCTGCAGAGGCACGCCGGTGCGGCCACCGCATCGCTGATCGCCGGGCTGTCGCTGATCGCTCTCCTGGTCCTCCGGAGGAGGAAGTCCAGGAGAAAAGAAGACCAACGAGGGTGAAAGGCGCCGGGATCAGGCCCTCAGGCGACCATTATGTAGGTGATGAAGGCCGTCCCGAAGAGCAGCACGCCGAGCGCGATCAGCAGGTACAGCGTCACCCAGCTGGTGAAATAACCCTGTCTTATGTTCCTCCTGAACCTGATGAACAGGATCAGGGCCACGACCTCTATGAGCCCCCCGATCGCGACAACCGTGAGCCCGATGAACGAGAGCTCCGACAAAGACACACGACCGTGCCCTCCAAGCAGGATGCTCGAGGCCTGGGCGATCGCGTGCAGCAGTACACCGAAACCTATGGCGTTGAGGCCGCTGCGCACCCAGGAGAGCATGGTCCGCTCGCTGGCGAGCACCTCCCGCCAGAGCGTCTCCCCTTCCGGAATCTCGCCCCGCACCCTAGCCTCCCACCAGAGCGTAGACGATGAAGGCGGTGGCCAGAAGAAGGCTGCCCACGACCACCACCATGTAAGGGGCGAAGCTCGCGAAGAAGTACCCCTCCCGGATCATGCGCCGGTTGCGGAAGAACTGTATGGAGCCGGCGATCAGGGTCACACACCCCAGGGCGACCATCAAGATGCCGAAGATCTCCGAAGCTCCCGCTCCCCCTCCCTGTGTGCCGGCCACCAGGGCACCGGCCCGCTCGACGACGAAGCCCACCGAGATCAGGCCGACCCCCGTCCTGACCCACGCGAGTAGGGTCCTCTCGTTGGCCAGGTGTTCTCTGATCTCCGCGTCTCGCGAAGGTCGCTCGGCCTTCCCCTCGAGCATCCCGCGCCAGAAGGACTTCAAGCTCCGCCTCCGGTCAAGGTCCCGCCGCCTCTCACCACACAGCGAAAGGATAACACCCCTCTATCCCCGCCTCAGCCGCCTTCGGGCCGGACGAAGAACATCTCGCGGGCGGGACGGAAGGGACGGTCGAAGACCTCCGGCCGCCTGAGCCCGTTCTCCAGGGGTCCGGGTCGGGTCATCGCGAGCCACCGACGGTAGACCTCGAGGCTCTTCTTCGTATCCACGTAGACGTCCCCGTAGCGGTCTCCCTCGCGGGCCTTCTCGACGAAGACGGCCTGATGCCAGCAGTGCATCCCGCTTATCGGGTCTGGATGGACCGGGAAGGTGAGGTTCTGGTGCACCCCGCCGTCCCCCCAGAAGATGCGCTTGGTGTCGGGGTCGGAAGACTCGTAGGGCCCGGGACCCTCGATCTGGCGCATCCTCCAGGTGCCGTCCTCGGCCCGCTCTATCTCGACCAGGGCGTTCGACCAGCGGTCCGCCTGGTCCTGCCTCCTGCGCCAGCGACCCAGGTGGTGCGAGCAGGCGACGACACCCGGCGTTATCCCCTCGGTGACCCACGCGTGGTTCACCGAGTAGCCGATCTCGGTCACGACCCGAACCAGGTCCCCGGTCTCTATGCCGCGCTCCTCGGCGTCCTTCGGGTGGATCCAGAGCGGGTTCTTGTTGGAGATCTCGTTGAGCCACTTGGAGTTTCCGCTACGGGTGTGGATGAGCGTGGGCAGACGGAAGGTGGCGTTGAGGACGAGCTGCCCCTCCTCGAGGTTCTCCGGGTGGACGTGGCTCTTCTCGTAGCAGGGCGTGGCGTACTCGGGCCAGCCCCACTCGGCGAGCGTCCGGGAGAAGATCTCGAGCTTGCCGCTCCTGGTCGGGAAACCTTCGCGGGGTTCACCCTTCACCTGCACCCCGACGTGCGGCAGACGGCGTTTCTCCCTTATGACCCCCTCGCTGCGGCTCTCTTCGGTGGTGAGGGTGCCGTCCGGTTCGACGCGGGCACCCTCCACCTCCTCGGGAGAGAGGATGCGCATGTGGCGCTCGTACGTCTCGCGCTTTATCTCGAAGGCCCCGTAGCGTCTCATGTACTCGAGCGGCGTGAGCCCCTCCTCGGCGGCCTTCTCCGGCAGGCCGGGTACGGCGTTCTCGAAGATCCAGCGGTAGTACTCCTCGACGGTGAGCTTCTCGCCGGGCCGGTAGGGGCTCTCGAAGTGTTCCCGGATGCCCAGAGCCCCGTCCGGGTCTATCTTCCAGGAGAGCTCGATCCAGAACTCGTCGTCCTCCCAGACCTCGCCGGGGTTGGCTTCGTAGGTGTAAGTGATCTTCTCCCCCCGCCGCCTCGCCGCCTCTCTCAAGACCGGCTGCCTGAAAGACAGCCAGGTTCCCGAGTGGGTCTCCTGGCTCATCAGGTCGTGACGCTCCGGGCCGTGCCCCAAAGGAAGCACGTAGTCGGCGAAGTACGCCGTCTCGTTCCACGTCGGCGTCAGGGCCACGTGGCAGCCGACGTACTCCTCGTTCTGCAGGACCTCCATCCAGCTGAAGCCGTCCGGGAAGGTCCACACCGGGTTGATGACCCGGCTGAAGTACACCTCCATCCTCCCACGCCCTTCCATGAGGAAATGCGGGATGAGGAAGCTCATCTCGTAGTTGGCGAGCGGGTACTCGTCCGGGTAGTTGAGAGAGTTCCACGCCTTCTGCGGCTCGGGGTGCTTCCAGAACTTCGGCACCCACTTGCTCCAGCCGTTCGGGTTGGTCCCACCCTTGCGGCCCCAGCTCCCGGTGAGGACGTTCAGGAAGACGAGCGCCCTGCCGGCCATCCAGCCGTGCAGGTTGGCCGCCGTCGCCGCCCGCCAGGTGTGCGAGGCGACGCGCGGCGCGGCCTCCCCGATGACCCGGGCCACCTCGACTATCTTCCCGGCCTCGACCCCGCTCTCCCTCTCGGCGTACTCTGGGGTGTAGGAGGCATAATCCTCTTTCAAAGCCTCGATGAAGGCGTCGAAGGAGTCCTGCTCCCTCTCCGGGTGTTTGTTCTGCATGTACTCGGGCCAGTTGGTCCAGTCGCGCAGGTACTCCGCGTCGTAGAGGCCCTCGTCGAGGATCACCTTCGCCATCGCAAGGAAGAGGGCGGCCTCCGAGCCCGGACGGGCCGGCAACCAGTAGTCGGCCATCGCCGCCGAGTTGGAGAGGCGGGGGTCGACGACGATGAGCTTCGCCCCCTTCATCTTGCCCTCGATGATGCGCTGGGCGTGCGGGTTGAAGTAGTGGCCGGTCTCGAGGTGGGAGCTCATCAGTATTATGGCCCGGGCGTTCGCGTGGTCGGGGGAGGGCCGGTCGAAACCACCCCACACCTGGTACCCGAACCGCCCGCCGGAGGAGCAGACGTTGGTGTGCGAGGTATGGGCGTCCACGCCCCACGCCTTGAAGACGCGGTCCATGTGCTCGAGCTCGAAGCCGGGCCGGCCGACGTGGTAGAAGATCTCGTCGCGCCGCCCCTCCACGATGGCCCGGCGCACCCGCTGCGCTATGTCTTCGAGTGCTTCATCCCAGGAGACGCGCTCCCACTGTCCCGATCCGCGCGGCCCCTTCCTCTTCAGAGGGTAGAGGATGCGGCTGGGGTCCTTGATCTGGTTGATGGTCGCAGGTCCTTTGGCGCAGTTGCGTCCGCGGCTCCCGGGGTGCAGCGGGTGCCCCTCGAACTTGCGGACCTCGCGGCTCTCTTTGTCTATGTAGGCGAGCAGCCCGCAGGCGGCTTCGCAGTTGAAACAGACGGTCGGGACGATCTGGTAGCTCTTCTTCTGTCGGCGGGTCCACCCTTTCGCCTCGTACTCCGTCCAGTCGTCCCACCGCTCGGGCGGGGGATATCCGGTGAGCGAGCTGCCCGGCGCGAGCCGGCGCACGTCCCCCCGCTCCGGCTGGTCCACGTCGGGAATGATGTGGAGTTTCGTCGCCACCCGCTCGATGAGCGGTCTTTTCGGTTCCACGCGAGTCACTCTCTCCTCCTCCTACCTTCAGGCCAGCGGGATGAGCTGCGGGGCCTCGACCCAGGCGTGCTCGGTCGCGAAGATCCCGACGAGCGCGAAGACCCCGGCCGCGGCCGCGAGCACCGGGACCCCGAAGAGCGCCGAGAGCCCGACGAGCCCGAGCGGAACCAGGCTCCCCAGCCCGACCGAGACCCCCCAGAAGAGCCTCCGGTAGCGCCCCTTGTAGATCATCTCGGCCGCGCGCGCCGCATCGCGGTCGGGGTGCCTGACGCCGAGCTCGGCCCAGAAGACCAGCAGCCCGACGAGAAGCCCCGCCGCGAGCACGGCCGAGAGCATGCCCTGCAAAGGAGCGAGCCCCCCGACGAACAGCGAAGCGATCAGAAGCGTCCCGGCCCCGGCGACCGCGGCGTGGGTGAGCATGTGCACCGGGAGCGCCGGGCTCTGCCAGAAGCTGCGCCCCTTGGACTGGGCGAAGAGGTACGCGGTGTAGACGGCCGTCGCCCCGGCGGCGGCGACGAGCGGCCAGGCGAGCACGGCGGTCGCCTCCTGCCCCACCTCGTCCGGGAGAACCCCGAAGAAGGCGAGCGCCTCGGCGACCATCCAGAGCCCGAGCAGGGCCCCGAAGCCGGTGATGATGTACGCGCCCTTTACCAGCCAGCTCCTCCACTGCGGCCGCAGCAGGACGTAGTGGAAGCGGTCCGGCCGGTCGAGGTCGAGGATGAGAAGCGCCCCGGTGGCGAGCAGGAACACGAGCCCGAGCAACGCCCCACTCCACAGGGCCACCCCCGAGAGCGCCACCCCGAGCCCGGCCGCGAGGAACGTGATCCCGGCCGCACCGGCCGATATCGCCTTGGTCCAGACGTAGGCGGGAACCTCCCGGCCCCACATCACGCCCTTGTTCGGCTCGTCGTAGGTGCGCCGCGCCCGCTCGGGTTGGGGCTCCGGCTCGCCACGACCCGGCTTCTTCCCGAGCGGGATGATCCCCTGCAGCACACCCCCTCCGCCGGCGTTCGGGCTGTCCGGGGCGTGGTGCCCGACGCCCCGCCTCTGGTTGGACCACATGTAGTCCGACGCGACGGGGGCGTCGTCGGGGGTGAGCGCGGCCTCGTCCCCGTTTATGTAGAAGAGCTTCGGCTTCGTACCCTTCTCCGGCCTGCGGGTGGTCACCTTCTCGCGGGAGAGGAGGCGGCTGATCTCGGTCGTCGGATCGTCCATGTCCCCGCTTATGATCGCGTGCTCCGGGCAGACGTTGACGCAGGCGGGCTCGAGTCCCATGTCCACCCGATGGGCGCAGTAGTTGCACTTGGCCGCCGTGTGGCTGTCGGGATCTATGTACAGGGCGTCGTACGGACACGCCTGGGTGCAGGCCTTGCACCCGATGCACCGGTCGCTGTTGAAGTCCACGATCCCGTCGTCGCGGATGTACAGCGCCGTCACCGGGCAGGCTTCGACACAGGGCGCGTCCTCGCAGTGGTTGCAACGCATCACGTGGAAGGCTCGCTGGGTGTCGGGGAATTCCCCCTTCTCGATGTACTTCACCCAGGTCCGGTTCACCCCGAGCGGCACCTCGTGCTCGGCTTTGCACGCCACCGTGCACGCGTGACAGCCGATGCATTTTCGGTTGTCTATGATGAAGCCGTAGTTCGCCAAGGAACCTCCTCTTCTATCTCCACACGCCGCTGGGGACGCTCACGCGCTCACACCCGGCTCCCCGCCGAGCGGAGCAGGTAGAGCGTCATTACACCCCCCGCCAGAAGGAGGACCCCACCGACCAGCGCACCGACCGACATCCCCCCGGTCTCCGGCAGCCCGGGAGCCCCGGCAGGGTCGAGGATCACCCAACCCACCCCGGCTCCTTTGATGGGATGGACGAGCTCGGTGCCGCTTATCTCCGGCGGCACGGGGTTCTTCGTGATTCGAATCGGGCTGCCCGGCTCTACGTCGTAGTAGCCGCTGCTCGTGGAAATGGCCGGGTTGTCGATCACGGCTTTCACCGGCGCCTCGAACATGCCCACCAGTTGACCGGTCTTGAGGTCCGTCACCCGGAACGCAAAGTTGGTGACGACGACCTCACCCGCCGGAGCGTAAGGTTGAAAGGTGGAGTTCTCCCCCTGCAATATCTCGAAACGTACGGGATCCGAGAAAGCATTGGCAGGTATCTCAGCCTTTATCTCGCCGTTGCCAACGGTCGCAGCCTGCCCCGGCTGCAGGTCCGCGGACGCCACCACCCGTCCGAAACCGAACCGGGAGAGATCGGGCACGGCCTGCTGGGCGGCCGCCGGAACGGCGAACGCAAGGATCGTGACGAGAACCACAGCCGAAAAGAATGCCGGTTTCTTTCGGATCATCTTCCCCAACCCTCCTGCACCATCGCGGCCTCCTCCAACCAATCTCCTCGTAACCCTCCTACAGAGGGAGAACTCTCCCGGCCATGCTAGCAACGCCCCGAGAGCCGAACCATACTCGCCCCCCGAACGAGCCATAGGCTCCTCCTATACAATCTCCGTCACCGGGGCACTATACTTCTTGCGGGTACGGATTCTCGGGGAGCAAAAGATGTACGAAGAGCAGGGAACAGGCCTGAAGGTTCGCAACGGCAACCTGGAGATCGCGCGCCTGAACGCGAAGGTCGCCTCCATAAAGCTCTCCATCCGGGCTCTTCTGGGGTGGGGTGCGGCGATACTCCTGATCTCGGGGCCGCTCTCCGCGCTCACGCACCTGTGGTGGCTGGTGCTGATCTTCGGGGCGATCCTCCCGCTCGCGGTCGGGGCCGGCAGCCGCCTCTCGGGACTTGCTCAGACCAGGGCCCGCCTCGCCGCCGAGGCCGACGGCGAGAAGGAGCTCCTGCTCGCGCTCGAGCGCTGCGGGTCGCTCACGCCCGCCCGGGCGGCGATAGAGACCTCCCTGAACGTCTCTGAAGCGGACCGCCTGCTCGGCGAGCTCGCCGCGGCGGGTTACCTGGAGGTGCGCGTCGAGGACGGCAGGATCACCTACACCCTCTGAGAGAGATCCCGCCGACAGATCCCGAGCAGGTACTCGAAGAACTTCCGCTCCGTCGGGTTCAGCTCCGCCGAAGGGTTGCGGATCATGGTGAACCGCCGCGGGATCGAGAACCCCTCCGCAACCGCCAGATGCCCGGCCTCTATCTCCAGGCGTATCGTCTCCCGCGAGAGCAGCGAGAAACCGAGCCCGGCCTCTATCGCTTCCTTGATCGCCCCGGTGCTCCCCAGCTCCATCCGAACGTCCAGCACGATCCCCATCTCCGAGACCGCCCGCTCTATCACCTCCCGCGTCCCCGATCCCTTCTCGCGCGAGATGAACGGCTCAGAACCGAGCTTCCCCGCCTCCACACCCTCCCGCACCCACGGATGACCCGGCGCGACCACCACGACCAGCTCGTCCTCCAGCAGCGGTACGCTCTCGAACGTCCCCCGCACCTCACCACCCTCTATGACGCCGAAGGCAACCGTCCCCCGCCCCACCAGCGACAAAACCTCCCTGGTGTTGCCCACGAAGAGCTCCGGCAGCACCCCCGGCTCCCGCTCCCGAAACCCCCGCAACCATACCGGGAACAGATGCTCCCCGAGCGTCGAACTCGCCGCCACGTACAGCCGCGAGTCCCTCCGGCCACGCAGCGTGTGCAATACCTCCTCCACCCCCTCAACCTCGTCCAGCGCCCGCCGCGCCTGCTCGTAGAGCAGCCTCCCGTGCTCCGTAGGTTCCACCCCACGCCGCGAACGCTTGAGAAGCGGTACCCGCGCCTCCCGCTCGAGCTCCGCCAGACGCTCGCTCACGCTCGGCTGTGACAGGTACATCCGCTGCGCAGCCCCCGAGACGCTCCCCTCCTCCACCGCCGCACAGAACGCCTGCAGAGACCTGAGCTTCATGACCCCTCTCTCATCTTCGCTTTTATTTCATATATTACTATACTAATATAGTTTGAGGCTATGAATATCCCCCCGGTCTCGCGACGATCTGCGCGAAAGCACACATAGGATATTCTTATGTTTATATAATAAAATCCATTACATTTGATGGTGGCCGTGGACGGGGTGGTTGCTAGCATTACCCCTAGAGCGGAGACGTAGAAGCCCGCAGGAAGGAGGAGCCATGCCGGAGGTGAGGGGTACGTTGCTGGCCGGTGGTGCGCTTGCGGTCGCGGCTCCGGCGGCGGCTGCGGCCGTGGCGAGCCGGGAGCTCAAGAGCGAAGCGCGGGGGAGGGTGGTCATCGTCGGCGGGGGGACGGCCGGGCTCACGGTTGCGGCCCGTCTGGCGCGTAAGCTACGGCACCCCGAGATAACCGTTATAGAGCCCTCCGAGCAGCACATGTACCAGCCGGGCTGGACGCTGGTCGCCTCGGGGGTCTTCCCGAAGGAGCACTTCATAAGGAAGGAGGAGGACTACATCCCGCGGGGGGTCACCTGGATCCGGGAGCGGGTCGAAGGCTTCGAGCCGGAGAAGGACCAGCTCGTGACCGAGAGCGGGCGCAGGGTCGGCTACGACTACCTCGTCGTCTGTCCCGGGCACCAGCTCGACTACGACAAGATAGAAGGTCTCGACGGGCATCTGGGCCGGGACGGGCTCTACAGCAACTACACCGCCGAAGGTGCACAGAAGACGTGGGAAGGCATCCGCAGCTTCCAGGGTGGGACCGCGATCTTCGTCGAGCCCGCCGGTCCGATAAAGTGCGGTGGCGCACCGCAGAAGATCTGCTACATGGCGGACTCCTACTGGCGGCGCACGAAGATCCGCGAGCGGGTGAACCAGCTGTTCGTGAACGGCAAGCCATCCCTCTTCTCGTCACCGTACTACCGCGAGGCGCTCGAAGGCGTGATGCGGCGCAAGAACATACAGACCATCTTCAACCACAACCTCGTCGCCGTGGACCCGGAGAAGAAGGAGGCTTACTTCGAGGTCAAGGAGGGCGAGGAGACCAGACGGGTCACGATGTCCTACGACTTCCTGCATTTCTGTCCGCCGCAGAGCGCCCCGGACTTCATCAAGAGCAGCCCGCTCGCCAACGAGTCCGGCTACGTCGAAGTGGACAAGCACACCCTGCAGCACGTGCGCTACCCGAACGTCTTCGCGCTCGGGGACGCGAGCAACCTGCCGACCTCGAAGACCGGCGCGGCCATACGCAAGCAGGCCCCGGTCCTGGTGTACAACCTGGTTAGGGCCATGGAGGGTGTGGACCTCAAGATAGACTCCCACGACTACGACGGATACACCTCCTGTCCGCTCGTCACCGACTACGGGAAGATGATGCTCGCCGAGTTCGACTACACCCTCAAGCCCCGGCCCACCGTTCCACCGTGGGAACACGACTCCCGCAAGGAGACCTACACTAACTGGCTCATCAAGACCCGGGCCCTGCCGGCGATGTACTGGAACGGGATGCTAAAAGGCCTCGCCTGAGCCCCTCACGCCCGGGCATTGGGAATGAGTGATACAATAACCCCGTATCATCCACAGGCCGCGCAGCAGCAGGAGGAGGCAGAAGCCTACACGTAAGACGCCGGGCGGCAGGGAGGTCTTGCAGCGTAGCGGTCGGCCGCAGCGCGAACCGGAAAGTCCGGACCGGACGGAGGACCCATCGGCCGGGGTTGTTTGCAGCCCGTTTATATCGGAGGGCGGGGAAAGAAGGGGTATGCGCAAAGGACAGAAGGTCTTCGAGATGGTCGATGAGGTGTTGCTCCGGCAGGTCGAAGAGCGCATCGAACGGTACGGGGAGACGCCCAGGATCGCATTCGAGAGGGTCAGCTGCACCGAAGGCGGCCGGCTGCTGCTCGAGCTTCGGGACGGTCCCCACGGCGGCGAACGGGCGGCGAGCTGGCAGCAAGACCTTGCGAAAGAGCGAGCGAAAAAACGCGAGGAGGCTCTGGGCCATCGGCTCCCGTGAGGCAGACCGGCGGAAGGAAAGCAGCGTGGGCGGCACGCCCGTCCCGGAAGCCTGGGTCGGGGAGTCCGTGGACCTCGTTTTCATCTCGGGAGCAAGCACGGAGTACATCAGCGGCCGGCTCGAAGAGGTCAACGACCGGGGCATGCCCCTCTCGTCGCTGACCCACGTCGGACAGCCGAAGCAGCTCCTGTTCTACCCGTGGAGCGCCATAATCCAGCTGTCCCTCCCGGCAGAGAGGTAGCAAAGCACGAGCAGCAGAGCCCGGTCCAAAACCAAGGCGGCGGAGATTTCACCACGACCCACAACTTTGACCACCCCATCTTCCCGGTCCCCGGCGGACGATGGTTTTTTCGGTTGCGTGGGACGCCCGTACGGACCGGGGACGGGGCCACGTCATCCGGGGGTTTCCCGAGCCCCCGTGGACCCGTAAGGAGGGTTTGGAGTTGGCGGCAGGACCGGTTTTCATGATCTTACAGGCGGCCGGGGTCGGGGTTGCGACGCTCGTCGTCATCGTTGTCGTCGTCATCGTCGGGGTGTTTCTGTTGACGAGCGCGGTCAAGATCCTGAAAGAGTACGAGCGTGGTGTGGTGTTCCGGTTGGGGCGAGTCTACGAAGGAGGCGCCAAGGGACCCGGTCTGTTCTTCCTGGTCCCGCTGGTGAACAAGATGGTCAAGGTGGATCTCAGGACGGTCACGATGGACGTGCCCCCTCAGGACGTCATAACCCGCGACAACGTGCCGGCCCGGGTCACGGCGGTCATCTACTTCCGGGTGGTGGACCCGAACAAGAGCGTCATCGAGGTGGAAGACTACGTACAGGCGACCTCCCAGATCTCGCAGACCACCCTGAGGAGCGTACTGGGCAAGAAAGAGCTGGACGATCTGCTCGCCAACCGCGAGGCCATCAACGCCGAGCTGCAGAGCATAATAGACGAGCAGACCGAGCCCTGGGGGATCAAAGTCAGCGTCATAGAGGTCAAAGACGTCGAGATCCCGCAGCAGATGCAGCGGGCGATGTCCCGCCAGGCCGAGAGCGAGCGGGAGCGGCGGGCCAAGATCATCGCGGCCGAGGGTGAGTATCAGGCGGCAGACCGGCTCAGGCAGGCGGCGGACCGGCTGGATACCCCGACCGCCGTCCAGTTGCGCCTCTTCCAGACGATATCCGAGATCTCCACCGAGCAGAACTCGACGATCATACTCCCCGTACCCATAGACCTGTTCCAGCCGTTCATCGATGGGATCAAACCCCCGTCGGAGCGGGCATTCCCCCACGAGGGTACCGGGGAGGGGCAGGGAGGGTAGGGTAGAACGAAAGCTTCGGACGCCCACACCCTTGAAAGGCCCGGCTCACCCTTCGAGCAGCAACGCCACGAGCAGCCCGGAGAACGCCGTGAGGGCCGCCACGAGCCCTATCGCCCACGAGAGCCCTAAAGCGTCGGCGATGATCCCCGCGGCGAGCGCCCCCACCGCGTAGCCGAGGTCGCGCCAGAACCTGTAGACGCTGAGGGAGCGGGCACGCCAAGCGGGCCGGGAGTGGTCCGAGACGGCGGCGATGAGCGTCGGGTAGACCATCGCGGTGCCGAGGCCCATGATCAGGCTGCCCACGAGCCACCACCCGAAGCCGCGGGTCGCGAGGACGAGGAACATCCCCACCGCCTGCACCCAGAGGCCGCCGGCGATGAGCCCCTTGCGCCCGATGCGGTCGCTCAAGGGGCCCGTCACGACCTGCAGCATGCCCCAGACGAACGGGTAGACGGCTTTGAGTATGCCGATGCGTTCCACGCCGAGCCCGAAGGCTGCGAAGAAGAGGGGGAACACACCCCAGCTCATCCCGTCGTTGAGGTTGTTGACGAGCCCGGCCTGCGAGCAGGCGAAGAGGTTGCGGTCCCCGAAGGAGGTCGCAGAGAAGACCTCCCGGAAGGTCGGCTTATCTTCATCCTTCGGTCCGGTCTGGCTCGCCTCCAGCCGGACGTGCTCGTGGGTATCGCGTACCAGCAGGGCGGAGAGGAAGAGCCCCGCGAAGACGTAGAACACTCCCAGGTAGAAGGGCTGGGGCCTGAGCGCATACGCCGAGGCGATGTAGCCGGTGAGGAAGGCCGTTATGCCCAGGGAGGCGTAGCCGGCGAACTCGTTCATCCCGGTGGCGACCCCCCGGAAGCGGGGACCGACGAGGTCTATCTTCATGTTGACGGTCATCGACCAGGCGAAGCCCTGGTTTATCCCGAGGAGAACGTTGGCGAAGACCACCCACCCCCACGACGGTGCGAACATCAGGACGAAGGGGACCGGGACGCCGAAGATCCAACCGGCCACCAGAAGGCGCTTCCGGCCGAAGGCGTCCGCCAGAGGCCCCACCGCGAGGTTGGAGAGGGCCTTGACCACCCCGAAGGAGACGATGAACGAGAGGATCGCGCTCTTCGCGACGAGCCCGAAGACCTCCGACCCGATGAGCGGCACCACCGTACGCTCCAGACCCACCATCCCCCCGACGAAGGCGTTGACGAGCACCAGGAGCGAGAACTGCCCCAGGTTCTCCTTCAAGCCCAGCCGGACAGGGCCTCTCACGAGACCCCACCGCCCCGCCGGAGCCGGCGGGCCCGGAAGCGTCAGCCCCAGGACGTCTCGACCGGGAAGCCGGCCGCCCGCCACTCGGGGAACCCCTCGGCGAGCCGGACCGCGCTGTAACCTCTCTCGCTCAACATCTCCACCGCCTCGTCGGAGAACACGCAGTAGGGTCCGCGGCAGTAGGCGACGATCCGCCGGTCCGGAGGCAAATCTCGCAGACATCTCTCCAGCCGCTCTTCGAGCTCCTCCACGGGCAACGAGCGAGCCCCGGCGATGTGCCCGGCCCGGTACTCTTCTTCGGGCCGTACGTCGAGCACGACCACCTCCCCTCCACGCATCATCTCCCGCAGCTCCTCCGCGCTCACCTCCTCCAGAGATGCCCGGTCCTCAAGGTAGTCGCCGACGAGCCGGTCTATCTCCGCGAGGCGCTCCTCCCCGATCTCCCTGAGCATCCTCCACAGCTCGAAGACCCGCCCGTCCGCCAGCCGGTAGCGGACGTAGAGCCCCTCCCGCCGCGCCTCGACCAGCCGCGACCGACGCAAGACCTGCAGATGCTGCGAGACGTTCGCCACAGGCAGCTCCATCTGTCGCGCGATCTCCTCGACCGTCCTCTCCCCCTGCGCCAAGAGGTCGATCATCTCCAGCCTCCTCGGGCTCGCCAGCGCTTTCCCCACCCGCGCGAACTGCTCGTAGAGCAGATCCTTGAACTCCCGGTGTTCCCTCTTGTTCATATATTCAACATAATAATTGAATAAATGACGTGCGTCAAAGGAGGCGGTGGTTCCGGGGGCTACGAGCGGAGGGAGCGCCAGTTTTCGAAGGCTCGCTCGAAGGCGGGGGTGATCTCTGTGGAGGGTCCCTCGAGCGTCACCCTGGCGCGGCCCTGGGGCGGGAGGCCGTCCGGGTAGCGCAGCGAGATATGGCTGTAACGTCCGGAGCCGTGGCCGACGAAGCATTCCGGTGCGGGGAGGTGGGTCTCCGGGGAGTCGAGGATGCCGAAGCGTTCGAGTATCGCATCGGCTGCGGTGCGTCCCGCGGCGGCGGCTCCGTCGGCGGTACGGGGCAGCGCGGTGGCGGCGGCGTCCCCGATCACGAAGAGGTTCTCCTCGGTGGTCTCGAAGGACCGGGAGATCTCGACGAGGGGACCGCCTCCCGGCAGGTGCGCGAGCAGCGGGGACCTCCGGTGCGGGGGTACGACGAGCGCGAGATCGAAGCGGAGGTCGCGTCCGTCGGCGGATCGGAGGGTTCCCTCCCCGAGCGAGGTGAGGTCGGGTTCGAAGCCGGTGAGGATCTCCACCCCTTCGGCGGAGCAGGAGGAGCGGAGGAAATCCGTCATCTCCTGTCCGAGCGACTGCAGGGGCTCCTCCTCGGGGGTCGTCAGCACGACCCTCACCGGGCGGGATGTACTGCGGTAGAGGTTCGCGAGCTGCATCGCCATCCCGTAGGGCGCCGGAGGACAGCGGTAGGGCAGAGAAGAGATCACGACCGCGACCACGCCGCCTTCGAGGTCCCGGACCGCCTCCGAGGCGCGCTGTGCCCCTTCGGGGTCCCAGAAGCCGAAAACACGGGAGGAGGAAGGAAGAGCCTCGAGGTCGAGCGCGAGCCCCGGCGCGGCCACGACGGCGTCGGCTCCGATCTCTTCATCCTCGAGCCTTACCCCGCTCCCCGAGACACCCCGGGCCTCGCCGTAGACGACCTCGACCCCCTCGAGCGCGAGAGGAGCCCTCCAGCGCGAAGCCGGCCCCTCGCCGAGCAGGGTGGGGATCGTACCGGGCAGGTAGAGCGGACCACCCGGTCGCTCGACGAGCACTACTTCTACCCCTGAGGGCGTACGCTCCCGCAGGCGCCGCGCCGCGGCCACGCCCCCCGGCCCCGCCCCGAGTATCACGACCCTCCGTCCGGACATCCCTCGCGCCTCCTTCAGCTGCAGCTTCAAAATCTTACTGTCACGTATGATCATATACTGATGGTTTGTTTCATGCGAGAGGAAGAGGTGGGATGAGCGATCGGCTCGAAGAGCGGCGGACGAGCAGGCGCCGGCAGATTCTGGAGGCGGCGTGCCGCTGTTTCGCCCGCGGAGGGTTCAGGGAGACGGCGATGCTGGACATATGCCGGGAGGCGAACCTGAGCATAGGCACGATCTACCGCTACTTTCCCGACAAAGAAGCGCTCATCCTGGCCGTGGCGGAATACGTCTGCGGGAAGGACACGCTCACGCTGGAGAAGGCGGCCGGCACGCTCGGCGGGTCAGGAGGAGCCTGCGAGAACGCGAAGACGCTGGAAGGCCTCCTGCGCAAGCAGGAACCCCGCTGGCTGGGTCGGTTGAGGATCGAGCTGTGGTCCGAGGCGCTGCACAATCCGCCGGTGCGGGCGCTGGTCACGCGCTGCATGCGCGATACGCTGGACCAGATATACACGCAGACCGGTCCCGTCCCCTCCCCCGAAGACCCTCGCTACGCGCTCGCTCTGCTACAGGGGCTCGCCCTCCAGCGCGAGATCCTGCGGAGCGGGCGATCGGTGAGGGAAACGGGCGCGTCAGACATATAGACTCATCCTATAAAAATTTCGGTTATTGCATCCCCGGTCCGGAAGAAGGCGGTGCTAACATCAGTGAGCGGAAGGTGCGTCGGTCGGGCGGGGAGAGGATGTCTGCAGAGAGTGGCTGGTACAGCAGGTCGATCGGGGCCCCGGGCCCCGTGAGCCGTCTCTCCGTGCGGCGTGGAGAAGATCACGTCTTCCTCGAAGAGCCGGGCGCCGAGGAGTGCGGTCCCCGGCTCCGGGAGTCCGAATGGCGCAGGGTCCTCGGCACCGCGGACGAGATGGGCTTCAGGCTGAGCCGCAGGCGCTATGGACGAGGAGATCTCGCGTACTGGCGCGGTGAGCCGACCGACGGGCTGTACGTGGTCACCATGGGTGCGCTCATGGCGCGCAGAAACCGTCCGAACGGCAAGGAGGCGACGCTGAGGATCCTGGGTCCCTGGGATCATTTCGGTCACGTCCTGCTCACGGAGAGATCCGGTACCATCCCCGCCACCAGCACGCACGCCGTGGTCGCCTCGGAGGAATGTGAGACGGTCAAGGTACCGAAGGCCTTCCTGAGGAGGATATGCGAACTCCACCCCGCGCTGGTCCTGAGCCTCGTGACGCTCGACAACCTCAGGCTCGTGGATCAGGAAGAGATGGCCCGGTGCCTGGTGCCGCGGCGGGTCAGGAACAGGCTGCTGGAGCTCTTCCCCATACTGACAAGCAAGTTCGGGGCGCCCACCGAGAGCGCGGAGTACGCGGAGATAGGGCTGAACCTGACCCACCAGAACCTCGCCGAGATGGTCTCGGCGACCCGCGAGTCCGTCACGGTGGCGCTCGCGGAGCTGTGCAGGGAGGGGGTGGTCTGCGCCTCCGCCGGGCGCATACAGGTCCACTCTTCCCTCGCCCAGAGTACGGGCTGGATACCGCCTCCTCCCCGCTGAAGGCGGCGGGACCGATCCCTGCGCACCAGGGAGATCCACCCTCCCCTCCGAAATGTGGATGGAATAGAATGACGGAGGGAGAGAAGAGGAGGTGTGCGCCAGTTGAAGGACGGGCTCGAACCATCGAGGCTCTACCGCCGCTGCGACCCGGAGAGCCTGCCGTTCAGGACGACCGAGGAGCTCGAGGATCTCGACGGCGGCATGGGACAGCCCCGGGCCGTGGAGGCCGTCCGCTTCGGCATCGGGATAGACCGACCCGGGTACAACATCTACGCCCTCGGGCCGCCGGGAGCCGGCAAACACGCGCTGGTCAGGCACTTCCTCGAAGAGGAGGCCGGGAAGAGGCGTCCTCCCTCCGACTGGGTCTACGTCCACGACTTCGAGCGTCCCTACAGGCCACGGGCGATAGAGCTGCCCCCCGGGATGGGGGTTCGGCTGCGCCGGGACATGGAGCAGCTCGTCGAGGAGCTCAGGCCGTCGCTCTCGAGCGCCTTCGAAGGCGAGGAATACCAGGCCCGCCGCCGGGCGATAGAGGAGGAGTTCTCCGAGAGATCCAACCGCGCCTTCGCCGAGCTGAGGAGGAAGGCCCAGGAGAGGGGGCTCGCGCTCCTGCAGACCCCGATGGGATGGGTCTTCGCCCCGCTGAGGGAGGGGCAGGTGCTCTCGCCGCAGCAGATCCAGCAGCTTCCCGAGGAGGAGCAGCGGCGTCTGGAGCAGGAGGTGGAGGAGCTGCAGCAGGAGCTGCAACGGGTGCTCTCCGAGGAGATCCCGCGCTGGCAGCGCGAGATGCAGCGGCGGCTGAGGGAGCTCAACCGGGAGGTCACCAACTTCGCGGTTGGTGCGCGGATAGAGGAGCTCGAGGAGAAGTACTCCTCCTTCGAAGCGGTGAAGCGCTACCTCGAAGAGGTGCGCCGCGACATCGTCCAGAACGCGCAGGAGATCCTCTCCCCCGGACAGGGGCACGAGGACGGAGAGAGGCAGCAGGAGCAGATGCACGTCCCGGCCGCCCGCCGCTACCAGGTCAACGTGCTGGTCGACCGCAGCAGGCTCGAAGAGGCCCCCGTCGTCTACGAAGACAACCCGACCTACCAGAACCTGCTCGGGCGGGTGGAGTACATGGCCAGGATGGGCGCGCTGGTGACGGACTTCAACATGATCCGGCCCGGCGCGCTGCACCGGGCCAACGGGGGGTATCTGATCCTCGACGCCCGCCGGCTGCTCACGCAGCCCTTCGCCTGGGAGGGGCTCAAGCGGGCGCTGCGCTCCCGGCTTTTGCGCATAGAGTCGCCGGGACAGATGGTCGGGCTCATCAGCACGATCTCGCTCGAGCCCGAGCCCATCCCGCTCGACGTGAAGGTGGTCCTCCTCGGGGACCGTCTGCTCTACTACCTGCTCTCCGCGCTCGACCCGGAGTTCGGGCAGCTCTTCAAGGTCGCAGCGGACTTCGACGAGGAGGTGGACCGAAGTGAGGAGAACGCCCTCCTCTACTCGCGGCTCATCGCTTCCATCGCCCGGCGGGAGGGTCTGATGCCGTTCGACCGCACCGGGGTGGCACGGGTGATAGAGCACGCCTCCCGCATGGTCGGCGACTCGCGCAAGCTCCTGGTGCACGTCGAGAGCCTCGCCGACGTCCTGCGCGAGGCCGACTACTGGGCGCGCCAGAACGGGAACGGCGCGGTCACCGCCGCCGACGTTCAGAAGGCCATAGACGCCCGCACCTACCGCTCGGATCGGCTGCGCGAGAAGGTGCAGGAGCAGATCCTGCGCGGCACCCTCCTCATAGACACCGAGGGCGAGCGCGTCGGGCAGGTCAACGGGCTCTCGGTGATAGAGCTCGGCGGTTTCGCCTTCGGGCGTCCGAACAGGATCTCGGCCCGCATCCGCATGGGGCGCGGCGAGGTCGTGGACATCGAGCGCGAGGTGAAGCTCTCCGGCCCCATCCACTCCAAGGGCGTCATGATCCTGGCCGGCTTCCTCGGGGGGCGCTACGCCACCCGCCGCCCGCTCTCGCTCTCAGCGAGCCTGGTCTTCGAGCAGTCCTACGGCGGCGTGGAGGGAGACTCGGCCTCCTCCGCCGAGCTCTACGCGCTGCTCTCCGCGATAGCCGAGCTGCCGGTGAAGCAATCGCTCGCGGTCACCGGATCGGTGAACCAGCACGGCGACGTGCAGGCCATAGGCGGGGTCAACGAGAAGATAGAAGGTTTCTTCGACATCTGCCGCAGAAGAGGCCTCAACGGGGAGCAGGGCGTCCTGATCCCGGCCTCCAACGTCGACAACCTGATGCTGCGGCGCGACGTGGTCGAGGCCGTCGAGCGCGGAGATTTCCACATCTACCCGGTGGAGACGATCGACGAGGGGATCGAGCTCCTGACCGGGGTTCCGGCCGGGGAGCCGGACGAGGAAGGCAACTATCCGGAGGACACGGTGAACGGCATGGTGGAACGAAGACTCGCCGAACTCGGAGAGAGGATGCGTGCTCTGGCCCGGCAGTCCTCCCGGGAGGAGAACGATGGCTGAGCGCCACCCGCTCGCACGGCGGGTCGTCGTGGTCCTCGACGCCTCGCCGGAGAACCCCTCCCTGCTCGAGGCAGCAGCGGATCTGGCCCGCCGCCTGCAGAGCGAGCTTCTGGCGACCTTCGTCGAGGATGCGAACCTGATGCGGCTGACGGAGCTGCCGTTCCTGAGGGCCGTGGACCCGTTCTCGGGCGCGGCGCGGGAGCTGAACAGCTCCACGATGGAGCGGGCGGTGCGGGCCTACGCCACCCGCGCCGAGGAGACGCTCAGCCGCATCGCCGCCGGCACGCGGCTCAGATGGTCGTTCAGCACCGTGCAGGGTACGGGCTTCTCGGGCGTGCTCTCCTCGGCCTCGGACTCGGATCTGGTGATCCTGGGGGGCACATCCGGTGCGGCGACCCTCTTCTCGCACGAACCTCCTCCCCACCGTCCCGGCCCCGTGCTCGTCCTGCGCGGCCGGCTCCGCCCGGGAGCCCCGGTCGTGGTGCTTTACCCGGGGCCCGAAGCCGGCTCGCGCTCTCTGGAGGCGGCGTCGTTCCTGGCGGAGGCCTGGGACTCCCCGCTCGTCCTGCTCACGCCACAGGAGACACCCGGCCGTCTTCCCCCCATGCCACCCGGACGGCCGCAGGTGAGGCTCAGGAGCCTCCCGGAAGCCGACGCACCTTCGATCCTGGAGGCGATCCGGGAGGAGGGCGATGGAGCCTTGCTCGTCCTGCCCGTGGGCACGGACCCGAAACTCCTGCGTGAGCTCCTGGAGTCCGGGCGATGCCCGGTCATGATCGTTCCCTGACCCTGCCGCGCATCCGTAAAGGCTCCCGCCTGGAGACGGATTCTCCCTCGAAGAGGATCGCGTGGAGCGCCATCCCCGCGAGCATGGCGGCGACGAAGGCGAACACCGGCCACACCCCGCTCACGAGAGCCACCACCGCGGGCCCCGGGCAGAAGCCCCCGATCCCCCACCCGATCCCGAAGACGGCCGCGCCCCCGACGAGCTTGCCGTCGATGGTCTTCTTCTCCGGAAGCTCGAAGCTCTGCGCGAAGACCGGCCGCTCACGACGCATTATCCGGCGGAAGGCGAAAAACGTCACGATCACCGCCCCGCCCATGACGAAGGCGAGCGTGGGGTTCCAGCGACCGGCGACGTCCAAAAACCCGATCACCTTGGCCGGGTCCGTCATCCCGGAGACCGCAAGCCCGAGCCCGAAGAGAAGCCCGCTGAAAAACACCGCGAGGTTCTTCATGCCACCTACCCCTTCAGAGAACGTGGCGCGTGACGAAGACCGTGATCACGGCGACGACCATGAATACGAGCGTCGCAGAGATCGAACGCCGGGAGAGCCGCGCCATCCCGCATACCCCATGCCCGCTGGTGCAGCCAGAGCCGAGACGGGTCCCGAACCCCACCAGAAGCCCGGCAAGGATCATCGCGGGCCAGGACGCCTCCAATTGAACCCGCATCCCCCCACCGAATACCTCGTAGATCACCCCACCAGCCAGAAGCCCGGCCACGAAGACGGCCCGCCAGCCCCCCCTCCATCCCAGAGGCCTCAAGAGCCCGCCGACGATGCCGCTTATCCCCGCAACACGCCCCTCGAAGAGCATCAAAAGAGCCGCCGAAATCCCGATGAGAACGCCCCCCAAGAGCCCACTCACCGGAGTGAAGCCTCCCATCGGCTGGTACCTCCTTCCCGTCTTCCACCTTCACTCAGATCATAATATAACGAATCATTCAAAAAGTACAGAGGAACGACAAAGAATGATACGAGCCATCGTGAGAGACTGCGAGCGTCGGGTATAAGTATCTTTTATATCAGCTTCGGATCCGCATTATTGTTGCACGCCGGCAGGAATGCTATACAGGCCCCAGGAAAGGGTCGGCAGTAAACATGAGGGGGCCATAGTCCTGCCATGAGTAAATTTACTATATAGTGATATAATTCGGACAAGGCTGAAAGCGAGCGAGGAGGAGAAGGTGCTTTTCGAGAGGATCTACGACGAGGATCTTTCGCAGGCCAGCTACTTCATAGGATGTCAGGCGAGCGGCGAGGCCGTGGTGGTGGATCCGAGGCGGGACATCGGGGTCTACCTGGAGATGGCGAAGAAGAACGACATGCGCATCGTGGCGGTGACCGAGACGCACATCCACGCCGACTATCTCTCGGGCTCGCGGGAGCTCGCCGAGGCGACGGGGGCCACGCTGTACCTCTCCGACGAGGGGGACGAAGACTGGAAGTACGGCTTCGGGGACGTCAAGCTGCACGACGGGGACGAGATAAAGATCGGCAACATCACCCTCCGGACGGTGCACACCCCCGGGCACACGCCGGAGCACATCTCGTTTCTGGTCACGGACGGGGCGCTGACCGACGAGCCGGGGTACCTGCTCAGCGGCGACTTCGTATTCGTCGGCGACCTCGGTCGGCCCGACCTGCTGGAGGAGGCTGCCGGCATCGCCAACACGCGCGAGAAGGGTGCCCGGGAGATGTTCGCGAGCCTCCGGGACAAGTTCATGCCGCTGGCCGATTACGTGCAGGTCCACCCCGCGCACGGGGCGGGGAGCGCGTGCGGGAAGGCGCTCGGCTCCGTTCCGAGCAGCACGGTCGGCTACGAGAAGATGTTCTCGTGGTGGCGCAAGCACGTGGAGTCCGGCGACGAAGAGGGTTTCATGCAGAACCTGCTCGAAGGCCAGCCGGACGCGCCGGTCTATTTCGGTAGGATGAAGCGTCACAACAAGCAGGGACCGGCGCTGCTCGGTGAGCTTCCACGACTCGAGCGCTACGATACGGCGGAGCTCGCCCGTCAGCTACGGAGCGGCGAGATGATCCTGATAGACACGCGTCCTCTGGAGGAGTACTACCAGGGAGCGATCGTTGGGGCCATCAGCATACCTCGCGGGGACCATCTGGCGACCTCCGCCGGGTGGGTCATAGACCCCGAGCAGGACGACAGGCCGATCGCGCTCCTCGCCCGGGACGAGGAGGACGCCGAAGAGATGCGGGACCACCTCCTCCGGGTCGGGATAGACAACGTCAGAGGGTATGTGACGAGCACAGAAGGGCTTCCCAAGGAACCCGTCGAGCTCGTCACCCCAGAAGAGCTGGAGAAGATGGACGGCGGGGCCTCGGTGCTCGACGTGCGGGCCAAGAGCGAGTACGCCGAAGGCCACATCCCCGGTGCGTCGCAGCTGCACGTAGGGAGGGTGCGGTGGCACCTCGAAGATCTGCCCCAGGGCCGACCGCTCGTCGTCCACTGCCAGACCGGCCGGCGCGCGGCCATAGCCGCGAGCGCGCTGCGTCTGCACGGTGTGGACGAGATCATCGAGCTGGAGGGAAGCTACGAGGGTTGGGTCGAGGCCCAGCAGAAGACCAGGACGGCCTAGGCGAACACAGAGAACGAGCATCCGGCACGGCCTGCCCCGCGGCGCTATCATAGCGTCGCGGGGCAGGTCGGTTTCAGGGGAAGACAGCCGAAAGACGGAGGAGTGCGGATGCTCTCCAAACGCAAGCTTCTCGAAGAATCTATATCCCACGCCCGGGGGCAGCTCCCCAGGGAGTCCCTTCCGCAGGCCGAGAAGTTCATACGCCAGTATTACGAGTGGGCCGCGCCGGAAGACCTGGACGAGCATTCCCCGCTGGACCTCTACGGGGCGGCGGTCGCACACTGGAAGTTCGCCAGCAGACGACGGCCCGGGGAGACCAGGGTACGCGTGTACAACCCCCGATTCGAAGACGACGGCTGGCAGTGCGCGCACACCGTCGTCGAGATAGTCGCCGACGACATGCCCTTCCTCGTCGACTCCGTGCGCATGGAGGTGAACCGCCAGGGCTTCTCCGTCCACCTCATCCTGCACCCCATCATGCGGGTGCTGCGGGACGAGGAGGGCCGGCTGCTGGAGATCCTGGGACCGGCAGAACGTCGCGAGGATGCGATCCCGGAGTCGATCATGCACGTGGAGGTAGACCGGCACACCTCACCCGAGGCGCTGGAGTCCCTGCGCAGCGGTCTGTCCCGCGTGCTTTCGGACGTCAGGGCGGCGGTGGAGGACTGGCCCGCGATGCGCGAGAAGCTGCGCGAGGCGGCGGAGAGCCTGAAGCGCGGGAAACCACCCGCGACCCCGGAGGAGGTCGAGGAAGCCCGGGCGTTTCTCGAGTGGCTCGACGCCGACAACTTCACCTTCCTGGGCTACAGGGAGTATGGGGCGAAAGGAGAGGGCATCGAAAGCTCCGGGCTCGGCATCCTGCGCGAGGGGCGGGACGACCACCCGTACAGCCTGCCCGCCGTGGAGGGAGGGCGTCCCGGCCTCATGACGCTCACCAAAGCGAGCTCGCGCGCGACGGTCCATCGCCCCTCGTACATGGACTACGTGGGCGTGAGGATCTTCGACGGGGAAGGCCGGGTGGTCGGAGAGCGGCGCTTCCTCGGGCTCTACACCTTCTCCGCCTACAGCGCGAGCGCGATGGAGATCCCGATCGTGCGCCGCAAGGTGCGGGAGGTGCTGCGGAGGGCGGGCTTCCCTCCGGCGAGCCACAACGAGAAGGATCTGGTGGAGATCCTGGAGACCTACCCCCGCGACGAGCTCTTCCAGATCTCCACGGAAGAACTCTTCGAGATCTCGATAGGCATCCTGCACCTGCAGGAGCGGCAGCGGGTGCGCATGTTCGCCCGGCGCGAGGAATTCGGTCGCTTCTTCTCTTGCCTGGTCTTCGTGCCCCGGGACCGCTACAACACCACGACCCGCCAGCGGATGCAGGACATCCTCAAGGAGGCCTTCGGGGGCACGCACGTCGAGTACGACGTCAGGCTCTCGGAGTCGGTCCTGGCGCGGCTGCACTTCACCGTCTACACCCCGCCGGGAGGAGGAATCCCGGAGTACGACCCGCAAGAGATAGAAGAACGCCTCGCCGGCGCCGTACGCTCGTGGAGCGACGACCTCTACGACGCCCTCGTCGAAAAGTGCGGCGAGGAGGAGGGGGTGGAGCTGTTCCGCCGCTACCGGGACGCCTTCCCGCCCGGCTACCGGGCGGGATTCCTCGCCCGCGCCGCCGTGGGCGACATCCGCAGCATCGAAGATCTCGCCTCCGAAGAGGACATCGGGATGAGCCTCTACCACCCGCTGGAGGAACCGGAGGACTTCCTCGGGTTCAAGCTCTTCAAAAAAGGCGAGCAGATCCCGCTCTCCCGGGTGATGCCGCTGCTCGAGAACATGGGGGTGGAGGTCGTCGACGAGCGGCCGCACCGGGTGGAACCCGCGGGCGAAGAGCAGGTCTGGATCCACGATTTCGGCCTCGTGCACCGCTCCGGCGAAGACCTGGGGGCCGCCCGGACCAAGCGGCTCTTCCAGGAATGCTTCGCGCGCGTCCTGTGCGGGGAGGCCGAGAACGACGGGTTCAACCGGCTGGTGCTCCTCGCCGGGCTCTCGTGGCGCGAGATCTCGGTGCTGAGGGCATACTCCAGGTACCTGCGCCAGACGGGGACCACCTTCAGCCAGCGTTACATGGAGGACGCTCTGGTGGACAACCCGCACGTCGCCCGGCTCCTCGTCTCCCTCTTCGAGCACCGCTTCGACCCGAAGGGTACGGCCAGGGAGGAGGAGACGGCCAGGCTCCAGGAACGGATAGAGGAAGAGCTCGAGGAGGTCGCGAGCCTGGACGAGGACCGCATCCTGCGTAGCTTCCTGCACCTCATCCTCGCGACCGTACGCACCAACTACTTCCAGAAGGATGCCTCGGGCAAAGAGCGATCCTACCTCTCGTTCAAGTTCGATCCCTCTCGTGTCCCGGACCTCCCGCTCCCGAGGCCGCGCTTCGAGATCTTCGTCTATTCGCCCCGCATGGAGGGGGTCCACCTGCGCGGCGGTGAGGTCGCCCGGGGCGGCATCCGGCACTCCGATCGCCGGGAGGACTTCCGCACCGAGATCCTCGGACTGATGAAGGCCCAGATGGTCAAGAACGCCGTCATAGTCCCGGTCGGGGCCAAGGGAGGCTTCGTCGTCAAGCGACCACCAGAAGACGGCGACCGGGACGCGATGCGGCGCGAGGCCGTCGAATGCTACAGCACGCTCATCCGGGGCATGCTCGACCTCACGGACAACCTCTCCGACGGCCGGGTCGTCCCGCCCCCCGACGTGGTGCGCTACGACGGCGACGACACCTACCTCGTCGTCGCGGCGGACAAGGGCACGGCGACCTTCTCGGACATCGCCAACGAGATCTCCCGGGAGTACGGCTTCTGGCTCGGCGACGCCTTCGCCTCCGGCGGCAAGACAGGCTACGACCACAAGGAGATGGGCATCACGGCGAAAGGCGCGTGGGAGTCGGTCAAGCGCCACTTCCGCGAGCTGGGCAAAGATATCCAGAAGGAAGATTTCACCGTGGTCGGCATCGGGGACATGTCGGGGGACGTCTTCGGCAACGGCATGCTCCAGAGCGAGCACATCCGTCTCGTCGGGGCCTTCGACCACCGGCACATCTTCCTCGACCCCGACCCGGACCCGAAGCGCAGCTACGCCGAGCGCAAACGCCTCTTCGAGATGCCCCGCTCCTCGTGGGACGACTACGACCGCTCGGTCATCTCCGAGGGAGGCGGCGTCTTCCCGAGGACGGCCAAGTCCATACCCCTCTCCCCCGAAGCCCGGAGGCTCCTCGGGGTCGAAGAAGAACGCCTGACCCCGAACGAAGTGATAAGCGCCCTGCTCAAGGCCGAGGTGGACCTGCTCTTCAACGGCGGGATAGGCACCTACGTCAAGGCCTCCGACGAGACCAACGCCGAGGTCGGAGACCGCTCCAACGACGCGGTGCGGGTCGACGCCCGCGAGCTCAGGTGCCGGGTCGTCGGGGAGGGCGGCAACCTGGGCTTCACCCAGCGCGGGAGGATCGAATACGCGCTCGCGGGCGGCAGGATCTACATGGATGCCATAGACAACTCCGCCGGAGTGGACACCTCCGACCACGAGGTGAACATAAAGATCCTGCTCGACTCGGTGGTCGAGGCCGGGGACATGACCGAGAAGCAGCGCAACGAGCTCCTCGCCGGGATGACCGACGAGGTGGCCCGTCTCGTGCTCCTGCACAACTACCGCCAGACGCAGGCGATAAACAACTCGCTCGCCCAGGCTGCCTCGATGGCCGACGTGCACGCCCGCTACATCCGGACGCTGGACGCCTCGGGCAAGCTGGACCGGAGGCTCGAATTCCTCCCGGACGAAGAGGAGATAGCCGAGCGGCGTTCCCGTGGGCTCGGCCTCACCGCACCGGAGCTCGCGATACTCCTCTCCTACACCAAGCTCACCCTCTACCAGGAGGTCCTCGCCTCCGACCTCCCGGACGACCCGTACCTGACGCGGGAGCTCGAAGAATACTTCCCCTCCCCACTGCGCGAGAACCTGCGGGACCAGATACGCCGCCACCGGCTGCGCCGGGAGATCACCGCGACCAGCCTCGTGAACGGCATGGTCAACCGCTGCGGCACGACCTTCACCTACCGGCTCGGCGACGAAACCGGAGCATCCCCGGCGGAGATCGCCCGCGCGTACGTGGCGGTCCGGGAGATCTTCGACACGGACCGGGTGTGGGAGGAGATAGAGGCGCTGGACAACGTCGTCGGGACCGGGATCCAGACGCGGATGTTCCTCGACGTCAGACGGCTGGTCGAGCGCGCGACGCGCTGGCTCTTGCGCAACCGGCGCACCCCCGACATCGGGCGGACGGTGGACCGGTTCTCCGGCGGCGTCTCGGAGCTCTTCGAGCGAGTACCCCGGCTCATGCCGCAGGAGGAGCGGGATGAGCTGGAACGAGAGGTGGAAGAGCTCTGCGGCGAGGGCGTCCCGGAGCGTCTCGCCTGGAGGGTGGCCGTCTCGAACGTGATGTCCTCCGCTCTGGACATCGTGGACGTGGCTGCGGAGCGCGGTGAAACGGTGGAGGATGCGGCATCGGTCTACCTGACCCTCGGCGACCGGCTCAGGCTGCACTGGCTGCGCAGGCACATAGAGGTCCTGCCGCGAGACAACCGCTGGCGCACGCTCGCCCGCGCGGCGCTGCGCGACGACCTCTACCTTCAGCAGGCGGAGCTGACGGCGGCCGTGCTCTCCGACACGCGACGGGACAGCCCCCCGGAGGAGCGGGTAGCATCCTGGCTGGAGGCCAACCGTCGACCGGTCGAGAGGACCCTTCAGGTCCTGCGGGACATCAACTCGAGCGGCACCTTCGACCTCTCCACGCTCCCGGTGGCGCTGCGCGAGGTGCGCAACCTCCTAACCTCCTCGGGAACGTCCGGGCGAGCAGAACGCGGCTCCGTGGGTTAATATCTCCCCGGCATGCACCTGCCCGGCATGACAGTGGTCCCGGCCTACGCGGCGATCGTCGCCACCGTCGCGGTGATCGTCACCCTGATCGCGCTCTACACCGTGGTCTCATCGGTGGCGGACCTGATCAGGGGCGTCCCTGGAGAGGCGGAGGGACCACCGGAGTCCAAAGACTCCGACTCCGGCGGCTGAGCAGCGTCACTCCTCTTCGGGCCGGAGCGGCACGACGCCCTCCGATCCCCCACGGCCGGAGAGCGGTCCCCGGCCGTCTAGCAGCCGGGAGAGAGCGAGGCGGACCTGCCTTCGGCTCCTGTGATACGCCGCCCTGAACCCCAGCATCGGCAGGGCGAAGGCGGGGACGACGCCCAGGAAATAGAGCGCATCCTGAAAACCTCCCATCGCCGGCAGAACGGCGAGCGTCGCACCTACGATCCCGCCGAGCGAGAGCATGTGAGCCCGCTGCCCGCCGAGCTCCGAGATCAGGACGATCCTGCTCCAACCCCCCGGCAGGCGTTCGGTGCGCACCTCGATGCGCCTGGCCCTGCGGAGCGGCCCACCGCCGCCCTGCGAGGCCTCTCCGCCGGACTCCCACACCGACCCGGCATCGCTCCTGTATGCCGCGCGCAGGCCCTCCGCGGCCAACGCCGCCTCCACGATCTCGAGCACCTCGTCCACCGGGAGCTCCACCTCCCGCACCAGGCGCACGAGCCCCGGGCCGTAGAGACGCCGGGCCAGGGAAGGAGATTCCGCTACCGCCCCGCCCCCAAGCTCGCCGAGCGCCCGCATCACGTCCTCCTCCCGGATGCCGGCGGCCGCGGCGAGCCGGACCACGACCTCCACGGGAACCTGCGGCGAGACCTCGAGCATCGTCCTGCCGCGCGCCGCGTTCAGCTCCGCCGCCCGGCGCAGGACGACCTCCACCTCCACCGGTCCGAGGCCCTCCGGCCGCTCGCCGCGTCGCTCCAGCGCCACTACAGCCTCTGGTCCTTGCGGGCCTGTACGGAGAGGATGCGCGGCGCGTCCCTCAGGTAGGACCAGCCGGAGAGGAGCGTCAGGATCACCGCGGCGAACATCACCCACCATCCCACCTGCGCCAGCACGTGCCAGTCTCCGATGCGGGCGTAGGCCAACAGCAGGAGGAAGACACCGAGGCTCTGCGCGTTCATCTTGGCTTTCCCCCAGCCGTTCGCCGCGATGACCTCTCCTCCCTCCAGCGCCGCCATCCTGAAGCCGGTGACCGCGAACTCCCGGATCACCATGATCGCCGCCATCCAGGAATCCATCAGGCCCTTGTCCACCAGCACGAAGAACAGCGAGGAGATGAGGGCCTTGTCGGCGATGGAGTCCATGAGCTTGCCGAAACCGGTGACCTTGTTGCTCCTGCGCGCCGCCACCCCGTCGAAGTAGTCGGTCAGGAGGGCCCCGACGTACAGAACGAGGGCGAGCGTCCGGGCGTAGGGGAAGGGCAGGTACAGGGCCACCATGACCGGTACCACCGCCACCAGGCGCGCCAGGGTGAGCTGGTTTGCGAAGGTCATCCTCTCTCTCCCTCGAAGGCCCTTCCCGAAACCCGGCGCAAACTTAACACCTCCCGACCCGGCGCTCAAGCGAAGGGAAGACTACTCGGCCGCCTGGTAGTCCCGGATCTGGGCGACCGTCGGATGAGCGAAGTACTCCAGCGCCCAGTCGAAGGCCTGCCTGACCCTGCCCTGCGGGCTGTCGAGCCGTACCAGGTAAGCTCCGCGCCAGAACAGCGAGGCCAGCCTGCCGCTGAACTTCACGCCGAAGACGTCGTTGACGGCGAAGTGGCTCCCGAGGTCTATGAGCTGTCCCTGAGAGCGGTACTTGAACGGCTTGAGTTCCCGGCCGTCTATCGCGGCGAGGATGTTCTTGGCCAGGTGCTTGCCCTCCTTGACCGCCGCCTGGGCGTTCGGCGGCACGAAGCCGTCGTCCGGGTTCGGGATGGTCGCGTTGTCCCCGAGCGCCCAGACGTTCCTGAACCCCTCGACCCGCAGGTACTCGTCGACCTTTATCCCCTTGGTCTTCTCCACCAGCGGGAGCCCGAGCTTCTCCACCAGAGAGTTCGGCCGCGCACCGGCGGTCCAGATCACGTTCTGGGTGTGTATCTCGCGCCCGTCCTTCAGGCGCACGCGGTCCTCGGTGACCTCCTCGGCCATCGCGTTGGTCAGGACCTCGATGTCGCGGGCGGCGAGCTGGCCCCGCGCGACCCGCCGCAGCCCGGCGTCGAGCTCGGGAAGGATGTTCGGCAGCGCGTCGAGCAGCATGATCCTGAACCGGTTGGGGTTGACGTTCGGGTACTCCTGGGCGAGCACCTCGTGGATCAGGACGTGCAGCTGGGCCGCCGTCTCCACCCCGGTGGCCCCGGCCCCGATCACGACGAAGGTGAGCGCGCTCTCCGGGATCTCCCCTCCCTCGAGCACGGCCTGCTCGAAGCGCTCTATGACACGGTTGCGGATACGCACCGCGTCGCTTATCCCCTTCATCGGCAGGGCATGCTTCTCTACGCCGGGGATGCCGAAGAAGTTGGGCTCGGCCCCGAGGGCGAAGACCAGATGGTCGTAAGGAAACTCGTGCCCGTCGGCGGTCACGGTCCTCTTCTCGAAGTCCACGTCCTCGACCTCGGCCCGGCGGAAGCTGGCCCCGAGGTGGATCAGGGTCCTCCGCAGGGGCTGTGCGATGTTTCTCACGCCGACGTCACTCGATACGACGCCGGGCACCATCGGCCAGAAGGTCAGATAGTTCTCGCGCGAGATGACCATCACACCGACGTCGTCCCGCTTGCGGGTCATCTCGCAGATGCTCTTGGCGACGTTGTAGCCGCCGAAACCTCCACCCAGGATCAGAACCCGATTCTCGAAGTCCGCAAAACGCGGCTTCTCCCAGGGCGCATAGCGTGGCTCGGAGCTTAGCGCCCACCTGAGACCACCTACGGCCAGAGCGGTACCACCCAGAGCAAGCCCTCCCTTCAAAAGGTTATTCATCGGTCGAGACCCTCCAGATCTACTAGCCATCAATCAGAAAACGACCGCTCGCGCAACATCTCATTCTACCCCCGGAGGTGGCCCGGCGTGGTGTCAGGCCTCACCCACCGCGACACGCACGACCCTCTCCCGCGGCCCGTCGAACTCGGCGAGGAACACCCCCTGCCAGCGCCCGAGCTCGGGCTCCCCGCCGCTCACGACGAGATACTGACTGGCGCCGAAGAGGCTGGTGAGAAAATGGGAATCGCTGTTGCCCTCCGCATGCCGGAAATCCACGTCGAGCGCGTCGAGAAGGGCCCGGCAGGCGGCGGCGAGATCCTCCGGGACATCGGGGTCGTAGTCCTCGTTCAGGGTGACGGCGGCCGTGGTATGCCCGGAGGAGACGATGCAAAATCCTTCGTCCACCCCGGACTCCTTCACCGCCCGCCTCACCTCGTCGGTTATGGATACGAGCTGGTAGCGGCGGCTCGTACGCACCGGGATCTTCGTCACCTTCAATCCGAGACCTCCCGCGGTTCGGTCACGCCCTCCCTCAGGAGGGCAGGGCTTCCATCTCCAGCGACTCCCAGAGATACAGAGAGGCGAGCGTCCTGTACGGCCGCCAGGGACTGGCGATCTCCTCCAGCTCCTCAGGACCCGGCAACTCCGTGAGCCCGTAAGCCCGCATCACGGCCCTCCGTATCCCGAGATCCCCGACCGGCAGCACGTCGGGCCGGCGCAGGTGGAAGATGAGGAACATGTCGGCGCTCCACCGTCCGAGCCCTCTGACCGCGACGAGCCGCCCGCGCACCTCCTCGTCCGGAACCCGCTCGAGCTCCACGAGGTCCAGCCGGCCGTCGAGCACGTGCCGGGCGAGGTCCTTCAGATAGAGGATCTTGCGCCCGGAGAGCCCGCAGGCCGCAAGCTCCTCCGCCGGCCGCTCGAGCACCTCCCCCGGCGTCGGTACTCGCCCCCCGAAGAGCGCGGTGACCCTGGCGTAGATCCTCTTCGCCGCCCGGGTAGAGAGCTGCTGCCCGATTATGGAGCGCAGGAGGGAGCCGAAGGCATCCTCCGGACGCCCCCTCCGGCGGGCCTCCTCACCGAGCGGCCCGAGGGTCCGCACCAGACGGGACATCACCGGGTCCCCTCCGAGCCCGCACAGATGGGCGAAGCCCGGCGAGACCGGCACGTCCCCCAAAGCCTCCTCCTAGCGGCCGAAGAAGAGCTTGGCGGCTGGGCTCATCATGTCCGGGTTCCAGAGGGGATCGAAGGTGAGCTGGGCGTTTACCGTCTCCACCCCCTCTATGGAGAGCACCTCGTTCTCGACCTGCTCCTGGATCATGTCCCCAACCGGGCACATCGGGCTCGTCAGGGAAAACACCACGTCCACGTGCCGCCCCTCGTCGTGGATGCCGATGTCGTAGACGAGCCCCAGCTCGACCAGGTCCATCCCGAGCTCGGGGTCTATTACGTTCCTGAGCTGATCCCTCACACGCTCTTCGGTAAGCACCTTGCCTTCACCTCTCGCTAGCCAGCCTCGCGGCTAATTGTAATGTCAGTGGACTCCTTTTCCAGCGGCTTCAGCCAATCCACAATGCAATCATCGAAGGATAGATCCCCCGGAGCTTGCGGCGCGGGGCTACTGCGTATACTCGCTGAACTACGGGGTGACGACGGCCGGGAGGGGTCTCCTACACGGTGATCACGACCAGATACGACGACGTGGTGGTTCCGTACACCCCGGCCTTTCTGAAGGGGCCGGCCTCGCGGGTCTCGAACATAACCATCCAGGACTACTACCCGCTCGACACCTCGGACCACCTCCTGATTCCCTACGACGAGAGAGCCTACGCCTTCATCTTCGACGCGCTCTCCCACCCGGGACCGGCGAGGCCCTGACCGGAGGTCTCCGGCCAGGGCCTCTTCTCTCTCCGTCGGCCCTCAGTCCTCGTAGTAGTCGAGGCCCGTGTGGTGGATGACCTCCTCACCCATGATCGTGCGCAGGGTGTTCTTCAGCTTCATGAGCTGGATGAAGAGGTCGTGCTCCGGATAGAGCTCCGGCGGGACCATCGGGCTCTTGAAGTAGAACGAGAGCCACTCCTGGATGCCGCCCATCGAAGCCCGCTGCGCGAGGTCGAGGAAGAGCGCCAGGTCGAGCACGATCGGGGCCGCCAGGATCGAATCGCGGGCGAGGAAGTTGATCTTTATCTGCATCGGATAGCCGAGCCACCCGAAGATGTCTATGTTGTCCCAGCCCTCCTTCGCATCACCCCGCGGCGGGTAGTAGTTGATCTTGACCAGGTGGGAGAGCTTGCCGTAGAGCTCGGGGTAGACGTCGGGCTGAAGGATGTAGTCGAGGACCGAGAGCTTCGAGACCTCTTTGCTCTTTAGGTTCTCCGGAGCGTCGAGCACCTCCCCGTCGCGGTTGCCGAGGATGTTGGTCGAGAACCAGCCCTCCATCCCGAGCATCCTGGCCTTGATGCCGGGCGCCACGACCGTCTTCATCCAGGTCTGGCCGGTCTTGTAGTCCTTGCCGGCTATCGGGACCCCCCGCTCGTTGGCGAGCTGCACCAGCGCCGGGATGTCCGCCGCCAGAGAAGGAGAACCGTTGGCGTAGGGCACCCCCTCCATGATCGCCGCGTAGGCGTAGATCATCGCCGGAGAGATGGCAGGGTCGGACTCGTCGAGCCCCCGCTCGAAAGCCTCCACGCTCTCGTGAACGTCCTGCACCTGCAGGTAGGCCTCGGTCGAGGCACAGCTGACCATCACCACCCGCTCGAGACCGTTCTCCCGCTTGAAGCGCCTTATGTCCTCCCTCACCTGCTCGGCAGCCTCCCGGAGCGAGGCGTAACTCTTCCTGTGCGTCGCCTCGAGCTTGCCGACGTAACGCTCGTCGAAGACCGCCGGCCAGGGCTTTATACGCTTGAGCTCGTCCCGCACGGCGTTGAGATGCTCCTTCTCCAGCACCCCCGCGACCGCGGCAGCCTCATAGGCGTCGTCCGGGAATGCATCCCACCCGCCGAAGACGAGATCCCCAACATCCGCCAGCGGAACGAAATCCTTTATCTTGGGGTTGCGGTCCTCCGTACGCTTGCCGAGCCTGATGGTCCCAAGCTGAGTCAGAGAGCCCACCGGCTCCCCAAGCCCCTTCTTCATCAGCTCAACCCCGGCAATGAACGTCGTCGCCACCGCACCCATGCCGGGCATCAGAACCCCGAGCTTCCCCTCCGGGGGCCTTATCTCTCTCGCAGAACTCATCATCCTCCTTTCTAAATGCATACCTGACCGCACAAAACCAAGCGAACCGAGTATACCGCACGCCAGACTTCATAAGCTTTCGTTCTTTTTACTCCAACAGAGGTTCATTGGGTGTAATGATTGAAAGATCATGTGTTGCGAGTTAACATTGAGGTAACTTTCCTGAGGGCGACGAGCCTGAAGCCGGATCCGGCCCGGGCATGCCTTCCGGGCGGGTTTCTTTCTGCATCCGGCGGGCTCTTGCGTAGAGCCGGAGGTGTGAGGATGATGGCGCACGAGTCGAAGACTGGTGCGGCGGTACTCGCCGCTGGGTTCGGAGAGAGGATGAAGGATTGCGGCAGGCCCAAACCGCTGGTTCGGGTGGGAGGCCTGACGCTCCTGGAGCGGACCGTCCGCACGCTGAGGGCCGGGGGACTCGAGGGGCCGGTGGTGGTCGTAGTGGGTCATCGGGCCGAGGAGGTCGCACGGTTCTGCGAGGAGCGCGAGCTCGCGGTGAGGGTGGTCGAGAACCCGGACTATCCGAGGGGGAACGGAACCTCCGTTCTGGCGGCGATGGACCATCTCCCGGAGAGGTTCGTGGTCTCCATGGTGGACCACGTGCACAGTCCGGAGTCGGTCCGCAGGCTCCTCGCCCACCGGGGAGAATTCGTCGCCGCGGTGGACAGCCGGCCGCTGTTCGCCGATCCTGCCGAGGCCACGCGGGTGAGGCTCGAAGACGGGGAAGTGGTGGACTTCGGCAAGGGGCTCGCTCCCTACGACGCGTTGGATGCGGGTCTCTTCCTGTGCTCCCGCGGCGTGCTCAGGAAACTCGCCGGTGAGGAAGACGGACCGCTCTCCTGGAACGAGCTCAAGCGGAGGTGGCTCGCGCAGGGCGGGCGGATAGAGGCGGTGGACCTCGACGGAGCACCGTGGACCGACGTGGACACCCCCGCGGACATCGAGCGGGCGGTGGACGCGATACTGACCTGGGCCGCGGCGGGGAACGACGGGCTAGTCTCGCGCCACTTCAACCGCAGGCTGAGCCGCCGGATGACCCGCCGGCTGCTCGACGCCCCGGTAACGCCGAACCACGTGAGCCTGGCGAGCTTCGCGCTCGCCGCGGCGGGCGCGCTCTCGATCCTGCGCGGCCAGAAGAAGACTGGCGGAGCGTTGTTGCAGCTCTCCTCGGTGGTGGACGGCTGCGATGGGGAGCTGGCGCGGGCCCGGCTCGAGTCCTCCCCGCAGGGCGGCGTGCTCGACGCCGTCCTGGACCGCTGGGCGGACGCCCTCGTGATCTCCGCGCTGGCCCTGAGCAACGGAGCGGCGCGCACTCTCGGGTACCCCGCGCTCGCCGGCGCGCTGCTCGTGTCGTACACCAGGGCCCGGTGGGAGGCCACGATCGGCAAAATACCGCGCAACTTCACCGGCGTGGGCGCGACCCGGGACGTACGCCTGGCCCTCCTCGCCCTCGGGGCCTCCCTCGGGAAACCCGCGCTCACCCTCGGGGTCGTCGCCCTGATCTCGAATGCCGAGGTGGTGCGCAGGCTCGCCGGATTGTGAGCACCCGCGAGAAGGAGTTATCCACCGTTCGGGCAGGCTTATCCACAACATGTTGTGGATAAGTGCCGCCGGGCTCTCAGCGCGGTTCCCAGCCCAGACGCACGAGTAGACCGGCGGTCATCGCCGCCGTCGCCCCCCATATGTTGTGATCGCCGACGGAGAAGACGGGAACCGCGTACTCACGCCCGCCGCGCCTCCAGACGATCTCTCTGAAGGTCTCCGGGGCCATCAATACTTCGAGCGGTACGGTGAAGATCTCCTGCACCTCTCCGGGGGAGGAGAGGGAGAGTTCCGTCCCCTCCGGCAACAGGCCGACGTAGGGGCTCACCAAGAAGCCCGAAGCCGGGATGTACATCTTCTCGAGCCTTCCGAGCACCTCGACGCGGGAGGGGTCGAGCAACACCTCCTCGTGCGACTCCCGCAGCGCCGTCTCCAAAAGCGAGGAGTCCTCCGGCTCGAAACCTCCTCCAGGGAAAGAGATCTGGCCGGCGTGGTTGCGCAGCCCCTCTCTCCTCAGGGTGTAGACGATCCTACCCTCGCCCCGGACGACCGGGATGAGGACGGCGGCCTCACGCGCGGATACGCCCTCCGGCGGCACCCGCGGACGCCGCTCCCCGGTCTCGAGATCCCGCGGGGAGAACCTCTCGTACACCTCGCGCCAGTTGGGCAGAGGACGGGACAAGGCTTCGCGCAGGCGCTCTTCGAGCCCGTTCTCCATGCGGGTAATATATCCCATGCGACACCTCAGGTACCCCGGCTTATCCGTCTGGAGAGGTCCCCATCCTGTGTATCGAGCGTGGTGGTCGGGAAAGGTATCCTGATCCCTTCCTCCCGGTAGCGGGCGTGCACCCGCTTGACGAACTCGTGCAGGATGAGGTACTGCCCGACGACCTCTCTGGTCCGCATGATCACGCTGAAGTCTATGCTGTAGGCTCCGAAATTGTTGTAGCGAACGAACGGCTCGAACTCGGGCACGCCCCCCTCCACCTCGGACATGACCTCCGTCGCTACCTCGACGGTTACGCGCTCGACGTGTGAGAGGTCGCTGTCGTAGCTCACCCCGAGCGGGACCACGACGGACATCTCCTGCTCCGGACGGTGATAGTTGGTTATAGTCGCGGCGCTCAGCGTGGAGTTCGGCACGATCACCATGTTGTTCGGAAGAGCCCGGATGGTGGTGTTGCGCCAGTTTATGTCCTCGACGTAGCCCTCCTCCCCGGAGGAGAGCTTTATGTACTCCCCCGGACGGACCTGACCGGAAGCGAGGATCAACACGCCCGAGATCAGGTTAGAGAGCGTCTGCTGCATCGCGAGCGCGAAGGCCAGCCCCCCGACACCGAGCGTGGCGATGATGGGCGAGACGGCTATCCCGAGAGACTGCAAGACGACGAGCATCCCGACCGAGATCACCGTGACCCGCGCCACGTTCGGCAGCAGCGAAGACGACGGCAACCCCCGCATCCTCCAGGAGTAGATGCCGACCAGATCCCCGGCGATCCGCGCCGCGACGAGCACAGCGGAGAAGATGAGGGCGGAGAACAGGACGTTGTCCGCGAAATCCCTGGCCGTCGGCTGCAACGGTATCTTGGCCAGCGCCAGGTACAGCCCTCCCATCAAAAACCACAGCGTCACGACCCACCTGAAGGCCCGGACGACCATCTCCCCACCGCGTACGCCAGCCGCCGCCAGGTACCCCCGCACCTTCCTCAAGAACAGCCGCTCGAAGACGAATCCGATCACTACGGCCCCCACCACGATGGCAGCGGGGACGACGATGTCCGAGAGCTGGAGGTTTGCGAACGAGGTCACCAGCTCCCTCAGTCCTGCGCGAGACCCGATCTCCCAACACCTCCCCGAGTTCGCTAGTACGACACCGCGGGCATCATACCCGCAGAGGGAACCCCTCTAATCTAACCCGGGCTGCACCGGCACACAAACCTGGACCGAAGATCCGTTCACCGCAGGTCCTCCCACCTCCGGCTCAGCGCAAGAGCGCCGGCAGATAGATGATGACGAAGACCCCGACGAGGGCGATCACGCTCCCGACAACCTCGAAAAGGTCCGGCCTCACCCCGTCCACCACCCATCCCCACAACACCGAGAGAACGATGAAAACCCCACCGTAGGCGGCGTAGATCCTCCCGAACCCCCCAAGCGCCGCCGGTTGCAGCGTCGGCACCACCCCGTAGAGGACGAGTATCAGCGCCCCCGCAACGGCAAACCACACGCTCCGGCCATCCCGCAGCGTGATCCACACCAGATACCCGCCACCGATCTCACACAACCCCGCCAGAACGAAGTAGATGACGGATCGAACGACGTCCAAAACCACCCCACCTCCCCTAGACTCCCAACCGCCCCTACACCTTAGCACCGGAATTTGACCTCGCTCACACCCAAACGCCTCAGGGCTTGATCCACTACCGCCCACCCCCTATCCTGTCCCGCAGTTATTGCTAATGATTGTCATTAGTAAAAACATGAGACAGAGGAGGTGAGCGCAGCGTGTTGGGAGCATTCGTCACGCTCCTCCGGGAAGCGTTCGAGGCGAGCCTGCTGGTAGCGATAGTCCTGGCGTACCTGGCGAAGATCGGGCACCGGGAAGGGTTTCGGGCGGTATGGGGCGGTGTCGGGGTGGCGATCGGGCTCTCGCTGGCGGTAGCCGGGGTACTGTTCGCCACGGCGAGCGAGCTCGAGGGGGCCTCGGAGAAGATCTTCGAGGGGAGCGCGATGCTGGTCGCGGTGGCGGTCCTGACGTACATGGTGCTGTGGATGCGCCGGGAGTCGAGGACGATCTCGAGCACCCTGCGCGAGGGAGTGGACGCGGCGGTGCGCAAGGGCAGCTCGCTCGCGCTCGGGCTGCTGGTCTTCACGATGGTCCTGCGGGAAGGCATAGAGACCGGGCTCTTCGTCTTCGGGATCACGCAGACCTCCACCCCGCTGCAGGTCGCGATCGGCTCCGTGGCCGGTCTCGGGGCTGCGGTGGCGCTCGGGTACGCGGTCTACGCCGGGGGGCGGAGGATAAACCTCAGTGCCTTCTTCAGGTACACGGGGGGTTTTCTGATCCTGGTTGCCGCCGGGCTCCTCGCGCAGGCGGCGCGCGCCTTCGAGGAGGCCGGAACGATCCCCGCGATCCTCTACCCGCTCTGGGATCTCACGGGTGCTCCGGTCGTGGGGATGGGCACCTTCTTCACCACGGTCTTCGGGAGCGTCTTCGGGTGGGATCCGAAGCCGGACCTCCTGGAGTTCCTCGTGTGGGCCGTCTACCTCCTCGGGGTGGGGTACGCCTTCCTGCGCCCGCACCGGGAGAAGTCCGCCGCCCCCCGCGCGGCGGAGGCCGGGGAGTAGCAGGTGGCGGTGCGCAAGGCGCCGCTCTTCGCGGCGATCTCGGTTCTTCTCGTGATCCTCGCCGGTTGCGCCGACCGCCAGCTCGTCACCTCGAGGCCGGCCCCGGCGGAAGACGAGGCGTCGGAACGAGCGAGACAGCCCGAGTTGGCCTCCACACCCGGGTTGAGGAAGGCCGCCGCCGAATACCAGCGGTACGTCGAGGGGCAGACGGAGCTCCTCGTCCGGCGGACGGAGAAGTTCTCCAGCGCGGTGGAGAGGGGTGATCTCGAGGGAGCCCAAAAGCTCTACGCGACCTCCCGGGTACCCTACGAGAAGATAGAACCCGTCGCGGAGAGCTTCGGGAACCTCGACCCGCGGATAGACGCCCGGGAGAACGACGTCCCGAGCGACGAGTGGACGGGGTTCCACAGGATAGAGCACGCCCTGTGGGCCGAAGGGACGACCAGGGGCATGGACCGGTACGCCAGGGAGCTCTTACGAGACACCAGGAGGCTGGAGGAGAAGGTGCGAAGCGTAAAGCTCCAGCCGTCGGACATCGTCTTCGGCTCGGTCGAGCTCCTGAACGAAGTCTCATCGTCGAAGATAACCGGGGAGGAGGAGCGTTACTCGCACACCGACCTCTACGACATAGCGGCGAACGTCGCGGGATCGGAGGCCGCCTTCCGGACGCTCGAGCCCGTCCTGCGCGAGAAGAACCCCGATCTCGCCCGCAAGATAGAAGCTCGCTTCGCCGGGGTGGAGGCAGAGCTCGAGAAATACCGTCGGGGAGACGGCTGGGTCGGTTACCAGGAGCTCTCCAGAGACGAGCGCAGGAGGTTGAGCCAGAGGATAGACGCGCTCGCCGAGCCGCTCTCGCGGATGGGCGAGGTGCTCGCGAAGAGAGGTTAGACGGTGACGCGGGAGAAGATCAGCCGGAGAGAGCTCCTCACCCTCGCCGGAGCCGCGGGGAGCGGGCTCGCGCTCGGGGCCGGCGGGACCAGGGTGCTCGCCGCCGGTACGCAGAGCCGCACCGAGCCCTTCCACGGCGAGCACCAGGGAGGCGTAGCGACCCCCCAGCAGGAGAGGCTGCACTTCGCCGCCTTCGACCTCACGACGGAAGACCCGGCGGAGCTTCGCGAGCTGATGCGTGGGTGGACCGAGGCCGCGGCCAGGATGTGCGCCGGGACACCGCTCGGAAAGGAGAGTTCCACACCCTACCTGCCGCCGGACGACACGGGTGAGGCGCTCGGGCTCGATCCAGGCAGGCTCACGATCACCTTCGGCTTCGGGCCGACCATCTTCGAGAAAGACGGCGAGGATCGGTTCGGGCTCAGGAACCGGCGTCCTGACGCCCTCGTCGAGATCCCCCCGCTCCCCGGTGATGAGCTCGATCCCAAGAGGTGCGGCGGGGATCTGTGCGTGCAGGCCTGTTCCGACGATGCCCAGGTGGCCTTCCACGCGGTGAGGAACCTCGCCCGGGTGGGGCGTGGGGTGGTCGTGATGCGCTGGGCGCAGCCCGGCTTCGGGCGCGCCTCGAGCACGAGCCGCACCCAGCAGACCCCCCGCAACCTGATGGGCTTCAAGGACGGGACGAACAACATCCGGGCCGAAGACGAGGAAGAGATGCGGCGGTACGTCTGGGTCGGGAGGGAAGGACCGGGCTGGATGCGCGGCGGGACGTACCTGGTCGCCCGCCGGATACGGATGCGCATCGAGGTCTGGGACCGTTCCTCGCTCACCGAACAGGAGCAGACCATAGGACGCCACCGCAAAAGTGGGGCACCGCTCGGCAAAGAGGACGAGTTCGACCCCGTAGACCCGGGGCTCCTTCCGTCCGACTCCCACGTCCGTCTCGCGCACCAGAACGAAGAGCAGAAGATCCTGCGCCGCAGCTACTCCTTCACCGACGGCATGGACCCCGAGACCGGCCAGCTCGACGCCGGGCTCTTCTTCATCTGCTTCCAGCGCGACCCGCGCAGACAGTTCATCCCGCTACAGCGCCGGCTCGGCTCACGAGACCGGCTGATGGAGTACATCGAGCACGACGGGAGCGCCATCTTCGCCTGTCCGCCCGGAGCGCGCAGGGGGAGCTTCGTCGGCGACGGCCTGCTCCCCTCATGAAGCAGGCCCAGCCCGGTAGAATTATCCTCCGAACGCCGAGGGACCAGGAGGACACATGAACGTTTTCGGGCTGGACATAGGCGGATCAGGGATCAAAGGTGCCCCGGTGGACATCGAGACGGGCCGGCTGCTCTCCGAGCGGGTCCGGGTGGGCACTCCGCAACCGGCGACCCCGGAAGCGATCGTAGAGAGCGTGCTGGAGGTACTCTCGCACTTCGACTGGGAAGGTCCGGTCGGATGCGGGTTCCCCGCCGTGATCAAGGACGGCGTGATCCAGACCGCGGCCAACGTCGACGGCTCGAACATAGGCTTCGACCTGCGGAAGACCCTGCAGAAGCGCCTGGAGAACCCGGTGAGCGTGATAAACGACGCGGACGCCGCGGGACTCGCGGAGATGCGCTGGGGCGCGGGACGCGGCGTGCGGGGGGTTGTGCTCATGCTGACCATCGGAACGGGAATCGGGAGCGCGCTGTTCGTGGATGGGGTGCTGGTCCCGAACACCGAGCTCGGGCACATCGAGATCGACGGCCACGACGCAGAGACCCGGGCCTCCGACGGCGCCCGCAAACGGCAGGACCTGAGCTGGAAGAAATGGGCCAGACGCCTCGAGACGTACCTGAACCGCGTGGAGGATCTGCTGTGGCCGGACCTCATCATCGTCGGAGGCGGGGTGAGCAAGAAGTCCGAGAAGTTCCTGCCCCACATCAGCACCAGAACCGAGGTGGTGCCGGCGAAGATGCACAACCAGGCCGGGATAGCCGGAGCGGCGCTCGCCGCGCTGCCCGAAGCGTCACCTCAGCTGATCGACTGAGCGATCAGCGGTAGGAGCCGCGGATCAGACCCATCGCCTCCGCCCGGCGGGCGTCGTCCTCCGCCAGCACCCCCCGGAGCGCCGACGTGACCGTGATGCTGCCGGGTTTCTGCACCCCGCGGGCGGTCATGCAGAGGTGCTCGGCTTCGATCACCACTATCGAGCCCTTCGAGTCGAGTCCCGTATAGAGGTCGTCCGCGATCTGCTCCGTCAGACGCTCCTGCAGCTGCGGGCGCCGGGCGTACCCCTCGACCAGCCGCGCGATCTTCGAGATCCCCACGACCTTACGGTCGGGGATATACCCGACGTGGGCCTTCCCGACGAAGGGAACCAGATGGTGCTCGCACATGCTGTAGAGGTTTATGTCCCGCACCAGCACGAGCCCGTCGTAGCCCTCGGTGAAGCCGATCTCCAGGTGGTCCACCGGGTTCTCGCGCAGGCCGGAGAAAAAATGTTCGTAGGCCTCGGCCACGCGGGAGGGGGTTCCGATGAGCCCCTCGCGCTCCGGGTCCTCTCCTATCGCCTCGAGGATCTCGCGCACGGCCAGCTCGATGCGCTTCCTGTCCACCGCCGGGCGCCCCGTCTCCTTCGCCATACGCACCTACCCCTGCACCAGCCGCGGCAGGGGCCGCAGGTCCGGGATCTCGGCGACGGCCTCCGGAGCCTCGGCGGCACCCGAACGGTCGACGAGGACGGCGTCGATGCCGGCCTCGGTAGCACCGCGTACGTCGGCCACGGGGTCGTTGCCGACGTGGACGACCCTCCCGCGCTCCTCTTCCATCCCGCTCATCCTCAAAGCCTCCTCGAAGATCCCGCGCCCCGGCTTCTCCTCCCCCACCACGGCGGAGACCACCAGGCCGTCGAAGTAGTCCGACCAGCCCAGATCGTCGATCACCTCCTCGAGGAGCACGTCCCAGTTGGAGACCACGTAGAGCCGACAGCCGATGCGCCTGAGCTCCCCGAGCACCTCCTCCGTCTCCGGGTAGGGGCGGAACGAGATCCTGCGTTCCGCTATCTCCGCCAGCACCTCCACCGGGGCATCGACCCCGAGCGCCCGTGCGGTCCTCTCGGCGTTCGCGCGTTTGAAAGCCTCGAGCTCCTGCCTGGTCGGATAGTTTATGTTCTCCGAGATGTGCGTCCGCATGCTCTCCCGTATCGGACCCGCCGCCACCTCGACCGTGATGGGGCCGTCCTTCGCGTAACGTTCGAGGTCTCTCACGTAGCCCTCGATGTCGAGGTCGACCCACAGGAGCGTCCCGTCCACGTCGAGGAAGACCGTATCATAACGCACCTTCAAAACGCCTCCCTGAAAAATCTGCCTGCCCGGAGCGTCGCGGCAGAAGACTAGTATACGCCCCTCCCGGCGCGTCACAGGATCTCGGCATCGTACCCGTGACGTTCGGAGAGCTCGTCTAGCAGGTGTCCGAGGTGCTCAGAGGATTCGTAGGAGACGTAGAAGTAGACCGAGCGGGGATAGGAATCTTCTGGCTCCGAACGCACGTACTCGTAATCCAGGCCGAGCTCGTCGAGCAGGTCGCGCACGGTCTCGACGTCGGACTCCTCTTCTATGTTCCCCACCCGCAGCAGCCTGTCCCCGATCTCCATCGTCAACCCTCCAGGATCACAACTCGAAGCCCACGAAGCGTCCGTCCTTCTGCAGAAGCTCCCCGTCGGCGTAGAGCTCCCCGCCCTGCCGAAGGTCGCAGATCAGATCCCAGTGCACGCCGGAGGAATTCCTGCCGCCGGTCTGGGAGTAGGATTGCCCGAGGGCGAGGTGGACGGTGCCGCCGAGTTTCTCGTCGAAGAGGATGCTCCTCGTCGCGCGCGGGATCTCGTAGTTGGTCCCGATCCCGAGCTCCCCCAGATAGCGCGCGCCCTCGTCGGTATCGAGCATGCTCAGCAGGTACTCCTCGCCCTTCTCGGCCGAAGCCTCGACCACCCTCCCTTCCCGGAAGGTGAGGCTCACCCCCGAGACCTCCCTCCCGCCGACCGCCGTCGGGACGCCGAAGTAGATGCGTCCCTCGGCCGAATCTTCGACGGGACCGGTGAAGATCTCCCCGCAGGGCAGGTTGTGCTGGCCGGAGTCTTCGAGGAACTTCCGGCCCTCGACGGAGAGCGTGAGGTCGGTCTGCGGACCCACGATGCGTACCTCCCTCGCCCGCTCGAGCCTCTCCGCGAGCCTCCGCTGCTCGGAGGAGCGAGCGCGCCAGAAGGAGGCCGGATCCTCCCTGTCGAGCGCCAGCGCCGAGAAGACGAACTCTTCGTACTCGCGGAGGCTCATCTCGGACTCCTGCGCGAGGGCGTTGGTGGGGTAGAGCGTGAGGATCCAGCGGTCCCGCTCGATCACGAGGTCCGTCAGATGCTTGTCCCGGAGCGCCAGCGCGCGCTGTTTCTTCGGGTCGACGCCGGAGAGGGCACGGGTGTTCTCCGGGGCCATGATCTGCACGAACGCGTCGGCCTGCTCGTAGATGGACTGCATGATGGCGGGGGTCTTCTGGTAGTGGGCGTCCCTGGCGTGCTCGAAGAAGACCTCCTGCAACCCCGGGAGCGAAACCAGCGTCACCGGTACGGCGCCGGCGTCCAGCACGCTGGCGTAGACCTCCCGGATCAGCGGGGCGGCCGCGGCTCCCCCGGTGATGAGGACCTGCTCCCCTTCCCGAACCCCCGCGGAGTACCGGACCATCATGTCGGCGAGCTTCGTGAGCCTCTCGTCTCTCATACGACACCTCTCCTACGAACGAGAATCGGACAGAAAGAGAGGGTATCATCCCCCCGCGGGCCGCAGGGAAGGCATGAGGGACATCCCCTTCCCCCGTGGCCGTCGAATCCGGGACTGCTACCCTCCGACATCTGAGAGGTGCCGGGCACATGGGCAAGGCAACCAAAAAGCGTTACACGAGGCTCACGTTGCTCGCGGGGATCGTCCTCCTCTCCGCCGGCCTGGTTGCCAGCGGGCTGCCCGGAAGCGGGCACGCGCCGCAGGAGCACCACCGCGGGCACCGGAAACCGGCGTCCGCGGGCGCTCCTCACCCCACCCCCATCGCGTCGTCCATTACCGGGGCTGCCTACTCGAGCGTCGCTCCGGAGCTGCCGGGCCTTCTCCCCGGCGGGGTCTACGGGGCGCGGCAGAGCGTGATCGACCCCCGCTGGGCCTCGGTCCGCGTCTCAGCGGACCGCCCGGACGGTTACTACGCCGTCTTCCTGCACCGGGAAGGCGGGCTCTGGCACGCCCGGAGATCCGTGCTCGTGCAGCGGAACCCAGACCCGGAGAAGGGCAACCCGAGGGACATCGAGGCCGTCCTCGGGAGCGTGCCGGAGGACCTCAAGCGCCCCCTGCTCGCGAGAGGTCCGCAGCCCCGGCCGACGAAACCCGGCGAAGCCGCGATCCGGGCCCTCGAACGGGCGCTGCCGAAGAGCCGCTGGGAGGTGATCTCGACGCACGCCTCCGGCCCCTACCGGGTCGTGAGGCTCGCTGAAGTAGAGGGAGGACGTTCCACACGCGTCTACCTGGAGCGATCCCGGGGAGTGTGGAAGGTGCTGGGCATCGGCGAGAACCTGACCGAAGCGGACCTCCCGGGCTTCCCGAAGGACCTCGTCGCCTCCGCCCCTCCCCTCTCCCCCGAGAAGGCCCGGGTGGAGCCGGCCCGGCCGGTCTTCACGGGCCACCCGGACAGGGAGCGCATCATGCCAGGCCTCGAACGGGCGCTGAGATACGTCAGGAGGTACCCCGGCATAGCCGGCTTCTACGTCATCGACCTCGAGAACGGCTCGGGATACGGCATAAGGCCGGATGAACCGTTCTTCAGCGCGTCGGTCATCAAGGTCGCCGTGATGGTCGCCGTCTTCCGCCGGATGGACGAGGGCAGGCTCTCCTACGGAGAGGAGCTCGCCATCACCCGGGAAGACAAAGCCCCCGGCGCCGGCGGGCTGCGCTGGGAACCCGTGGGGACCAAACTCCCCGTAAGGGACTATCTGTGGCTCATGATCACGCGCTCGGACAACGTCGCGACCAACGTGCTCACCCGCGCCGTCGGCGGCCGCGGGTACGTCAACCGGGTCGCCCGCTCGCTGGGCGCCCGCCACACCGTCCTCTACCAGAAGCTGAGCGACAACCGCGCGGCCGTCCCCGCCCTGGACAACCGCACCACCCCCCGCGACATGGCGACCATCCTGGCGGAGATCTACGAGGGCCGGGCCGCGAGCCGGGAGAGCTGCCGCAGGATGATCCAACTGCTGCGGCACAACGACATGGAGTGGTGGATGGAGGCCGGCGTACCGCCGAGCGTCAAGGTCGCGAACAAGGGAGGCTGGCTGGACAGCACGTTCAACGACGCGGGGATCGTCCTCTACCGCAAACATCCCTACGTCCTCGCGGAGTTCACCAAGTACGGGACCAACGACCTCGGCAGAGGGGGAGCTTTTCTGGCCGACGTGTCGAAGGTCGTCTGGCGGGCGGAGTCCGGTGTATCCCTCGCCGCCTACGAGAAGCAGCGGTCTTCGGACGGGCGTACGACATCGTCCCCCTCCCGCTGAAACCCACGCCGGGCCCCGCTACCGGCGGGCGCGGAAACCCTCCATCCCCTCGCGCACGTACTCGAGCGTGGCACGCATCCGGTAGAGGATCTTCTCCTCCTCCGGCGCCCCGAGGGCTTCGGGGTGGAGCTCCAGGCTCACGGCCCCGGCGTACCCGAAGCCCTGCAGCGCGTGCAGGAAACGCCGCAGAGGCAGCCTCCCCTGCCCGGGCAAGAGATGCTCGTCCCCGCCTTCGAGCCGGGAGTCCGAGAGATGGACGTGCCTGAGCTCCCCCGCGAGCGCCGGGAGGACCTGCAGGATGTCCACGCCGCTCGCGGCGCAATGGCTGGTGTCGAGCGTCACCCCACCCATCCCCAGCAGCTGCTCCGGCAGACAGCGCCCCGGCGTGCGACGGCCCAAGGGGAACCGTCTCACCACCCGGGGGATGAGGTTCTCGACCGCCACGGCAACCCCCTCGGCCCGGACCCGCGCGAGGACGCGCTCGCGCCAGCTCTCCAGATCTCCCTCCTGCGGCGGATGGGCGACGAGCACCCTCGCTCCCACCTCGGCGGCGAGCGAGGCCGCGCGCACCAGGGTCTCGTCGCGGTCCACCCCCCACATCCCGCGCCCGAGCGGCGGGTGCAGCGCGCGGATCGGCAGGCCGTACTCCTCCGAGAGCGCACGGAGATACTCCGGCTGGTGCGTATCCCACCTGTCGTCCATCATCACCTCGACGCCGTCGTATCCGGCCCCGGCGACCCAGCGGAAGATCCTCACGAGACCGAAGGTATGGAGCGAGCCGGTGCTGAAGAGGACCGGGATCACACGCCCCTCCCGCGCAGCCGGAGGAGCTGGTCGACGGTGCTCGGGGAGTGGTTCTGGTAGTGGTTGTTCGCGTAGAGGAAGACCTCACGTCCCTCGGCGAGGAAGCGGTCCATCCGCCGCGACCACCACAACAGATCCTCCGTCCGGTCACGCAGGGGTCGCGTGTGTCCGGAGGGGAACTCCCGCCGGTCCCCCAGGAGACGGATGTAGACGAAACCCGCCGTGGCCACCTCGAGCCGGGGCATGCCGGGGGAGTCGACGAGCACGAGCGCCACCCCGCGCCGTCGCAGCATCTCCTCGATCCCGTATTCCAGCCAGCTCCGGTGGCGCACCTCGACGGCGTAACGCGGCCCCTCCGGGAGCCGGTCGAGTAGGTACTCCAGACGGGAGGCAGCGTCGGACTCCAGGTAAGGTGGAAGCTGCAGAAGGAGGGGTCCCAGGCGATCGCCGAGCAACCCCATGACGCCGACGAAACGCTCCACCGGCTCCTCGCACCCCGCGAGCATCCTCTCGTGCGTGACCTCGCGAGGGAACTTCGCCGCGAAAGAAAAACCCCGCGGTACCGTACGTCGCCAGCGCCGCACGGTCGCTTCACGCGGAACGCCGTAGAAGGTCGAGTCGATCTCTACGGTGGCATAACGCCGGGCATACCGCGCGAGCCGGCCGCCGGGCGGAAGACCGGGCGGGTAGAGCGTTCCCTCCCAGTCGGCATAAGACCAACCGGAGGTTCCCGCGTAGAGACCCGGCTCGGGCGGATGTACCTCCGGATCTTCCTCGAACAAACTCTGCTGCACGGGCTCTTCCACAGGCTCCACCAGGTAGGGGATGCTACCACAGCCGGTGCGGACGGGGTGTATATACTCCTCATCCCGACAGGACACTACGAGTACGAACCCACGGAGGAGACCGCTTGAAGATATTCTACAGCGACCGCTTCGTCCTGCCCCTCCCCGAAGGGCATCGTTTCCCGATGCGAAAGTACGCGATGCTGCGCGAGCGGGTCGAGGCGGCGGGGATCTGCTCCCCCGGAGAGCTGCGTGTGCCACGCCCGGCCACCGACGAAGAGCTGCTGCGCGCCCACGCCCGGGGATACCTCGACAGGGTTAAGACCGGCACCCTCTCCCGCGATGAGATCCGGCGGATAGGGTTCCCCTGGTCTGAGCAGATGGTCGAGCGCTCGCGGCGTTCGTGCGGGGCCACGCTGGAAGCCTCCGCAGCGGCCCTCGAGGAGGGCTTCGCTGCCAACCTGGCCGGTGGCACCCACCACGCCTTCGCCGACCGGGGTGAGGGATACTGCGTCTTCAACGACGTGGCGGTGGCGATCCGGGCCCTGCAACACGAGGGAGGGATAAGGCACGCGCTCATCATCGACACCGACGTCCACCAGGGTAACGGAACGGCGAGCATCTTCGAAGGGGACCCCACGGTCTACACCTTCTCGATCCACGGTGCGAAGAACTTCCCCTTCCACAAGCAGAAGAGCGACCTCGACGTGGAACTGCCGGACGGCACGGAAGACGGCGCGTATCTGGATGCCCTCGCGGAGGGTCTCGAACGGTCCCTCGATGAATCGGAGGCCGAGATCGCCTTCTATCTGGCCGGAGCGGACGCGTTCTCCGGTGACCGCCTCGGCAGGCTCTCGGTGAGCAAGGAGGCCCTCGCGGAGCGAGACCGGATGGTACTCGGCGCATGCCACGAGCGCCACCTCCCCGTCGTCTTGACGATGGCCGGAGGGTACGCACGCGAGATAGAGCACACGGTCGAGATACACTTCAACTCGATAGCGAGCGCGGAGAAGATGTGGCGTCTCGCGAGAGAAGCGACCCGCGGTTGAGGTCAGATCCCCCATATATGGCATGTAATAACCAAAAGTGGTACATATAGATTAGAATTTAGCCTCTATGGGAGAAGGTACCATGGGAAGCAGACGGGTGGCGCTGAAACCGCACGCGGACAAGATCCGCCGCTGGGTGGAGGAGGGGCGGGGAGACGAGTGGATCGCGCAGGAGCTGAACACGACCCCTTCGAGCGTGCAGAGCTTCCGCTCGCGCAATTCGATCTACCGGCGGGACCCGGTGCGTCGAGGAGAGCTCTCGGAGCATCGGGCCGTTCTGCGCGAGGTTGAAGGTGGGATCCTGATAGAGACCGACGCCGCCGGTTCCGACGTCTTCGACCGAAGATGGCGCGAGTATCTGGGGCACGGTCCGGCGGAGGTACACCTGGTGATCACGCGGGACAGGATCTACCTAGAGAAGGCGCGTTAGGGCGTGGGTGACGAACGGCGCGTGAGGCTCGAGATGCCGCTCGAGGAAGCCGAAGCGCTGCACGCGGCGCTCGAGGAGCTGCTCGAGGGCGAACGCGCAGACGAGCGTGTGGCGCACCTCTACAGGTTGCTCGGCTGGCGCATCCTCGCCTCCCGCCAGCGGGGCAGCGGCCTCACAGGCCACCTGATCGAGCTGGCGCGCCGGGCGGACTCGCTGGAGGATTACGAAGCAGCCCGAGATCGAGAGCTGGGACCGCTCCTCGAGGTGCTCGAGAACGTCGAACAGCGTGACGCCTGAGAAGGCGTTATCAAACCGTTACCCGGTGGTAACCCGCGTGTAATTCGGATCGGGGAGAATCTTTTTGGGCCATCGATCCCCCTCCGGCCCGGAAAGAGCGGCCGGCCCGCAGGCGAGCGGGCCGGCCGTCTTCGTGTGCTAACCTTTCCCAGGTGCACCCCGAACCGATGGAGATCCTGGATGACGACCGTCTCCAACCTGATCGCAGCCCTCATGGTCGGCGGGCTCGCCCTGTGGGCCCAGTGGGCCCGCAAGAGCCGGGCCGCCGAGATATCCCTCTGGGTTCTCATCCTGGCCCTCTCCTTCCTCACCCTGCTGGTCGGCGTGTTGCTCGTGGTCACGAGCGTCTCGGGCGCGGCCGCGTCCATCGTTCCGGGGCGTCTGATCCGGCTGGAGACCATCGGGATGCTGGTGGCCGGCGTGGCGGGGCTCGGCCTGTGCGTCCCCCCGCTGCTGAAGATACTCGGCAGGAGCCGGGGAGGGAAGTGGTCAGAGCCACCGGTCTTCCTCGCCCTGTGGCTCTTCGTGATGGTGCTGTTCACCAACAACCTGGTCGGAATCCTCGGTTTCGAACAGGTCACGAGCCTCGGGGCACGCTCGCTGGGTGAGGGAGCACGCCTCTCACCGACCACCGTACTGGGAACGGAGCTGCCGTTCGTGATCGTCGCCGTCTGCGGCGTCGGCCTCGGGGTCCGGCGCAACCTGCGCCAGACGCTGGCACGCCTCGGGTACGGGAACCTGAGCCTCAGAGGTCTGGCGGCCGCCGCGCTGTTCGTGGTGGCGGCCCTCGCGCTCTCCCCCGTGGCGGATCGCGTGTTCACCCTGCTGCAGCCGGAGCTCAGCCGACGAGTCGGGCATCTCTCCACGAGCCTCTTCGGGACCGGCGGGATGTCCCCCTCGCAGGCCGTGCTCTTCGCCCTGCTGCTCGGCGTAGGTGCCGCGCTCGGCGAAGAGACGCTCTTTCGCGGCGCGGTGCAGCCCGTACTGGGGATTCCCCTGACTTCGGTGCTCTTCGCCTCGATGCACCTCGAGTACGGCCCCTCGGTGATCCTCATCTACCTCTTCCTGATCTCGGCCGGGCTCGGCCTGCTGCGACGCCACTTCAATACCACGACGAGCTTCACGGCGCACGCCGCCTACAACACGCTGAGCGTGCTCATCCCCTACTTCCTCGGTAGCCCGTGATGAGCGGCGCCGGAGGCGGGCTCACGAACCCGGGACGGCACAGGGCAGGGCTCTACAGCCCCTGCGACAGGAGCTGCGGTCTCAGGCGGCGGCGAGGGACTCCGTAACGGGGAGCACGGGAGCGGGCTCCAGCGCGACCGCTATACGGACGAGGAGGTCGCTCACCTCCATCTCGAGCCCGTGGGCCACGCTCTCGAGCACTCGAGAGGAGGGGTCCTTCTCCCCCCGCTCTATCTCCGCCAGGTAAGAGACGGAGATATGGGAACGCTCGGCAACCTCGCGCAAGGTGAGGCCGCGGGCGTTGCGCTCGGCGCGAAGGGTCTCGCCGATCGCCGCGAGAAGGTCGGTTCTCTCCCGCCTGGGTTGCATCTCCACCTTCATGGGCCAATTCTAACTTTAGCCGGACCGTTTTGGCAACTCGCGGGCGAGCCGCTTCACCAGGCGCACCTGTCCGATGTCCACCTCGGACGTCGCGTAGGGCGTCTCCATCACGACCGGTATGCCAGGCAGACCTGCGAGCAACCCCCGCCACGCCTCCAGTGGCACCCGGCCCTCCCCTATGCGCCGGTGCCCGTCCCTATGGCTGCCGCGCTCGTTGGCCGCATCGTTGAGATGCAGGAGCGCGAGCGAATCATCGAACAACCCGCGAACCTCGCCAGCCAGGCGATCAGCCGCCCCGGCATCCGAGAGGTCGTACCCGGCGGCGAAGGCGTGCGCCGTATCGACGCAGACCCCGACCCCGGCCCGCCGGGCCACGAGCGCGAGCTCCGACAGCGAGGAGCAGAGCTGGGTTCCCGCCCCGACGGAGTTCTCTATCGCGAGGTCGGCCGGAGAGGGCGTGAGCCGCAGAGACTCCTCCCGCGCCCTCTCGAGGCCCTCCACGAGCCGCTCCAGAGCCCGTTCATTCCCCTCCCCACCGTGGCTCCCGCAGTGGACCACCACCAGCTCAAGTCCCAGACTTCCGGCGGCGGCCAGCTCGAGCGCGAGCGCCCTTACGCTGCGTTCCCTCAGCGCGTCGTCGCGGGAGGAGAGGTTGATCAGATACTTCGCGTGCGCAACCGCCGGCCGGATCCCGAGCCGCCGTAGACCACGCACGAAATCGTCCGCGTCGGACCTCTCCGCGGGCGCCGCCCACGACTGAGGGTTGGAGACGAAGATCTGCAGCGTCTCCAGCTCCATCTCCCGCGCTCTCTGCAGGGTCTTCGAGAGCCCGCCGGAGGTCGGCAGGTGCCGGCCCACCCTGACCGTCCGTTCCTTCGAAGATCGCATGCCGGGATTGTACCGGCCTGAACATCACCCTTCGGCAGATATAATCCTTTCGTAGAATCAGCGAGAGACCCCAAGGAGCGATCCTGAGATGGCAGTCGAAGGCAAGGTCGCCAAGATACTCACCAACAACGAGATCGTCATAAACCGCGGCAGCAAAGACGGGGTCAAGCCGGGGATGCTCTTCGAGATCTTCTCACCCGGCGGCGAAGAGGTGTGGGACCCGGACACCGGCGAGACGCTCGGCACCGTGGAGGACGTGAAGGCCAGAGCCGAGGTCACCGAGGTCAAGGACCGGCTCGCCGTCGCCCGGCTGCAGGGCCCGATGACTCCGTTCGGAGATCTGGGCGAGATGCAGGAGAACCTGCAACGCATCTTCAGCCAGATGTTCGGCGAGAACGTCCAGGTACAGAGCTTCGGGACCAGCACGGGCGACGAGGACGACCTGGAATCGATGCTCGGCGGCCCCCTCAAAGACCTCTCCAAGGTACAGGTCGGTGACGCCGTGCGTGAGGTCGGACGCTCCGGGGGTCGCAGCGGCCGCTTCCCCGGCTTCTAGGGGAGGGAGACATCCAGCGTCTGCCCGCAACGACGGCCCTCATCGGGGCCAGCGTCCTGGCCTACCTCGTGGTGGCCTACCTGGGAGCGGTGCGTTACGGCTACCCGCTGAACGCGGGACTCGTCACCCAGCCGCCGCAGGTGCTCCGGGCCGGCGAGCTGCTCCCGGCGCTGGTCGCACAAGGACAGCTCTACCGGCTGTTGACGAGCATGTTCCTGCACGCAGGGCTCGTCCACATCGCCCTCAACATGCTCTCGCTCTACTTCCTGGGCTCTTTCGCCGAGCTCTCCTTCGGAAGGGTCCGCTACTTCGCCATGTACCTCCTGAGCGGCCTCGCGAGCGGGATAGCCTACCTCTACTTCGGCGGCTTCGATACGGCCGTGGTCGGGGCGTCCGGAGCCATCTTCGGTCTGGTCGGCGGCATCCTGGGTTACGCACTGCGGCGCGGAGCCTTCTCCTGGGAGAACCCCGTGGTGCGCCAGCTCATCATCCTCACCGTGCTCAACCTCTGGATCGGCTTCTCCATCCCCCACATAAGCAACACGGCGCACATCGGGGGTCTGGTGGGTGGGGCCCTCTACGGCTGGCTCATGGCTCCATCGCTCTACGCGAGAAAACCCGGGAGGACGGCGCTCCCGATCGTCGCCGTCCTCGGGATCGAACTCCTGCTGCTCGGCCTCTGGCTCTTTTCTACTTGACCGGGTCGTAGCCGCCCTTGCAGAACGGGTTGCAGCGCAGGAGACGCCAGACTGCCATGAGAGTCCCTTTGAAGGGACCGTGCTTGCGAATCGCCTGCACGGCGTACTCCGAGCAGCTCGGGTAGAAGCGGCACGACGGCGGGAACGCCGGCGAGACGAACCGCTGGTAGAGCCTGATGAACAGTATGAGGATACGCCCTATGAGGTCGGCCACGAACTTCACGATTCTTCCAGATGAGTATACCGCGGGCCAAGCCCCCCAGGGATACGCGAAACGCTATGGTGCCATAGCGTTTCGCTCTGGCTCAGGACTTCCTCACCCCCCCTGCTTCTCCCCCGCCCCCTTGCCGGAGCCCACGGTGTGCCGCAGGAAGATGACCAGCGAAAATCCTATCACCAGGGCGGCGCTCACCAGCAGGTTGCCGCTTATCCCCCCGACTATCGGGAACTCGGTGTCGACCCGCATCATCGTCGTGAAGAAGCGGCCGAAGGAGTAAAGGACGGCCCACAAGAAGAAGATGTCTCCTCGCTTGAGGTTCCACCCGGAGCGCCGGGCGATCCACAACAGCGTGAGCCCGACGAAGAAGTCCCACACGGACTCGTAGAAGAAGGTGGGTTGAAACGAAGTGTAGTGGGCGTACTGGGGCGGTCGGTACTGCGGGGCTATCCTGATCGCCCAGGGCAGGTTCGAGGGATGCCCGAAGAGTTCCTGGTTGAAGTAGTTGCCCCAGCGGCCTATG
>JAIMBO010000056.1 GCA_023511405.1 Rubrobacteraceae bacterium
AAGATGGCCGCGACCTACGTCCAGCGCGGGATCTGCCGGGCCCTCGGCACCTGCGACATCGGGGAGTTCGGCCGCTCCTACGACATCCTGCGCGAGACGAACATCCCGGCGGTCATGGTCGAGCCGCTCTTTCTCACGAACCCGGGGGAGCTGGAGATGGCCCGCGATCCTTCCTACCCGGAGACCCTCGCCCGGGCGATGACCGAGGCCCTCGAGCTCTACGCCAGCCGGGACAGGAAGTTCATCGCCGTCTGAGGCTGAAAGGGTGGTTTTCGCTGGTATAATACCTGCTCAGTCGGGACGTAGCGCAGCCTGGTAGCGCGCCTCGTTCGGGACGAGGAGGTCGGAGGTTCAAATCCTCTCGTCCCGACTTCTTTTTACTTTTATATCCCCGCCTCTTCGGCTTCGACCATGAGCTCCTCCCAGTCCGCGTAGAGCCCTTCGAGCGTGCTCTTGAGCTGGCGGTGCTCGGTAACGAGCCGGCGCGAGCGCTCGCCGTCGGAGTAGAGTTCTGATGTGGCGAGCTCCTTCTCCAGGCGGTTTATGCGGCGCTCGGTTGCGTCTATCTCGCCCTCGACGGCGACGAGCCGGGTGGCGAGGACGTTCTGCTTCCGGTCCATGCCCGGGCGCAGGCGCCGTCGGGTCTTCTTCGAGGAGTCCTTCGCGTCGAGGCGGCGGTGGGAGAGGTAGTAACCGTAGCCGCCGGGGTAGCTCCGGAGGGTGCGGCCCTCGAGCTCGACGATGCGGGTCGCGATCCTGCGCAGGAAGTAGCGGTCGTGCGAGACGAAGAGGATCGTCCCCCGGTAGTCGAGCAGCGCCTCCTCCAGGGCTTCGCGGGCGGGGATGTCGAGGTCGTTGGTCGGCTCGTCGAGGAGCAGGAAGTTGGCGTCGCTCGCGACGATCTCGGCGAGGGAGAGCAGGCTCTTCTGCCCGCCGGAGAGGACCGCGACCTTCCTGAAGACGTCGTCGCCGGAGAAGAGGAAGGCGCCGAGCAGGTCGCGGGCGTCCGCAGGGTCGAGGCCGGTGGCGTCCCGCAGCTCGTCGAGCACGGTCTTCCCCGGGTCGAGCCGGGCGAGCTGCTGGTCCTGGTAGGCCGGGATGACGTTGTGCCCGAGGCGTACGGTGCCCGAGAGCGGCTCGAGCTCGCCCGAGGCGAGGCGCATGATCGTGCTCTTGCCGGTCCCGTTGGGGCCGAGGAGCGCCACCCGCTCGCCGCGCTCGACGACGAGGTCGATCTCTTCGAGGAGCATCTCCTGTTCATCCTCGTGCCGGTAGCGCACGTCCTCCATCTCCAGGACGACGCGTCCGGCGCGCACCCTCTCGCCCCCGAGGTCGAGATGGACCTTCTTCTGGCGGGTGGAGGGGACCTCTATCTTCTCCATCCTCTCCAGGAGCTTCTGCTTGCTCTTGGCCTGGCTCGCCTTGCGGGCCTTGGCCCGGTTCTTTTCGATGAAGCGCTCAAGCTGCGCCCTTCTCTCCTCGTTGGCCCTGGCCTTGCGGGCGAGCTGTTCGGTTCGGGCCCGCTTCTGGGCGACGTACTCCGAGTAGCCGCCGGTGTAGCGCGTGATCCTGCCGTCCTCGAGCTCGAGGATGGAGGTTACGACGTTGTCCAGGAAGTAGCGGTCGTGGGAGACGACGAGCACGGCCGAGCGGGTGTTCTTGATGAACCCCTCGAGCCACTCTATCGCCCCGAGGTCGAGGTGGTTGGTCGGCTCGTCGAGCAGGATGAGATCCGGCTCGGAGAGCAGGAGGCGTGCGAGGGCGATGCGGCTCTGCTCCCCACCGGAGAAGGATCCGGCCGGGCGCTTCCAGTCCTCCGGCTCGAAGCCGAGCGAGGAGAGCGCCGAGGCCGCCCGCGCCCGGTACTCGTAGCCCCCGTCGCGCTCGAACTCGGCCTGCAGTCGTCCGTAGCGCTCGAGCAGGGCCTCGGAGGGGTCTTCGGAGATCAAACGCTCCAGCTCCGCGAGCTCTTCTTCGCGGCGGATCAGGGGCTCGAAGGCCGAGAGCATCTCTTCCTCGACGGGCCTTCGCCCGCGCTCGCCGGCGTAGAGCTGTTGCGGGGTCATCCCCACGACGGCCCCGCCGACGAGCTCGACGCTCCCCGCGTCGGGCTCCTCCCGGCCGCCGAGGATGTTCAGGAGCGTCGTCTTGCCGGCGCCGTTGCGCCCGACGAGGCCGACCTTCTCCCCGGACTCCACGGCGAGGGAGGCCCCGGAGAGGACCTTCACCTCGCCGCCGTGGTACTTTACGAGATCCCTTGCGACAATCACCTTCATGCCGCAGAGATTATACAAAGGTGACCCGCTCTCCCCGGACGAGCGCGACGAGCTGGAGTGCGACCTGATCTCTTTCTGCGACCGCGAGCTGGACCTGCTCGGGAACGTCGGGGGCCTCCGCGTCCTCTACGCGGGAGGGGCGTCCCCGCTCTGGATCGAAGGCCTCGCCCGGCGCGTCGGATCCGGCGGGAGCCTCACCGCGCTCGAGGCGGACCCGGAGAGGATCGAGGCGGCCCGCACCCTGCTCCCGCAGGCGGAAGTCCCCTGCCCCGTGCGCCTCGTCCGTGGGGACGTCTTCGACCCGCCCTTCGCCGGAGAGTCCTTCGACCTCGTCTACTCCGCCGGGCTCTTCCACGAGCTCGACGTGGGGAGAAGACCGGCCAGCGATGCCCTCCGCGCCCTCGCCCGCGTGACGCGCCCCGGCGGGCGGATCGCGACGAGCGATTTCGTGGACACCGTACCCGCGACACAGCTCGAGGACGAGAACCTCCAGCGCCTCGCCGCCCGCGAGCGCTCGGGTGCCGTGCTCTACGGCATCGGCCCGCCCGGGCGTCTGATCTCGCTGCACGAGGCCGTCCTCGCGCGCGTTCGCTGGCGGATCTCGCCGCCTTTCCGCATCCGGCACCTCGAGAAGCTCGTCCTGCGGGAGCTCTGCGACCCCGCCGGCTCCTACCCGGCCCTCGCCCGCTCTCACCCCGGGCGGATCGAAGCCCTCCGCCAGCGTATCCTGCGCGAAGGGTACACACGACCGGCCACCCTCTACGTCGAGGGCACCGTCTCGACGGAAGTTTGTAAAAAATAGACCATATGGGGGATGTGCCGCGCCCGTACCTCCTGCAACATCGGTTGCAGGAAGGCCGGAGAAAGGCTTCGGGCGGAAGGAGGTGAGGGAGGCTGTCGTTGGGCTCGTATCTCCGGCTGCTGACTACGGGAGAAGGAAGGAGTCATGAGGGTTCGTATAAAACTTCTCGTCGCCTCGATCTTCGCCGTATCGCTGGCGTCCGCCGCCGTGGCGGGCGTCGTGCTGGCGAAGAGCCCGGCCCGTTCCGGGACGGTGTTCGTCGGTCCCGGGCAGTCGATACAGGCTGCGGTAAACCACGCCCGGCCGGGCACGACCATCATCGTACGCGGCACCCACCGCGAGAGCGTGGTGATCCGCAAGGATGGGTTGCGGCTGTTGGGTCGGCACGCCGTGATAAGACCGCCCGCCAGGCCGGGTCCGTGCGGCTCCGTAGGTCTCTGCGTCCTCGGGGACGTGAACCCCGCTACCGGACAGGTCGCGGGCTACGTGAGCGGCGTCGGCATCTTTGGTTTCACGGTCCGCGACTTCGATGAGTTCGGGATCTTCGCCCTCGGTGCCAGGGACGCCACGTTCATGCACAACCGCGCCGTGGACAACGGCGAGTACGGCATCGCGGCGTTCGACTCGACCGGGACGCGGATGATCTCCAACACCACGAGCGGCTCCACCGGGGAGGCCGGGCTCTACGTCGGCGACTCGCCGCACGCGAACGCGACGGTGGTGGGCAACGATTCCTACGGCAACGAGTTCGGTATCCTGGTCCGCAACGCCACCCACGGCAGGATCGCGGGCAACGATTTCCACGACAACTGCCTGGGTGCGCTCTTCCTGGCCGACGAGCCGGGACCGGCCGGCGCGTTCAGGATGGTCGGCAATAAGGTACAGAACAACTCGCGCTCGTGTCCGGCGCACGAGGAGATACCGGCCATCTCCGGGGTCGGCGTCGCGATCCTCGGCGCGCACGACGTGAGCCTCGCCGGCAACTCGATCACCGGCAACGTCGCCTCGGGTTCGAGCATTGTCAGGGGTGGGGTCGTCGTGGTGCGTGGTCTCGGCGGGACGCCGCCGAAGGACAACTCCGTCGTCGGCAACACGATAGTGCGCAACGGGCCGGATATCTTCTGGGATGGCTCTGGGTCGGGCAACCGGTTCGTCGGCAACCGGTGCAACACCAGCGTTCCGGGGGGGCTGTGCAGGAGGTAGGTTTACCTGAAGGAGAGCCGCCGCCCGGCGGCTCTCCTCATCGGTCGAGGACTATGGTGACGGGACCGTCGTTCACGAGCGCGACCTCCATCACCGCGCCGAAGACGCCTCTCTTCACCGTCCCCACCCCGGCCTCACGCAGCTTCTCGCAGAAGTATTCGAAGAGCGGCTCTGCCTCCTCCGGCCGGGCCGCCCGCACGAAGCTCGGCCTCTTGCCCCGGCTGGTGTCGGCGAGCAGGGTGAACTGGGAGACGGCGAGGATCTCGCCGCCGGTGTCCTTCACGCTCAGGTTCATCTTTCCCGCTTCATCTCCGAAGATGCGCAGACCCGCTATCTTCCCCGCGAGCCAGTCGGCCTGGGGTTCGCCATCCCCTTCGGCGACTCCCACCAGCAAGAGCAGGCCGCGTCCGATCTCTGCGACCTTCTCCCCGCCGACCGAGACCGAGGCCTCCCTGACCCGCTGCAGGACTACCCTCACAGCTCCGAGATGGGCCTGCGGCCCCGGTAGCCATCCTCGACCTCGTGCCAGTAGCGCACGCTCTCCTCTCTGGGGTGCCAGCAGAGGAAGACCAGCTCCCCGCCTCGCTCGCAGGGGAAGTCCATGATCCCCGCGTCGAGGTCCTTGAGCATGACGCCCAGCTCCCGGATCCGCTCCATGCTCCTGTAGAGCCCGTGGGCCTCCGCCAGGTACTCCGAGGCGGCCCTGCTCCCGCTGTCGGCTGGGGCGTTCTCCAGCACCTCCTCCACCTGGAGGTTCCTGTCGCGCATCGCGTCCCGGTGTCTTGCGACCTCGGCGAAGAGCTCCCTGAGCCGGGGCAGGAGCCCGTTCGCCTCCTCCACGGTGAACAGTTTGATGAAGCGGTCCTCACCCATCCTGCCCTAACGGCCGACGGCGAGCCTCTCCGCCAGCACCTCCGGGAGCCCGGCCCTGCGGATCCTCTCCTGCGCGCCCTCGATGTCGTACTCGACGAACCGGTAGGTGACGCACGGACCTCCCTCCCCCTCCTCCACGAGCACGTACGAGGCGAAGGTGTCCCCGTCGCGCGGCTGGCCGACGGAGCCCGGGTTGACCAGATAGGGACCGTGCGATCCCAGGTCCAGCCACTTCTCGCCGGAGACGGATCCGTTCGGGGCCGGGGCTATCGCCTTGACGTGGGTGTGGCCGAAGAAGCACACCTCCACCTCCGGGTGGTCCCGGCGCAGTATCTCCAGGTTCTCGCTCGCGGTGACGCCGTTTAGGATGTACTCGTCGGGGTCGCGTATCGAACCGTGCACGAACATGGCGTCGTGGTGCCGCATCGTCCTCGGCCGCGAAAGGAGGAAGGCGGCGTTGTCTTTCCTCAGCTGGCCCCGGGTCCAGATCACCGCCGCGGCCGCGACCGGGTTGAACCAGGCGAGGTCCGTGCTCAGATCGGTCACCGCGAGGTCGTGGTTGCCGGTGATGAGCGGCATCCCGGCCTCGCGCACGATGTCGCAGCACTCGTTGGGGCTCGCCCCGTAGCCTATGACGTCCCCGAGGCAGAAGACCCGCTCCACACCCTCGGGCATGTCGTCCAGCACGGCCTCGAGCGCCTCCAGGTTGGCGTGGATGTCCGAGATCACCGCGTACATGACCCGATCCGAGCTAGTTTACCCGTTTAGCGGCCGCTTAACAAAGCGATTGAAGAAGAAAGGCTCTCCTGATAGCATATCTAGCTGGTTCATGGGCCTGTAGCTCAGGGGATAGAGCAACGGTTTCCGGGGCCGTGTGTCGCAGGTTCGAATCCTGCCAGGCCCGCTTCTCCCGGTATCTTCGTTCACCCCTCGCTCCGAGACTCCTGTTATCCGCTCGGGTTCTGCGGGTAAGAGATCGTGGGACGCCGATCGGTGATATCTGATGGGAGGTTTTCGAGCGGTATGCAGAAGGTAAAGGCGAACGGAGCGGAGATACCTGTCCTCGGTTTCGGAACCTACCGGCTCCCGGAAGGGGATGCCGAACGGATGGTCTCGCACGCGCTCGGCGTCGGATACAGGCACGTCGACACCGCGCAGATGTACGGCAACGAGGCCGGTGTAGGCCGGGCGCTGGAATCTTCGGGGGTCGGCAGGGAGGAGGTCTTCCTCACCACCAAGGTCTGGCCGGACCGCTTCAGGCACGACGACCTGCTGAACTCGGTGGACGAGAGCCTCCGGAGATTGCGCACGGAGTACGTGGACCTCCTGCTCCTGCACTGGCCCAACCCCGAGGTGCCGCTCGAGGAGACGATCGGGGCCCTGAACGAGGGGCGATCCGCGGGGAAGACGCGGCACATCGGGGTCAGCAACTTCACGACGAAGCTCGTCGAGCGGGCCGTCTCCCTGAGCGAGGCGCCGCTCGTCACCGACCAGGTCGAGTACCATCCGTATCTGGACCAGTCGAAGCTGCTCGGGAAGCTGCGCTCCGAGGGGATGGCGCTCACGGCCTACAGCCCGCTCGCGAAGGGGCGGGTGCAGGAGGACGAGACGCTGCGCGAGATCGGAAGCTCCCACGGCAAGAGCCCGGGGCAGGTGGCGCTGCGGTGGTTGATCCAGCAGGAGGGGGTCGTCGCCATCCCGAAGACCGCGAACCCGGGGCGGGCCGAGGAGAACTTCGACATCTTCGACTTCGAGCTCTCCCAGGAGGAGATGGAGAGGATCTCGTCCCTCGCCCGTCCCGACGGGCGGATCACCAGCCCGGCCGGGCTCGCGCCCGAGTGGGACTGAAGAGGAGAGAAAGATGATCATAGCCGAGGTGAGCGTGGTCCCGGTCGGGACCGAAAAGACCGGCGTGAGCGAGTACGTCGCCGCTGCGGTTAGCGCCTTCGAGTCCTCCGGGCTCAGGTGCACGCTGGAGGCGATGGGCACGACCGTCGAGGCAGAGAGCCGGGAGGAGTTCTACCGGGCGCTGGACCGGGCGCAGGAGGCGGTCTTCGAGGCCGGGGCGCGGAGGGTCTACACGGTGGTGAAGATGGACGAGCGCCGCGACGAGACCGACCGTTCCCCGGAGGAGATGGTCCGCGCGGTACGCGAGCGGCAGGGAAGGGCTTCCTAGCCCTTCCCTGCCGCGGCCTTTCTCCGGAGGAGCGAGAGGGCGTATCCCAGCTCCTCGGTCCGGAGCAGGGCCGCCACCGCCAGGTAGACGGCGAGCGAGACGCCGCCGACCCCGACGAGGACGGCGGCGTGCCCGAGGAGCCCCGGGCCCGGCCCGGTCAGGGCGAGCCCCGCTCGGGCCGTGACGTACATGCCCGCCGCGGAGAGGACGATGCGCGAGAAGGAGCGCAGCATCCCCCTGCCGCCCAGGCGTTTCAGTACCCGGCGCATCGCCAGGAGCAGGGCGAGGGCCAGGATGGTGTAGGAGATAGAGAAGGCCAGCGCGACCCCGACGAGCCCGAGCCACCTCAGTAGGAGGTGTCCGAGCACGACGTACAGGACGAGGAGCCCGGCGTTGAGGGTCGCCGGAGCGCGGGTGTTCTGCCGCGAGTAGAACGAGCGGACGAGCACGAAGTAGGCCGCGTAACCGAGCAGCCCGACCGCGTACGCGGCGAGCAAAACCGAGACCGAGAGCGTATCCTGGCCGGTGAAGTTGCCGTGTTCGTAGAGCAAGCCGACGATGGGGCGGGAGAGCGCGATCATTCCTACCGCGGCCGGAGCGAGGACGAAGGTCATCGTCCTCAGGCCGAAGGAGAGGGTGGAGCGGAACGACGCCGCGTCCCGGCGGGCGTAGCTCTCGGAGAGCTCGGGCATCAGGGCGGTCGCCATGGAGACGGTGAAGATGCCGTAGGGGAGCTGGAAGATCATGAACGCGTACCAGAGGTCCGAGACGCCGCCCGCCGCCGACCCGAAGTAGTTCGCCGCGACCTGCACCCCCACCGAGCAGACGACGAAGACGAGCATCGGCCCGGCGAGCCTGGCGGCGGGTGCGAGCGAGGGATGACCGAACACCGGGCGCGGGCGGTAGCCGAGCCGCAGGACGGCCGGGAGCATCGCGAGCGCCATCGCCGCCACCCCGAGCGTGGTCCCGAAGGCGAGCACCCGCAGCGCGAGGGAGGGGTGTGCTCCGGAGAGCAGGGCGTAGCCCCCGAAGGAGGCGATGACGATCAGGTTGTTCAGGACCGGGGTGAATGCCGGGAGGAAGAAGCGCCGGTGGGCGTTGAGGATGCCCATCTCGAGCGCCGCGACGCCGTAGAAGAAGATCTGGGCGGCGAAGACCCGGAAGAGGAGCACCGCGAGCTCCGTCGTCCTCTCTGCCTCGGCGGGGGAGAGGGAGCTGGACGCCTTCCAGTCGGTTATGAAGCCGACGAGCGCGGGGGCGAAGACGATCCCGAGCAGGGTGATGAGCGCCAGGAAGGGGACGACCAGCGTGGCGAGGGCGTTCGCCAGCAGCCGGGCGTCGCGCTCCCCGTGGCGCGAGAGCCGCTCGACCAGGAGCGGGATGAAGATGGAGGAGAGTATCCCGCCCATGAACAGCTCGTAGATCTGGTTCGGCAGCGAGTTGGAGTAGGTGTAGGCCTCCGCGACGACCGTGCCGCTCCCGACGACCGCGGCCTGGGTGAACGTCCTCACGTAGCCGGTGATGCGCGAGAGGGCCGTCGCGGCCGACATCGAGAGCACCGATCTCAGGATGGCTGCCATGCGCCCGATGTTAGCAGAGAGGGAGCCGCCGACGAAGCTCTCAGCCGCCTCCCGCGAGCTGCGTGAGGGCGTGCATCGCCTCCCGGTTCGCCTCATAGAGGGTGCGGTAGATCCGGTAGTACTCCGTGTAGAGCCTCGCCCGCTCCGGATCGGGACGTGTGACCTCCCCGCGCAGCCTCACGCGTGAGACGGCCTCCGCGACGTCCCCGTAGACCCCGGAGGCCACCCCGGCCAGGAGCGCGGCCCCATATGCCGGACCTTCGTCTGAGGTGGTGCGTACGATCTCTTCCTCGTAGATGTCCGCCTGCAGGCTCCTCCACAGCGGGCTGCGCGCCCCACCGCCGGTCGCCCGGATCTCTTCCACCCCCACCCCGAGGGAGCGCAGGATCTCCAGCGAGTCCCGCAGGCTGAAGACGACCCCCTCCATCAGCGCCCGGGTCATGTGCTCCACGCCGTGGCGGATCGTGAGCCCGACGAAGGCCCCGCGCGCCCCCGGGTCGAGGTGCGGGGTTCTCTCGCCGGAGAGGTAGGGCAGGAACAGGAGCCCCTCGGCGCCGGGCTCCACCCCCGATGCGGCCTCGACGAGCTCGTCGAAGTCCCTGCCCAGCTTTTCCCTCCACCAGGAGAGCGAGCCTCCCGCGGAGAGGGTCACGCCCATCAGGTGGTAGGCCCCGGGGACGGCGTGGCAGAAGGCGTGCACCCGCCCGGACGGGTCGGGTGTGAAGGTGCCGGTGTGGGCGAAGAGGACCCCGCTCGTCCCGACCGACGAGCTCAGGATGCCCTCGCGCACCACCCCGACCCCGACGGCCGCGGCCGCGTTGTCCCCGCCCCCGGCGGCGACGGGGATGCCGGCGGGGAGGTTCGTCTGCTCCGCGGCTTCCCTCCGCAGCGTGCCGGTCTTCTCCGGGCCCTCGAAGACCTCAGGGAGCCAGGAGCGATCTATCTCGAGGGCGTCGAGGATCTCTGGCGACCAGTCGCGCCGCTTCACGTCCAGAAGCAGGGTTCCTGAGGCGTCGGAGGCGTCGGTCGCGTACTCGCCGGTGAGCATGAGCCGGATGTAATCCTTGGGCAGCAGGATGCGGGAGAGCCTCGCGTAGTTCTCCGGCTCCTCCTCACGCAACCAGAGGATCTTCGGGGCCTGAAAGCCGGTGAGGGCGGGGTTGCCTGAGATCGCGATGAGCCGCTCCACCCCGACGCGCTCTGAGATCTCGCGGCATTGTCTCGCGGTTCTCTGGTCGTTCCACAGCAGGGCGGGACGGATGACGTGGTCGGCGCCGTCCAGAAACACCGAGCCGTGCATCTGGCCGGTTAGCCCGATCCCCAGGATCTCGTCCTCGACCCGCGCGGCGAGGGCACGCAGCGCCTCTGTGGTCGCGTGCCACCAGTCATCAGGGTCCTGCTCGCTCCATCCGGGACGGGGGCTCGCGAGCGGGTAGCCGGAACCCGCCTCGGCCACCACCTCTCCGGAGTCCGCATCCACCGCCAGCGCCCGCACGCCGCCGGTGCCGACGTCAACACCGATCAGAACGCCCAAGGTTTCAGCCCCTCCTTCTTCAGGTTCGTCCCCGGCATTCTACGGCACGACGGCGACCTTTATCCCCTCACCGCTCGCGGATTTCTCTATGGCCTCCTTCGCCTCCGCGAGCGGGAAGCGGTGGGTCACCATCCCGTCGACCCGCACCCGACCGCTCTCGATCAGGCGCAGCGCGCTCTCGAAGTCCACCCGCCGGGAGTTGGAAGAGCCGGTGACCTCGAGCTCGTTGTAGTGGATCAGGTTCGCCTCGACCTCCGAGAGCCCCCTGCCGGCGAGCCCGGCGAAGACGTTGACCCTCCCTCCGGGCCGCGCGAGGCGCAGCGCGTCGTTCACCAGCTCGGGGATGCCGATGCAGACGATCACCGAGTCCGCCCCGAAGCCGTCGGTCGCCTGCGAGACCACCTCTTCGAGCTCTTCCCTGGTCGGGTCCACGGTGACGTGCGCCCCGAGGTCGGCGGCGAAGCGGCGGCGGGCTTCGGAGGGTTCGCTGACGATGACGGTGCGTGCCCCGGCGAGGAGGGCGAGCTGCAGGTGGAGCATGCCGATCGGACCGCTGCCGAGGATGACGACGACGTCGTCCACGCCTATCCGCGAGCGGCGGTGCCCGTTCACGCAGCAGGCGAGGGGTTCGGCGAGCGAGAGGTGCTCCGGAGGGACGTCCTCGCTCGCGGGGAAGAGGTTGCCTGCGGCGACGGCCTCGGCCGGGATGCGCACGTACTCGGCGAGCCCGCCGTCGGTGTCGTAGCCGAAGATGTGCGGCGAGAGGCAGGCGTTCTCCATCCCCCGCCTGCAGCAGGCGCAGCGGCCGCAGGAGATCACCGGGGCGAGGGCGGCGGGCTGCCCCTCCTCGTAGCCCCTGACGTTCCTCCCGACGCGCGCTATGCGGCCTGCGATCTCGTGCCCTATCACCGTGCCGGGCTTGACGCCTCGCTTCTTCTCGCCGCGCAGGATCCTCACGTCCGTCCCGCACACGGTGTTGGCCCCCACCTCGAGCAGTACCTCGTCGGGGCCTATCTCGGGGTTCTCCACCTCTCTGACTTCGAGCCTGCCCGGTCCTTCGAAGACCGCCGCGATCATTCTCTCTTTCCTCCCTTCTGCCGCCGTTTCGCCATCCGAAGCGCTCCCTGCCTTGTGGGGTCCATCCCCGTCCTGCATCACGCCCGGGCGGTCAGCCACCGGGGAGCAGCCGGTCTATCCTGTCGAGGACGTAGGTCGGGCGTTCGTGTTCCGGCGCCCGCTGCACGTCCTCGATGCCGCTGTCGCCGGTCAGGACGAGGGCGGAGTCCATGCCCGCGTCGGTGGCCATCTTTATGTCGGTGTAGAGCCGGTCCCCGACCACCAGGCATTCTCCCTGCTCGAGCCCCAGGGCGTCGAGCGCGGCCTCGAGCATCACCCTCGAAGGCTTGCCCGCGTTCAGCGTACACCTGGCCCCGGTCGACGCCTCTATCGCGGCGACGATGGCCGCGGCGTCCGGCTCGCCCCTCCCTCCCGGCAATGGACAGTAGCGGTCAGGGTTGGTGGTGACGAGCTCCGCCCGACCGTGGTACCAGATCGCGTCGAAGGCTATCCTGAGCTTGCGGTAGTCGAAGGTGCGGTCGTAGGAGGCGACGACGACCTCTATCTCTTCGGGGTTCTCGGAGAGGTGCACCCCGGCTTCGCGCAGCGCCCGCCGGAGCGGCTCCTCGGCTATGGGGAAGACGGACGCTCCGGGGCGGTTCTCGACCAGCCAGCGGGTCATGGTGACGACGGTGTTCACTATCTCACGCTCCGGCGTCGGCAGCCCGAGGCGGGTGAGCTTCCCGGCGTACATCGCCGGGTCCCTGGTGGGGTTGTTCGAGAGGAAGACGAGGCGCCTCCCGAGCTCCCTGAGCCTCTCGACCAGCTCCTTTGCCCCCGGGAGCAGCTCGTCGCCGAGGTAGATCGTCCCGTCGAGGTCGAAGATGTAGCCCTCGTAGAGCTTCTCCGGCGGGTGCGGTGAGACCCCTGCGCTCACCCGCTCACCCCTTACGGATGGCTGTCGTTCGTGATCGCACTTCTTCAGGAGGATACAGCCTCAAGCGGTGAAAGTGTAGGAGGCGCCCGGCGAGGAAGAATATGCCATATGGGGGAGGCGCCTGATCCGGCAGGGATATATGATGCTATCGTCGCGCGAAAAGGGGTGTGCATGGTCCTCCAACCCCATCGGCCGGGGGAGGGAGCCGGTAACGAGGCGCCCATCCTGATCCGGCTTCTCGGCGGGTTCGAAGTCGCCGTCGGTGGGCAGCCCGTCGATGACGGGGCCTGGCGGCTGCGCAAGGCGGCGAACCTCGTCAAGCTGCTCGCGCTCGCGTCGAGGCACCGGCTGCACCGGGATCAGGTGACGGAGGTCCTCTGGACGGAATTTGACGTGAGATCCCAGGCCAACAACTTCCACCGCGCACTGCACTTCGCCCGCCGGGCGCTCGGGAGCGCCGGGGAGCGATCTTCCCGGTACCTGCAGTTGCGAGGAGGGGTGATCTCACTGTGTCCGGACGGTTCGCTACGGGTCGATGTCGAGGCGTTCGAGGGTGCTGCCGCCGTCGCCCGCCGCCTCCGGGAGCCCGCCGCCTACCGCCCGGCGCTCGACCTCTACGCGGGAGATCTCCTGCCGGAAGACCGCTACGAAGCCTGGACGGAGGAGAGGCGGGATGCTCTGCGCCGGCTGCGGGTCGAGCTGCTGATGGAACTCGCTGCGCTGCACGAGGAGCGTGCGGAGTACGGCGACCAGATCGAGGCGCTCGAACTGGTGCTCCGCGAGGTGCCATACGAGGAGGAGGCCCACGCGGGGCTCATGCGTGCGTACGCTGCGGAGGGACGGCGCGGTGAGGCGCTCCTCCAGTATGAACGGCTCAGGCGGGTGTTCGCGGAGGGCCCCGGTATGTCTCCAGAGCCCACGACCCGGCTGCTCTACGAGAGGATAAGGTCCGGCGGGATACCCGCTCCGTTGCTGCACGGCCGCCACCGGAGATCGCAGGATGGGAATCGTGCGGCTCCCGTGCGGCACAACCTGCCGGCCTCCCTGACCAGCTTCATCGGCCGTGGGGCGGAAGTGCGGGAGATCGAGCGTCTCCTCGCGATGAGCCGCCTCCTGACCCTGACGGGGGCCGGTGGTTCGGGTAAGACGCGGCTCGCGTTGGAGGTGGCCGGGCGGGTGGCTCCCCTCTACCCGGATGGGGTGTGGATGGTGGAGCTGGCCTCGCTCTCCCACCCTGCTTTCGTCGTGCAGGCGGTGGCGACGGCGCTTGGCGTGTCGGAGCGGGCCGGCCGTCCGGTGGAAGGGTTGCTCGAAGAACACCTGCGCGGGAAAGCCGTCCTCATCCTGCTGGACAACTGCGAGCATCTGGTGGAGGAGGCGGCCCGCCTGTCGAATGTCCTGCTGCGTGCCGGGGCGCGGACCAGGATTCTGGCGACCAGCCGGGAACCTCTGGGTATCCCCGGAGAGACTGTCTGGTCGGTGCCCACCCTCTCCCTGCCCCCGGCCGGTGAGGAGGTAACCGTGGGGGAGCTCATGACCTCGGAGGCCGCACAGCTCTTCGTCGAACGGGCTCGCTCCCGGTTGACCTCCTTCGAACCAACCCGGCACAACGCCCCCGCCGTAGCGAAGATCTGCCGTCGGCTCGACGGCCTGCCGCTCGCCATCGAGCTCGCCGCCGCCCGGGTGGGGTCGCTCCCTCTGGAGAAGGTCGCCGGGCGGCTCGAGCAGAGCCTCGAGATTCTCCCCTCCGGGATGGACCGGGACGCCGACCCGCGCCACCGCACGCTGCGGGCGACGCTGGACTGGAGCCACGAGATGCTCGACGGGGATGAACGGGCGCTGTTCCGGCGGCTCTCGATCTTCGCCGGACCCTTCCCGCTGGAGGCGGCGGAACTGACGTGCGGGGGTGGAGAGCCGGAGGTACTTGAGGTGCTCCCGCGGTTGGTGGACCGCTCGCTGGTCCTTATGCTGCGCGACGCCACGCTCCGCTACAGGATGCTCGAGCCGGTGAGACGCTACGCCGCCGGGAAGCTCCGGGAGAGCGGGGAGGAGGAGCGGATACGCGGTCTACACGCCCGCTATTACCTCGCCCTGGCCGAGAGGGCGGAGCCCGGGCTGATCGGTGCGGGGCAGGCCGCATGGCTCGGGCGGTTGGAAGGAGAGTACGGAAACCTGCGGGCCGCCCTCGGCTGGTGCCTGGACGGGGGGGACACGGAGCGTGCCGCGATGGGCCTGCGGATGGCGGTCGCGCTGGACCGTTTCTGGGACGCCCATGGTCCGGGTGAGGGGCGCCGGTGGATGGAGAGGGGGCTCGCCGGGTGCTCTCCTCCGGCCGCCTTGCGGGCCGGGGCGCTGGTAGAAGCCGGGTTCATCGCCGTCTACCAGCTCGACTCCCGGGCGGTGGGGATGCTCGAGGAGGCTCTAGGGATCTACAGAGAGCTCGGCGATGAGGTCGGACAGGCGCTCGCGATCAACTACCTGGCGCACGCCGCGGGGATCCTGGGCAACCTCGGGCGGGTGGAGACGCTGCGTGTGGAGGCGGAGGGGTTGCTCGAGCGTACGGAGGATCCCCGCGCCGCCGCTCACCTGTTGCTCACGCTTGGGATGCTCGCCACGCTCGATGCGGACCACGCGCAGGTTCTGGCCAGGACCGGAGAGAGCCTCGCGCTGTTCCGGGAGGTGGGGGACCTCCGCAGCTGCGCCCAGTGCCTCACGATCATGGGTCTCAACGCGCTCGCCCGGCGAGACGCCGGGCATGCCGCCCGGATCTTCCGGGATGATGTCCTGCTCCTGCGGGACCTCGGGGACAAGGTCGGCACCGTGGTCGG